>JAKIWG010000031.1 GCA_022750155.1 Thermoplasmata archaeon | reverse complement strand
GCATGGCTTAAGCGAACTCCAATAGCGGTGCCCGCCGGCAGGATCAACCGGATTTGTTGCACGATCCTTTCTGGGCTACTTATTGTACGATGTCGTGACCGACTTGGACTGGCGGAATATGCTCTTGCTTACCTTCTTGAGCTAAGCGAAACATTCAATCTCTCTCCTCGTC
Organism: Thermoplasmata archaeon; assembly: GCA_022750155.1. Taxonomy (GTDB): domain Archaea; phylum Thermoplasmatota; class Thermoplasmata; order Lutacidiplasmatales; family UBA184; genus Lutacidiplasma. Next base: position 24,544 of record JAKIWG010000031.1, on the reverse strand, counting down.
AGTCCCGAGAGGTCACTCCCCGTCTCCGGGGAGGGGATCTCGGGGCTCCATGCCCCATCGGGCCCTGTGGCGTCGCCCTGGAAGAGCGCGGATCATGAGTCCCCGGCTCGCCGTGGCGGCGCCCCGTCGGCCATTCCCCGAAGGGTATGACCGGGCGGTGCCGCAATGGACCGGGCGAGTGTATTTAACGAAAGCGCCCGCGACCCGCCAGGACGGTCACCGGACGAGCTCCAACGCCCGGATGAATCCGGGGAGCTCCGTGAGCGAGGTGATCTCCGGCGGGTCGTCGCCGAACCCCGTCCCCTCGCGATTCAACCACACCCCGAAGAGGCCCGCGTCGCGCGCGGCGCGCGCGTCGACGTTGGGGAGGTCTCCGACGTAGACCGTCTCGCGGGCCGAGACCTTCAGGAGGTCGAGCGCGCGCTGGAAGATCCCCGGGTGCGGTTTGGCGATCCCCTCGGTTCCGGCCGCCACGACGACCTGGAAGTACCGGAGGATCCCCGTCCGGTCCAAGATCTCGCGGGCGATCTCCTCCGTGCGGCCGTTGGTGATGACCCCGAGGGCCCGGCCCCTTCGCCGGAGCTCGTCGAGGCAACGCTGGGTGTCCGAGAACCTCTGCGCCGGCGTGACCCGAGCGGCCATCCGTTCGCAGAACGCCCGCACCTGGTCCGCCGAGACGGGCCCGCCGCGTAGCCTCTGGAGGACCTCGGTCCAGAATCCCCCGACGCCCATCGTCCCACCCCCCGCGTCGTATTCGCGGTCCACTTCCCGGTAGGTGTGGGCGAACCCCTCCGCGTCGGCGTCGATGCCGATGGTGTGTGCGACGCGTTCCATCTCGTCATAGTCGCGATCGTCGACCAGGGTATTGCCGAGGTCGAACAGCACCGCCCGGATCCTGCGGGGCGTGGCCGGCGCGCCTACCATGGAGGTCGACCGGGTCATCGCTCGGCTCCGATTTGACCGTTGCTCCCTCGAAGTTCCCCCCGCGTCGGAAGGGCGAAACACTTAGACCTCGGGGAGGCTCGGCCGGCGCGGAGCGGGTCGGGTTGTCGAGCAGAAGGGTCGGCCTCGCCGCCGGCCCCGGGGTTCCCACGCGGGGGGATCGATGACCGAAGCCCCATCGCGCCGCACGAAGGGGCGGACCCGGGCCGCCCGAGTGAGGACGACCGGCGGCCGACCCAAGCCGCACACGCGACGCGCCGTGGGTCGATCGCGGGAGTCGAGCTCGCGCACCTCGGGCAAGCTGGTCCGGCGCGACCGCTCCCAGCTGGAGGCGCTGACGTCCACGCTCGCGTGGCGTCGCACGCCGGAGGAGACCCCGTCGACGCCCCCCCGGGTCCCGGTCCGGAAGCTCCACATCGTCATGGTCGGATGGGAGTACCCGCCGAATCACACCGGCGGTCTCGGGGTCCACTGCTATGAACTGTGCCGGGAGCTCGGACGCATGGGCCATCGGATCACCTTCCTCACCCCGTTCCACGGCCCGTTCACCGAGACTCAGGGCGTCAGTTTCCGTTGGCCTGGGCGACGGACCGAAGGGGAACCGCCCGTCCCGTTCGCCTACCAGGTCACCTCGGGGCCGGCCGAGCCGGGGTGGGACACCTCGATGAACAGCTACAACGACTGGGTCGGATCCCTCGCGGGCCTGAAGGAGGTCGACGTCGTCCACGTCCACGACTGGTTCGGGACCCGGGGGGGCGTCGCGCTCTCCCGTCGGATGCGCCGGCCGCTCGTGATGACGATCCACTCCACCGAGTACGACCGAACCCTCGGGTTCCCCGGCGCGGAGATCCGCGAACACGAGGCGTACGGCCTCCAGAGGGCGGACCGGGTGATCGCGGTCAGCCGGCACCTCAAGCAGCAGGTGGTCGACCGGTACGGCGTGCCCCCCGGAAAGGTCCGCGTCGTCTACAACGCCGTCCGACCCACCCCGCGCCTCGAGCGCCTGCGCGACGCCGGGGTGATCGTCCTCTACCTGGGCCGTCTCGCGGCGATGAAGGGCGTCGACACGTTCCTGCGCGCCGCGGCCCGCGTGGCGCCGCTCGCTCCCGCGGCGACCTTCGTCGTCGCCGGGGAGGGACCGGAGCTCCCCCGGCTCCTCACCCTCTCGGCGCACCTGGGGATCTCCGACCGCGTCCTGTTCCTGGGGAAGGTCACCGAGGAGGAACGGAGCCTGTTGCTCGCCGGCGCCTCCGTGTTCGTCCTGCCGTCGGTCGTCGAGCCGTTCGGGATCGCGGCCCTCGAGGCGATGGCCGCCGGGGTACCCACGATCGTCTCGAAAACGAGCGGCGTCGCCGAGATCACCGAGAACACGTTCGCGGTGGACTTCTGGGACATCGACGAATTCGCGAGCCGCATCGGCGAGCTTCTACAGTATCCGGAGTTGCGCCGCCTGATGGGCGACGCGAGTCGCTGGGAGGCGCTCAAGGCGGGGTGGCCGGAGCGGGCCCTCGAGACCGTCGGCGTCTACGTCGAGCTCCTCGACGCGGCGGGGAGCCGGCCGTGAAGATCGTCCTGTATCTCCACCTGCACCAGCCGTGGCGGCTGGCCCGATTCCGGTACGTCGACCTGGGCTCCGGTCGGCCGTACTTCGACGTCGCCCGGAACCTGGCGATCTTCGCGGGGATCGCCGAGCGGTGCTACCGCCCTGCTCTCACCCGGCTACGGGACTCCCTCGCGCGGTTCCCGGAGTTCCGGTTCAGCCTGTCGCTCACCGGCACGTTCGTCGAGCAGGCGGAGCAGGCGGCTCCCGACGTGCTCGACCTGCTGCGCGACGTCGTCCGCACGGGCCGCGTCTCGCTCGTGGGGGAGACGTACTACCACTCGCTCGCCTTCCTGCTCCCCGCGCCCGAGCTCCACGACGAAGTGGAGCTGCACCGCCGGATGCTGCGCGACCAGTTCCGGGTCCGGCCGAAGGTGCTGAGGATGACCGAGCTCGCCTTCTCCGACGACCTCGCTCGCTTCGCGGAGTCCGAGCGGTTCGCCGGGATGCTCGCCGAGGGTTGGGAAGGGATCCTGGGAGGACGCTCGGCGAACCACCGGTACTGTTCGGCGAGCGCGCCCACCGTGATGCTGCTATTGCGCAACTACCGACTGAGCGACGACGTCGGGTTCCGGTTCTCGGCGCGCGGGTGGAACGAGTACCCTCTCCTGAGCGAGAAGTACGCCCACTGGCTCGCGTCCTCACCGGGCGATCTGCTGGGTCTGTTCATGGACTTCGAGACGTTCGGCGAGCACCACAAGGCCGACACGGGGATCCTCGATTTCCTCGCGGCCCTTCCCGGCGCCGTCGCCCAACACCGTCACCTCTCCTGGGCGACGGTCGACGAGGCGGTGGACGGCCGTCCCGTCGACACGATCTCGGCCCCCGTGACGATCAGCTGGGCCGACCAGCAGCGGGACCTGGGGGCGTGGCTCGGGAACGACCTACAACGGTCGGCGTTCGAGGCGGCCAAGAAGCTCGGCACGCTCGTGACCCGGGCGAACGACCCCGAGCTGCTCACGATGTGGCGGAAGCTTCTGACCTCCGACCACTTCTACTACATGTACGTCGGAGGCCACGGCGCCGACCAGGGCGTCCACCAGTACTTCAGTTCCTACGGGAGCCCGTACGACGCCTATGCGAACTACATGAACGCGCTCACCGACCTCCGTCAGCGGGTCGTCAAGCGACTCGCACCGGTCGATGCCTAGTCGCGCCGGGAGCCCGACCGGGCCGCTACAACCTCTAGCAGAAATACTCCGGCACGGCTGGCGCGGCATCACGTCCTTCGACCCGCGCCGAGGACCCCGAATGAAATGGGGAGCGGCGAGCAACCCCCGGAGCCGGTCGTGATCACGCAGCTCGCGGGGAACGGACGCCTCCTCCTGACCGTCAACGAGGACGGGGAGTGGAACGGCCTGTTCTACCCGTACCCCGGCCAGTTCCAGCACCTGCGGGAGATGCGCCTCGGCGTCTACGACGTGGGCGCGGAGAGCTTCGCCTGGCTGCGGGGAGGCAACGGCTTCCTCGGCCAGCACGAGCCCACCGGGGCGGCGAACTTTCCGGAGTCGATCTGGACGGGCCACGGGGTGCGGGTCGCCGTGCAGGACCACGTCCACCCGAACCACGACCTGATCGTGCGCTCCATCCGTGTGCGCGCCGACCCGGCCCGCGCGCTCCGCCTGTTCTCCTACCAGTCGCTCAAGATCGCCGAGTCGATGTACCAGGAGACCGCCTACGTCGACCCGGACGCGCGGACCCTGGTCCACTACAAGCGCGGCTACTACTTCGAGTTCTTCAGCGAACCGACGTTCACCCGCGCCGTCTGCGGCGAGCACACGCTGAAGGGGCTTCAGGGGACGTACGTCGACGCCGAGGACGGGCTGCTCGAGGGGCGGGTCATCGCCCACGGGGCCGCCGACAGCGCCCTCGAATGGGACGTGAGCGCCGGCCCGGAGACGGACACCGTCATCCGGCTCTGCCTCGCCGTCGGCCGGTCGAACGAAGCGATCCACCAGATCCGCGACTACGTGCGCGGCGGCGGTGCGGCCCGGTTCGAACGGGAGGCGCAGGCGTTCTGGAAGACATGGGTCGCCCGGCGTCTCCCGAAGCTTCCCGAGGGGTTCAGCGACCGGGCGCGCCAGGTCTACCACTCGAGCATCCTGATGATGCGCCTCGCCACCGGCTCGAACGGGGCGATCATCGCCTCCCCCGACACGGGTTCGCTCGCCGTGGGCGGCGACACCTACAACTACTGCTGGTGGCGCGACGGGGGCTACGTCAGCAAGGCGATGGACGAGGCGGGGCTGTACGAGAACGCCCAGCGGTTCCTCGAGTTCGCGCAGAAGTGCCAAAGCCCGAACGGTTCCTTCCTCCACCGCCACTTCCCGGACGGGGCGATCGGGTCCACCTGGCATCCTCCCCCGTTCCTCCAGGTCGACCAGACCGCGACGGTGGTGGCCGCCGTCTGGCACCACTTCAAGCACGGGGCCGACCCGGACGTCCTCATCGACCTGTGGCCGATGGTGAAGGGCGCTGCCAATTTCATGACCGATTTCCGCGACCCCGAGACGGGGCTCGCCGCCGCGAGCTTCGACCTGTGGGAGGAGCGGAGCGCGGTCCACACCTACTCGACCCAGACCGTCGTGCACGCGCTCGAGCGGGCCGCACGGATCGCGGAAGAGCTCGGCAAGGACCCGAGGCGCTGGCGCGAGGCGAGCCACGCCATGCACGAGGCCGCGCTCCGGCAGTTCTGGGACCCGGAGAAGAAGCGGTTCGTGCGCTCCTTGGGTCCGAGGGATGACCGATTGGACGCGTCGGTCCTCCCGGCGATCAAGCTCGGCCTATTGCCCTGGACCGACGAGCGGGCACGGACCGTCGTCGACGCGATCGAGGCACGACTGTGGAACCCCAAGATCGGGGGCCTCGCCCGATACGAGGGGGATGCCTACTACGGCAAGGAGAACCCGTGGATCCTCTGCACCCTCTGGCTCGCCGAAGCCCGTCTGAGGCTGGGGGAGCGCGACCGGTGCCGCGACCTGATCGAGTGGGCGGCCGCGCACGCGACCCCGACGCGGCTCCTCCCCGAGCAGGTCGATGCCGACACCGGGGACCCCAGGAGCGCCACGCCGCTCACGTGGTCGCATTCCACGTTCGTCGACGTGGTCCACAAGTACCTGGAACCGGCCGGCAGCGCCTCCTCGGACGAGTAGCCCGCCCCCCCGCGGCAGAACGCTTACTACGCGCCACGGGTAGCCGGCGTCGCACCGCCCAGGGCGGAGGTCGACGCGTTGCGGTTCCGGGGAGATCGAGCGGCGTTCGGCGGTCCCGGGATCCCTCCTCGATGGGCGCACGGCAACAAGGAGGGCGTCGGCACCGCGTACTCCGCCGACAGCAAGCTGTGGTTCACGATGTGGCGCGGGGTGGTCACCGAGGTCTACTACCCGCTCATCGACCACCCCCAGACCCGGGACCTCCAGTTCCTGGTCACCGACGGCCGCAGCTTCTTCCACGAGGAGCGCCGGCACCTTCGCTACTCGATGGAGCGGATCAACGACCATGCGCTCGGCTACCGGGTCACGACGGCCGACCCGCAGGGCCGCTACGCGATCGAGAAGGAGGTGATCTCCCACCCGCACCTTCCCGTCCTCCTAGAGCGGGCCCGCATCCGACGCCACCATCCCTCCGCCGACGACCTCTCGGTCTACATGCTCCTCTCGCCCCACCTCGACGTCGGCGGGTGGGGGAACAACGGTCACGTGGTGCGGCTCGCCGACCGCGACGTGCTCGTGGCGGAGCGCCATGGCACCTGGCTCGCCCTCGGCGCTTCGGTCCCGCTTCCCCACCTCTCCGTGGGGTATGTCGGGGCCAGCGACGGGTGGAGCGACATCAAGGAGCACCTCGGAATGACCTGGGAGTTCGACCGGGCCCTCGACGGAAACCTCGCCCTGACCGGAGAGCTCGCGGTCGCCGGGGAGTCCGCGTTCACCGTCGGGCTCGCCTTCGGACGCGGCATGCAGAGCGCGGTCACCGCCCTCCTCCAGGCCCTCGCCACCCCGTACGACCACCTGAGGGAGCGCTACCTCCAGCAGTGGGACCGGCCGTGCCGGACCGTGCTCCCCCTCGCCGAGCAGCCTCCGGAACGTCGGCACCTGTACCATACCAGCTTCAGCGTGCTGCTCGCCCACGAGGACAAGACGTTCCCCGGTGCGTTCATCGCGTCGCTGTCGATCCCCTGGGGGTACTCCAAGAGCGACGAGGACCGGGGCGGCTACCATCTCGTCTGGACCCGGGACCTGGTCCAGACGGCGACCGGCCTGCTCGCGGCCGGGGACGTCGAGACCCCCCTTCGGACCCTCATCTACCTCGCCGCGAGCCAGAGCCCGGACGGTGGATTCCCTCAGAACTTCTGGCTCGATGCCGCGCCCTACTGGGGCGGTGTCCAGCTCGACGAGGTCGCCTTCCCGATCCTCCTCGCCTGGCGACTCCATCGCGCCCGGGCCCTCGGCACGTTCGACCCGTACCCGATGGTCCTGGCCGCGGCCGGGTTCCTCGTGACCCACGGCCCGGCGACGGAGCAGGAGCGGTGGGAGGAGGCCGCAGGGTACTCCCCCTCGACGCTGGCGGTCGTCATCACCGCGCTCATCGGGGCGTCGGAGTTCGCCCGTCAGCGGGACGATCCCCAGACCGCCGCGCTCCTCGAGTCGTACGCGGACTTCCTCGAATCCCACCTGGAGTCGTGGACGGTGACGACGCAGGGAACGCTCGTCCCCGCCATCCCGCGCCACTACATCCGGATCCACCCCGTCGACGTGACCGATCCCCACCCGGACGAGGACCCGAATGCCGGGAGCCTCCGGCTCGCCAACCAGGCGCCCGGCGCTCCCTCGGAGTACCCCGCGAGGGAGATCGTCGACGCCGGGTTCCTCGAGCTCGTACGGTACGGCGTCCGCGCCGCGGACGACCCACTGATCGTCGACTCGGTCCAAGTCACCGACGCGGTGCTCAAGGTGGAGACGCCGCTAGGGCCCTGTTGGCGAAGGTACAATCACGACGGGTACGGCCAGCGGGATGACGGGGGACCGTTCGCCCACTGGGGCGTCGGCCGGGCCTGGCCGCTCCTCGTCGGGGAACGCGGCCACTTCGAGCTCGCCGCGGGCCGGGACGTGACCCCCTACCTGGAGACCCTGGAGCGATTCGCCTCCCGCACCGGGATGATGCCGGAACAGGTCTGGGACGGCGCGGACCGGCCCGGGGACCATCTGCATCCGGGCCGCGCCACCGGCGCGGCGATGCCGCTCATGTGGGCGCACGCGGAGTACATCAAGCTCCTCCGCTCGACCCGGGACGGCGCGATCTTCGACCGGATCCCTGAGGTGGCGAGACGCTACCTCCACCCCCACCGAGCGCGCCCGTCCTACGAGATTTGGAAGCTCAACCGGCAACCCACCTCGATGAGCGCCCAGGCGACCCTCCGGGTGCTCGCTCCCGAACCGTTCCGGCTCCACTGGAGCGACGATGGGTGGCGGACGACCCGCGACGAGGAGAGCCACCCGACCGCGGTCGGCGTGGAGTTCATCGACCTCCCGCCGCTCTCCCGACCGGGAGCCGAGTACCGGTTCACGTTCTACTGGACCGCCCGGGAGGCGTGGGAGGGATTCGACTACGCCGTCCGGGCCGCCTGATCGGACGATCGTGTGCAAGGCGACGCACACTTCTAGGGGAGGGGCGTGGGCCCCGCGCGCAGGAAGGAGCGGTCGCATTGGCGGGGAGTGACGTGGACCGGCCGACCCTCGGGGTCGACCTCGGGGGTACCAAGGTCGAGACCGCGGTGGTCGCTCCCAATGGACATATCATCAGCTCTCGGCGGCGGCCCACCGACGCGAGCCGCGGACCGGACGCGGTCATCTCCGACCTCCTCTCGATCCTGAGAGAGGCCCTCGCGTCGGACGGGCGCGACGCGAAGGCCGTCGGGATCGGCGTCGCTGCACAGGTCGACGGGCAGGGAGAGGTCCTCTTCGCGCCGAACCTGAACTGGCGCCACGTACCCCTGGGACCCCGCCTGTCAAAGGAGCTCGGGATCCCGGTGGTCGTGACGAACGACGTCCGTGCGGCGACCTATGGGGAATGGCAGTATGGTGCGGGCCGGGGGGAACGCGACCTGGTCTGCATGTTCATCGGTACGGGGATCGGCGGCGGGGCGGTGGTGGCCGGGACCCTGCTCGAGGGGGCGTCGTTCACCGGCGGCGAGCTCGGCCACATGACCATCGTCGCCGGCGGACGGCCGTGCCGATGCCGCAACCAGGGCTGCCTGGAGGCGTATGCCGGAGGATGGGCGATCGAGGCACGGGCCCAGGAGGCGGCGAAAGCGGACCCGCCGGCGGGGCAGTGGTTGACCCGGACCGCCGGCTCGTCGGACGCGATCACGGCCGCGACGGTCACGGAGGGGTATGGAGTGGGGGACGCCCTCTCGCGCCGCCTCCTCGACGAGACGGCGACTTATCTGGGCGTCGGCCTCGTGGGGGTCGTGAACGCGTTCAATCCGCGCCGGGTCATCCTCGGGGGCGGGGTCATCGAACGCGCTCCCTTCCTTCTGGAGCCGGTCGAGCATCACGTCCGTTCGCACGCCCTGGAGGCCGCGCTCGGAGAGCTCGCCTTCGAGCGGGCGGGACTCGGCAACGACGCCGGTGTGGTCGGTGCCGCGGCCCTGGCCCGACGGCCTCCCGCCCCGGGGGCCTCCCCGTGACGACGGACGACCTCCAGCGCGTCAACACCATCCGCTTCCTCTCCGTCGACATGGTCGAGGCGGCCAAATCCGGCCACCCCGGCCTCCCCCTCGGCGCCGCGCCCATGGCGATGGTGCTATGGGACCGGTTCCTCCGGCATTCGCCCCGCAACCCTCTCTGGCCGAACCGGGACCGGTTCGTGCTCTCGGCAGGACACGGGTCGGCGCTCCTCTACTCCCTCCTGCACCTGACCGGGTACGACCTCACGCTCGAGGACCTGCAGGGGTTCCGGCGGTTCGGCAGCCGCACGCCGGGCCACCCGGAGCACGGACACACCCCCGGGGTGGAGGCCACGACCGGGCCCCTCGGACAGGGGCTCGCGAACGCCGTGGGGATGGCCCTCGCCGAGCATTTCCTCGCCTCTCGATACAACCGCCCGGGATTCCCCGTCGTCGACCATTGGACCTACGCGTTGGTTTCCGACGGGGACCTGATGGAAGGGATCGCCTCGGAGGCGGCGTCGTTCGCCGGCTCGATGCGGGTCGGCAAGCTCCTGGTACTCTACGACGACAACCACATCTCGCTCGAGGGCCCCACCAGCTACTCCTTCACCGAGGACGTCCGGGCGCGGATGGCCGCCTACGGCTGGGGAGTACAGCGCGTCGAGGACGGGAACGACCTCGCGGCGGTGGACGCGGCGATCCGCGAGGCCCGTTCCCACCCCGACCGGCCCCAGTTCATCAGCATCCGCACCCACATCGGCTTTGGCTCTCCCCGCCAGGACACGCGCGAAGCCCACGGCGAACCGCTGGGTCCGGAGGGCACACGAGCGACGAAGACCAAGCTTGGCTGGCCCCTCGAACCGGCGTTCCTCGTCCCCGACCGCGTCCGGGAGCACTTCCTCGCCGCCGTGGGCCGCGGAACAAGCTCGGAGGAGGAGTGGAACCGGTTGTGCGTGGCGTACCGATCGCAGTTCCCGGATCTTGCGGCGGAGTTCGACCGTAGCCTGCGGGGCGACCTTCCCGATGGATGGCGCTCCGCGGTCCCGGAGTTCCCGACCGGGGTCCCCATGGCCACCCGCGACGCGGGGGCGGCGACCCTCAACGCGTTGGCGCAGCGCATCCCCAACCTGCTGGGGGGCTCCGCCGACCTCTCCCCCTCGACGAAGACGACCCTCGTCGGGATGGGGGATTTCTCCTATGGGGGAGAAAGCGGTCGCAACCTCCACTTCGGCGTGCGGGAGCACGCGATGTCCGCGATGCTCAACGGGATGGCCCTCCACGGAGGGGTGCGGCCGTTCGGGTCGACGTTCCTGATCTTCTCCGACTACGCCCGCGGAGCGATGCGCCTAGCGGCCCTCCAGCGCATCCCGAGCATCTTTGTGTTCACGCACGACAGCGTGGCCGTAGGAGAGGACGGACCCACCCACGAGCCGGTGGAGCAGCTGAACGGGCTCCGCTCGGTGCCGGGGATGACCGTGATCCGGCCCGCGGACGCCAACGAGACGGCCGAGGCGTGGCGGGTCGCCCTGGAGCAGCCGGGGCCGACCGCCCTCGCCCTCACCCGCCAGAAGCTCCCCGTGATGGCGTTCGACCGCACGCGCCTTCGCGAGGGAGTCTCCCGCGGCGGCTACGTGCTCGGCGTGGAATCCTCCACCCCGGCCGCCGTGGTGCTCGTCGGCACCGGTTCGGAGGTTTCTCTCTGCCTCGCCGCCCAGCCCCTCTTGGAGGCCGCGGGCATCTCCGCCCGGGTCGTCTCCCTCCCGTCCGTCGAGCTGTTCGGGGCCCAGAGCGTCGAGTACCGCGATTCCATCCTGCCCCCGGAGGTCCCGCGGGTGGTGGTGGAGGCCGGCGCCACCGCCGCATGGCACCGGCTCACCGGCGACCGCGGGGCAGTGGTAGGCCTCGACCGTTTCGGGGCGTCGGGAGCCGGGGACGTGGTGATGGCGCAGATGGGATTCACCGTCGACGCCGTCGTCGCGGCCGCGCGTTCGGTGGTGGTCTCCCGTTGAGGGCCCGAGATCGATGAGCGACGTTTCGGGAAAGGGGCCGGGGCCCATGGCCCGGTGTTCGCTGGGGCGATTCGAACCGGCCGTGGCGAGGCGACTCGAGCTCTGGCAGGGCTCGGGTGCATCCGCCCGGATCTGGCAGAAGGACCCCACCTTCTGGCCGCAGGCGACGCCGGCCGATGTCGCCTCCCGGCTCGGTTGGCTCGACCTTCCCCATCCCCCGCCCCGTCAGCTGGCGGGCCTCACCCAATTCGCCGAGGAGGTGCGGAAGGACGGGACCACCGATGTGGTGGTGCTCGGGATGGGGGGCTCGAGCCTGGCCCCCCAGGTCTACGCCGAGACCTTCGCTCCCCGCACCGGGTTCCCCCGACTCCAAGTTCTGGACAGCACCCACCCCCGCGCCGTAGAAGCCGTGCGACAATCGATCGACCCGGCCCATACTCTGTTCGTGGTCTCGAGCAAATCCGGGACCACCCTCGAACCCAACGCCTTCCAGTCGTTCTTCTGGGACGAGACGGTGAAGACCGGGACGGACCCCGGTCCCCACTTCGTCGCGATCACCGACCCCGACACCGCTCTCGACCGGCTCGCGACCGAGCGCGGGTTCCGATGGGTCTGCCGCGCCCCGCCGGACGTCGGCGGCCGGTACAGCGCCCTGACGGTCTTCGGTCTGCTTCCCGCGGCGCTGATGGGGGTGGACGTTACGCGCCTCATCGAACGCTCGGCCCGGATGGCCGCGTCGTGCGGGCCCGGCGTGGGCGCGGGGGACCATCCCGCGCTCGTCCTGGCGGCCGCCATCGGGGAAGCCGCCGTCGGCGGGGCGGACAAGCTCGTCTTTGCGACCTCGCCGTCGCTCTCCGCCTTCCCCTCCTGGGGGGAGCAATTGGTCGCCGAGAGCACGGGTAAGATCGGCAAGGGGGTCGTGCCGGTCGCGGACGAGGTGGACCTGCTCGACCCGCTCGGGCGCCACGACCGGTTGCTCGTGTGCCTCAAGCTGCAGGGCGAGAGCGACCGCGGGCTCGAGGAAGGGCTCGCGGCCCTCCGCGCCGCCGGCGAACCGGTGGTGGAGGTCGAGCTCGCCGACCGGTTCGACCTCGGGGCCGAGTTCTTCCGATGGGAGATGGCGATCGCGGCCGCCGGCTCGGTCGTCGGGATCGACCCGTTCGACCAGCCGGACGTCGAGCTCGCCAAGAATCTGGCGCGTGACGCGATGAAGAGCCCTCCCAACGCTCTCGCACCGCCCGACCCGAACCTCCTGACGCTGTCGGGGGGACCGGCCTTCGACGCGGGCCTCTCCGAGTGGATCGCGGGCGCACCGGTCGGGGGGTACGCGGCGATCCAGGCGTATCTGCCCCCGACCCCGGAGATGACCGCCTCCCTCCGGGGACTCCGCGAAAACCTCCGACTCCGTCTTCGGACCTCGACGACCTTCGGCTACGGCCCGAGGTTCCTCCACTCCACCGGACAGCTCCACAAGGGAGGGCCCGCGACCGGAGCGTTCCTCCAACTGGTCGACGACGCCCAGCCGCCGCTGAGCGTCCCCGGCATGGACGCCACCTTCGGCCGGATCCTCCGCGCCCAGGCGAGCGGGGACGCGGCGGCGCTGCGACTCCGCGGGAGGCACCTGCTGACGGTCGACCTCGCCTCCGGCGGCCCCTCCCAGGTCGACCGGCTCGCGGAGGCGATCCATGGATGACCTGCCGGTGCTGGCCTGGGACGTGGGCGGCGTGCTGCTTTCCAACGGGTGGGACACGGAGCACCGGGCCCAGGCGGCGGTCCGGTTCGGGCTCGACCGCGAGGGACTGGAAGCCCGCCATCAGGCGGTGCAGGACGAGTTCGAGCGGGGCCGCATCACGATGGAGGAATACCTCGCCTTCACGATCTTCCACGAACCCCGGGGCTTCACCCCCACGGAGATCCGCGACTACATCTTCGCCTGCTCGACGGCCCACGAGGAGACGCTCGCCTTCGCCGGGCGGATCGCCGAGGGGGGCCGGTTCCGGATGGTCACGCTCAACAACGAGTCGATCGAGCTCAACGCCCACCGGCTCGACCGGTTCGGCCTTCGGCGCTGGTTCGAGGCGTTCTTCACCTCGGGATACACCGGACTCCGCAAGCCGGACCCGGCGTGCTTCGCCCAGGTGTGCGCGATCCTGCAACGCGCCCCCGAGGGGATCATCTTCATCGACGACCGCCCCGAGAACGTGGCCGGGGCGGCACGTTTCGGTATGCGGGCGCTCCAGTATCACGATCTCTCCCGCCTCCGGCGCGACCTCTCGTCGCTCGGCGTCGAGGCGTGAGGGATCACGGAGGCAATCGGATGGAGCTTGGAATGGTGGGCCTGGGCCGAATGGGCGGCAACATGGCGATCCGGCTCGTCCGGGCGGGACACCGGGTCGTCGGGTACGCGCGCCGGCCCGAGCAGGTCCAGGAGGCGGTCGCCGAGGGCGTGACCGGGTCGGGCTCGCTCGCCGAGCTCGTGCAGTCGCTACACGCCCCCCGGGTCGTCTGGCTCATGATCCCCGCCGGGGCGCCGACCGACGAGATGATCGCGGATCTGCTCGCCCTCCTCTCCCCGGGCGACCTGCTCGTGGACGGCGGGAACAGCTACTACAAGGACACGCTGGGACACGCCAAACTCGCCGCCGGCCAGGGCGTCCACTTCGTCGACGTCGGGACCAGCGGCGGGATCTGGGGGCTCAAGGAGGGCTACTCGATGATGGTGGGCGGGGATCCGGCCGACGTCGCCCTCCTGACCCCGGCGCTCCAGGCCCTCGCCCCCTCCGCCGACTCCGGCTGGGGACGCGTGGGCCCCGTCGGCAGTGGGCATTTCGTGAAGATGGTCCACAACGGCATCGAGTACGGCCTGATGGAGGCGTACGCCGAGGGGTTCGCGATCCTCGCCGCGAAGACCGACTTCGGGCTCGACCTGGCCCAGGTCGCGGACATCTGGAAGCGCGGGAGCGTCGTGCGCTCCTGGCTGCTCGACCTGACCGCCGATGCCCTGCACCATCCCGACCAGCTCGCCCACATCGCCCCGTTCGTCTCGGACTCGGGGGAGGGCCGGTGGACCGTCTTCGAATCGATCGACCTCAACATCTCCGCGCCGGTGATCGCCCTCGCCCTCCAGCGCAGGATCCGCTCGCGCGAACCGGACCCGCTGGTCGAGAAGCTCTTGGCGGCGATGCGCCAGGAGTTCGGTGGGCACGCGATCAAGTCGGAGCCCTGACCGTGGGCCCCCCGGAGCTCGCGCGGCACCTGCTCGTGGTCTTCGGGGCGACGGGCGATCTGATGCAGCGCAAGCTGCTCCCTGCCCTCCACTCCGTCGCTCCGGTGGGCGACGCCCCGTTCGTCGTCGTGGGGGTCGCGCGCCAGCCCCTCGATGAGCCGGGGTTCCGGGCGCAGTGCGTCGCGAGCCTCACCTCCGACGGCTCCGTCCCCACCGGCGACGCCGCCGCGTGGGCGGCGCGACACCTCCACTACGTCTCGGTGGGGGCCGGTGCCCCCGAGGATTATCAACGGCTCTCCGGAGAGCTCGAGCGCATCGAGCGGGAGGAGGCCCTCCCGGGCAATCGGGTGTTGTATCTCGCCCTGCCTGCCGCCGCGTTCCCGCCGACGATCGAGGGGCTGGGCTCCGCCGGTCTCCATCGGAGCAAGGGGTGGACCCGGCTCGTCGTGGAGAAGCCGTTCGGCCGCGACCTCGCCTCGGCCCGGGCCCTGAACGCCCTCGTCCACCAGTTCTTCGCCGAGACCCAGGTCTACCGGATCGACCACTACCTCGGGAAGGAGACGGTCCAGAACCTGCTCGTGTTCCGGTTCGCGAACATGCTCTTCGAGTCGGCATGGAACCGGGACCGGGTCGATTGCGTCGAGATCACCGTCGCCGAGGACCTCGGGGTGGAGCACCGGGCCGGTTACTACGAGACGGCCGGAGCCCTGCGCGACATGGTGCAGAACCACCTCATGCAACTGCTCACCCTCACGGCGATGGCGGTCCCGGCCCAGTACGAGGCCGACCAGATCCGCAACGAGAAGGTCAAGGTGCTCCGCTCGCTCGAGGCGATCCGCCCCGAGGAGGCGGTCTTCGGACAGTACGGCCCCGGGACCGTCGGCGCGGCGGCGGTCCCTGGGTACCGGGAGGAACCCGGGGTCAACCCGACCTCGACGACCGAGACCTACGTGGCGCTCCGCCTGAAGATCAACAACTTCCGATGGCAGGGAGTGCCGTTCTTCCTGCGGACGGGAAAGCGGCTTCCGACGAAGACGACGTACATCCACGTGCACTTCCGGTCCCCTCCGGTCTGGTTCTTCCCGGCCACCTCTCCGGGGGAGATCACGGCCAACTCGCTCCGGATCATGGTCCAGCCGGACGAGGGGTTCGAGCTCGCGATCGAGGTGAAGAAGCCCGGCCACGAGATCGCGCTCCAGACCCAGCGGATGCATTTCCAGTACAGCGAGGTCTTCGGCCCCCTCGCGGACGCCTATCAGACCCTGATCCTCGACGTCATGCGCGGAGACCAGACCCTGTTCGTCCGCGCCGACGAAGTGGAGGAGTCCTGGCGGCTCATCGCTCCGCTCCTCGAGCACCCCCCGGCGCTTCGCCCGTACCCGGCGGGCGCATGGGGCCCGACCGAGTCGACCGCGCTCGTCACGCCGGGGGGACACCATTGGACGGAGGGGTGAGGGGCGAGCTCTCGGTCTTCTCCGACCTGGACGAAGCGGCCCGCGCGCTGGCCGAGCGCGTCGTGCGGGCCGCCGACGACGCCGTGGCCCGTTCCGGACGCTTCACCCTCGCGATCTCCGGGGGGAAAACCCCGGAACCGCTGTTTGGACTTCTGGGAGGCCCGTGGGCGAAGCGCATGCCGTGGACCCGGACCGAGCTGTTCTGGGTCGACGAACGGGCCGTCGGTCCGGACGACCCCGAGAGCAACTACGGAGGCGCCCGCGCCTCCCTCCTCGCGGAACACCCCCTGCGCCCGGAGCAGGTGCACCGAATCTCCGGAGAAACGCCCGATCCGGAGAGCGCCGCGAAGGCGTACGAGCTCGAGCTCCGGAGCTTTTTTGCCGACACCGTCCCACCGGTGCCGTTCACCTTCGACCTGGTGCTCTTGGGGATCGGTCCGGACGGACACACGGCCTCGCTCTTCCCCGGTTCCCCGGTCCTGGAGGAGCGGATCGCCTGGGTGCGTGCCGTTCCTACGCCGGTGGTGATTCCGAGGGTCCCAAGGATCACCCTGACGCTTCCCGCGATCAACGCAGCCCACGAGGCGGCGTTCCTCGTCGGCGGTGCGGACAAGGCTCCGGCGCTGCGGTCGATCCTCTCGAACCCCGACGCGCGAGAAACATCCCTCCCGGCGGCGAGGGTCCAACCCAGGGATCGCCTGGAATGGTTCGTGGATCGTGCGGCCGCCGGGGGAATGCGACCTACCCGGTGAACCGAGGCGCGGGGGGTTCGGCCGGCTTCCCGAGGGCGTCGAACGCCCATTCGAAGGCTCCGTGGGTCGAGCGCCCTCCCCACAGCCGCCCGGCGGGGGGGCGGGAAGCCTCCTTCGACCCCGGAACCCCTCTATCGACTCCGACCCACGGTCTTTAACCCCAGGAGACGAGCGTTTAGGAGAGGCCAGCGAATGAATTCGCAGAGTATGAAGTGGGGAAAGATCGCGGGAATCCTGGGAATATTGGGTGCCATTCTGATCCTGGTATCGGTGGGACTCGCTTGGTACACCATCACCACGAACGAGACGTTCAACGGGAATTCGTTCACGGTCGGGGAGAATTTCAATCCGGGCAGCTCCTTCACGGCCACGTGTACGGGGAGTTCGTTCTGTTCGGCGGCGCCTACCGGTAGCCACTCCTACAGCTCCCAGAACGCGACGAACGAAGGGAACCTGTATGGTGCGCTCTTCTACCTGCTCATCGGCTCGGGGGTCCTCGGCCTGATCGGCGCGGCGCTGACGTTCGTCGTCGACCGCCTTTCCGGGATCCTCAAGTTCCTTCCGCTGATTCTCGTCGTCGTCGCCTTGCTGATGGGAATCGGTGGGGTGGCGTATGTGGCCGCCGGCCAGCCCGCCGCGCTGAACTCCGACACGACGGCCCATGGCGGCATGGCCCCGTCCGGAAGCTGGCCCGGCTCCTCGTTCATCGGGTCGTCCTCCACCTCCAGCGGGACGATGAACTGGGGACCCGGTGCCGGGTTCTATCTGGGAATCGTCGCCGTCGTGATGTTCCTGATCTCGATGCTGTTCATGTTCATGGCGTGGAAGGCCATGAAGGCGAACATGCCGGCCGAGCAGCCCCCGATGGCTCCGCCCGCGAGCCCCCCCGGTGGGATGTAGGGCGCCTTCAGGCTCCCCCAGAACAACCCCTTCCTGCGCTCCGGCAGCCCTCTCGCGCCGAACCCTCGACGTCGGTCGCCCAGGAGTCTAGCCGCACTGCCCGATCACCCCCTCGAAGGTCGACCGGGGATCTCGTAGAACGGGGGGCCCCGCCTATCTATCCCCCCGAGGTGGGGGAGGTCGAGGCTCGGCATGGGACGCGGAGTCGGATTGGGCGTTCTCGTGGCGCTCGTCGGGCTGCTGGTGGCGCTGCCGGCGGCCACCGTCGCGGGGCCTCACCCCGTCCCCCCGACGCAGGTCTCGCCGTACACCGCCTTCCCGACGCCCATCCAGCATGTCGTGGTCGTCTACCTGGAGAACGCCGAGGCGTCGACGGTCCTGGCCTCGGGCCTTTTCGAGGAGGGTCTCTACGACTCCTACGCCCATGCGCCGAATGCGTTCTCGATCTGCCATCCCTCCGAGCCGAACTACCTGGCCGGAACCTCCGGGAGCCCCCACGGGCGTTGCGGCACCGATGCCTACACCCAGATCAGCGCCACGAACATCGGCGACCTTCTGGAGACGAAGAATCGCTCCTGGGCCGGCTACATGGAGTCCATGCCGAGTCCGTGCGACCTCTCCAATGCCTACCCCTACGCGGTGAAGCACAACCCGTTCGTGTTCTACCGGGATATCGTGACGAACTCGAGCCGGTGCCGGTCCCACGACCTCCCCCTCAGCTCGTGGAACGCTTCGGTCGCGAAGGGCACGATCCCGTCGTACTCGTTCATCACCCCCAATCTTCGCCACGACGGCCACGACACCAGCGTGGCGTTCGCCGACCGTTGGCTCAAAGGGTGGCTCACTCCCCTCCTCTCATCCCGGTGGTACGCCCACACCGTCTTCTTCGTCACGTACGACGAGGGCACCAGCAACCGCGGGGCGAACGGGACGACCGGAGGCGGCCACATCTACCTCGCCACGGTGAGCCCGTTCACGTCCGTCGGCGCTTCGGTGCGGACGAACGTCACCCTGGTCAACCTCCTGACCACTACCGAGTGGTTGCTCGGTCTCGGCCAGCTCGGCCGTTCGGACAATTGGAGCGCTCACCCTCCGATGACCGCGCTATTCGATTTCCCTCCCACGGCGGGCGCATCCCCGCCCAACCCGCTTGCGCTCTCCTCCGCCGGGGGCCTCTGGGCGGTGCCGGGTGTTCCCCGTGGGCCCGAACTTCAGGGCCGGGCCTGAGCCGCTCCGCGTCGTCCTCCAGGCGACGCCGGGGTCGTGCCGTCCTGTGGGTTAGGGGTTCCCGCCGAACCTGCTTAGACCGCCAGCCCGACCCGGTCGCCCTCGCCCTTCCGGGGAGCGGGGACCGTTATGTCACGACACGCTGACGGAGATGATGTCGGTGTGGCGCATCAGGATCGCGCGGGCGAGCTTCAGGTTCTTGCCCGCCTTGCCGATGGCGCGGGCCTTCCAGGCCGGGTCGACGGTGATCGTGGCGTGCTGACCCTTCCCCTTCGGGGCGAGGTCGACGCGCTTGGGCGAGTACGCGTAGAAGACGTTCTTGGCGAGCACGTCCGGCTCCTCGGAGTACTCGATGACCTGGATCTCCTTCTTCATCATCCCCTTCAGCCGGTCGACGAGGACCCCGCCGGGGCCCACCGCCTTGTGGATCTCGCCCGGGTAGACGAGGTAGATCAGCTTGTCCTCGGCCTCGAAGCAGTCCTTGACGCGGGCGCTCGTCCGCTCCTCGAAGAGCCGGATGTAGCCCAACGTCTCCGTGTCGAACGCGATCTCGGTCAACGGGTCACCCGGGCGGCCGGCTCGCCTAGCCGGTCTCGAGCGTGAGGATGGCGCTCGAGCCGGGGTCGACGACCGCGAGGGCGGAGATCGGGAACGGTTTGCCGCAGGCGGCGCCCAGCTCCACCGCCGTGCCGTCGTAATGGTAGATGGGGATCTTGTCGAACTTGCGCTCCCCGGTGAGCTTGGCGTCCGGGCAGCTCTTGGCGACGATCAGGAGCCGAGCCTTCTTCTCGCGGGCGACCTCCAGCGTCTCGGAGAGACCGATGCGGACCTTCCCGGTCTGCAGGGCGACCTTCAGTGCGTGAGCCAGGTCCATCGCCTACGCCTCCGCCGCGTCCTTCGGCTTCGACTCGCCGGCAGACGGCGGTCGGTAGATGAGGTTCACGGCCCCCGTGCCGAGGGTGATCGGCTGGCCGACGATGATGTTCTCGGCGACGCCCTTGAGTTCGTCGACCTCCCCGATGATCGCGGCGCGGAGCAGGTGGGCGGCGGTGATCTCGAAGGCGGCGCGGGCCAATACGCTCGTCTTCTTCCCCGAGATCCCGTGCCGGCCGATGGCCCGGATGTCCCCCTCGTTGGTCATGACGTCGGAGACGAGCATCAGATGGCGGATGTCGACGCCGAGCCCTTGTTCCGAGAGCGTCCGGGACGCCTCCAGCATCAGCGCCGCGCGGGCGGCCTCGACGCCGAAGACCTTGTAGATCTCGAACACCGAGTTGGTCGTGACGCGGCTCGCGTCGACGCCGAGGATCTCGAGGACCCCCTCGAGGCTCGAACCCTCGGTGTAGATCACGTACTCGTCCTTCTCCTTGCGGATGAGGGCGCGCTTGATCCCCGGGACGCCCTTGATCCGGATCGCCTTCGCCTCCTCGCTCGCCGCGAGGAGCTTCTTGAACGGCATCTCCTCGACGATCTCGTCCTTCTTGCTCCGGGACGGGGTCGCGGAGGGGTCGGCCAGGTGGAGCTCGAACGGGCGGCCCTCCCCGGAACCGGAGCCGGCCTTGATCGTGACCTGGCGGGCGTCGAGGTTCTCGGCGAGCGCCTTCTCCAGGTCCGCGCGCTTGACGCCGCGCGCCTGCATGAGCGCGGTCTGCGGGGTGACGACGACCTTCAGGTCCTCGACGACCGTGCCGATCGACGCGACGTCCGGGACGTTCGTCACCTCGATCTGGAGGGCGACCTTCTCGACGGCCTCCCGGTCGTTGCGGATCTTCCGGTCGACGTAGACGGTCATCATGGGGGTAGAGGGGACGCGGCGGGCGTCGACCAGTTCGATGAGGCGGGGAAGGCCGAGCGTGACGTTCATCTCGGCGACGCCGGCGTAGTGGAAGGTCCTCAGCGTCATCTGGGTCCCGGGCTCGCCGATCGATTGCGCAGCCAGGATGCCCACCGACTCGTGGGCATCGACCTGGGCGTGCTTGTAGCGGCTCGCGACCTCGTGGATGACCTTGCTGAACTCGGCGGGGGTGACCTTCAGGTGGGCGAGCTTGTCGGAGAGCTCGTTGACCAGGCTGGGAGGGAAGTTCACGCCGTCGCGCCGCGCGATCTCGGCGACGCGTCCACGCACCGTCTCCCGTCCGCCCTTCTTTTCCTCGACCATCGTCACTCGCCCCCGAAATCGGGTCCTTCCTCGGCCGTGGCGAAATCCTCGCCCTCTTCCTCGTCGCTCTCTTCCTCGAGCTGGGCCTCGGCGAGCAGGTCCATCTCCTCTTCCCCGACCGTCGGGGTGCCGGCGAGCGGCTCCCCCTTGGTGTCGACGCCGGGCTTGACCCGCCGACCGAGGACCTCGGCCAAGACCTCGTCGAGCGGGACGGACTGGCCCTGGAACGACCGCGTCGGGTCGACGCCGTCCTCCCCGTACCGGTATTCGATGATCGTGCCGGCGGTGTTGCGCACCGTCCCGTCCTCGGCGACGTTGAGGTCCTCGAGCGCGTTGATCAGGCGGCGCTGCATGTAGCCCGACCGGCTGGTCCGGACGGCGGTGTCGACGAGACCCTCGCGCCCGCCCATCGAGTGGAAGAAGTACTCCGTCGGGGAGAGCCCGTGCTTGTAGCTCGAGGAGACGAACCCGCGCGCGTTGGCGCCCAGGTCCCCGCGGGCGAAGTGGGGCAGGGTCCGGTTGTAGTAGCCCCGCATCAGGCGCTCGCCGCGGACCGACTGCTGTCCGACGGCCCCGGCCATCTGCGTCAGGTTGAGCATCGAGCCCCTCGCCCCGGATTTCGCCAGGATGACGGCGGGGTTCTCGAGACCGAGGTATCGCCCGGCGATGTCGCCGGCCTGGTCGCGCGCCTTGCCGAGCTCGCGCCGGACCATCACCTCGAGCGTCTCGTCGAGCGAACGGCCGGGCATCTGCTCGAGCTGGTTGCGATGGAACGCCTCGACGAGCTCGGTGACCTTGACCCGGGCCTTGGTGATCGCGTCGTCGATCTCCTTGCGGGCGTCTTCCGGCACGTCCTCGTCGTCGATCCCCGTGGAGAGGCCCTTGAGGCCGATCGCGGTGATCGACAACCGGCTCATCTCGTCGAGGAACTGGCGGGCCCGTCCCATCCCGTTGTTGCGCGCGATCGCGTCCAGGATGGCGCCCTTCTCGTAGGCGATCGCCTTCTTGTCGATCGTCCCGGCCTTCAGCACCCCCTTCTCGATGACGACGTAGCTGTCGTGCTTGCAGTTCATCGGCGGGCAGTCGCACCGGTTCCAGATGTTGGAGCGGAACTCGATGGTGAGGTCGGTCGGGAGCGTCAGGCTGAACAGTTGCTTGCCGGTCCAGTAGGGGCTCCCGTCCTTGTCGTTCCCCATCGGCGGGGGCATCGGGTAGTGGAGCTTGCTCAGCAGGTAGGTGACCTCGGACTGGGTGTAGTGGGGGTTCTGGTACGTCAGCAGGAAGGCGCTCGTGATGTGGTCGTGCAGCATCCCGATGATCGGACCGCCGTAGCGGGGGGAGAGGATGTGCTCCTCCACCTTCATCAGGACCTTCGCCTCGGCGCGCGCCTCCTGGCTCTGGAGGACGTGTAGGTTCATCTCGTCGCCGTCAAAGTCGGCGTTGTACGGAGGACAGTCGCACAGGTTGAACCGGAACGTCTTGTGGGGCAGGATCCGGACGAAGTGGGCCATCATGCTCATCCGGTGCAGCGACGGCTGCCGGTTGAACAGGACGATGTCGCCGTCGATCAGCTGGCGCTCGACGACGCATCCGGGCGAGACGAGCTCGACGCACGCCTCGGCGTTCTTTTCCATGACCTTGATCCGCTGGCCGTCCTCCCGGATCAGGTAGTTGACGCCGCACAGGTAGACGCCCGTGGGGGAGAAGGGGGGCGTCGGACCCCGTCGGACCATCTCCTTGGCGACCTCCTGGTTGTGGAGCGTGACCTCGAGGGGGACGGTGAGCGCGCGCGCCACCTCGACCGGGATCCCCACCTCGTTGATCGACAGGAGCGGGTCCGGGGAGATGACCGTGCGCGCCGAGAAGTTGACGCGCTTTCCGGAGAGGTTCGACCGGAACCGGCCGTCCTTGCCCTTGAGCCGCTGGGCGAGCGTCTTGAGGGGGCGCCCGGAGCGGTGGCGCGCCGGCGGGATGCCGCTCGTCTGGTTGTCGAAGTAGGTCGTGACGTGGTACTGCAGCAGCTCCCAGAGGTCCTCGACGACCAGCTGGGGGGCGCCCATGTCGCGGTTCTCGCGGAGCCGCTGGTTGATCCGCAGGACGTCGACCAGCTTGTGGGTGAGGTCGTCCTCGCTCCGCTCTCCGGATTCGAGGGTGATCGACGGGCGGACCTGGACCGGCGGGACGGGGAGGACGGTCAGGACCATCCACTCCGGGCGCCCGAACTTCGGGTTGAGACCCATGGCCCGCACGTCGTCGTCCGGGATCCGCTCGAGGCGGGCGCGGACCTCCTTCGGGGTGATCTTGTGGCCGTTCTCCCGGAAGGTCGTCGGCTTGTCGAGGACGATCTTCTGCTGGATCTCGTGGCAGTGCGGGCAGGAGCGCTCCTCCTTGGGCTCGCGCGTGCGCACGGGGGCCCCGTCCTCGTTCTCCGCGCTCGACTCGCCGCGGGTCGACGGCGCGTCCGGAAGGATGCGGCCGCAGGCGCGGCACGTGCCCTGGAGCAGCCGCTTGATCTCCTTGGCGTAGCCGACGTGGATCACGGGCATGGCGAGCTCGATGATCCCGAAATGGCCCGGGCACTCGTTGACCCGGCCCCCGCACGTCCGGCAGCGCAGGTTCGGCTCGATGACCCCCAGGTGGAGGTCCATGAGGCCCATCTCGATCGGGTACCCGTCGTCGTCGTAGGTGTCGGCCGTGATGATCTTCACGCCGCTCATGCGGCGGATCTCGTCCGGCGACAGGAAGGCGAACTGCAGGCTCTTGATCTTCTTCGACAACCCCTGCGCCATGTGCCCTCCTACCTCATCTCCTCGAGCTGCAGCCGCATGATGACACCCAGGCTCACGAGCTCCTCCAGGAGGAGCTTGAACGAGTAGCTCATCTCGACCGGGTAGATCGAGGAGGTGTTGCCACAGCTCGGGCACCGCAGCGAGCCGGCGCGCGTGTCCGGGATCGCGATGTGCCCGCACTCCGGGTTGCCGCAGACGTACTGGATCGTGCCGTCCGACTCGTCGAGGAGGCGGTCCTTGATGACCATCGCCACGCCGTGCCCGATCAGGCAGTCCCGCTCCATCTCCCCGAACCTCAGGCCGCCCTGCCGGGAGCGTCCCTCGGTCGGCTGCCGGGTGAGGATCTGGACCGGCCCGCGCGATCGCATGTGCATCTTGCCCGCGACCATGTGGTGGAGCTTCTGGTAGTAGATCACGCCGACGAAGATCTCCGCGGTGAGCCGCCGGCCGGTGAGCCCGTCGTAGAGTGTCTCACGCCCGCTCGGGTGGAACCCGAGCGACTTCAGGCCCTCCCGGAGCGCTCCCTCGCGCTCCCCGGAGAACGCCGTTCCGTCGATGGTCCGGCCCTCCATCGCGCCGACCTTGCCGCCCAGCATCTCGAGGACGTGGGCGACGGTCATGCGCGAGGGGATCGCGTGGGGGTTGATCAGCAGGTCCGGGGTGACGCCGTCGCGCGTGTAGGGGAGGTTCTCCTGCGGGACGATGAGGCCGATGACGCCCTTCTGGCCGTGCCGGGAGGCGAACTTGTCGCCCAGCTCCGGAATGCGCTGGTTGCGGACCTTGACCTTGACGAGCTTGGAGATGTTCTCCCCCTCGGTCA
>JAKIWG010000046.1 GCA_022750155.1 Thermoplasmata archaeon | reverse complement strand
AGAACCCCGCGGGGATGACCCCGAGCAGCTCGAGGTGCTCGGTCTGGAACTCCAGGGTGACGGTCTGCATCCGCTCCGACCGCCGAGGGCGTGGTTCGCATATGAACCCCGCCACCGCCCCCTCGGTCGGTTTTATAGCGTCGCGGGCTCCCACGACCCCGATGGCGTTCCGCTCGCTCGGCGAGTTCCTTTCTGCCCTGGAAACCAAGGGCGACCTGCTGAGGGTGCGCGCCCCGGTCAGCCGGGACCTGGAGATCACCGAGATCACCCAGCGCTCGGTCCGCTCCGACGGGCCGGCGCTGCTCTTCGAGAACGTTCAGGGGGCGTCGATGCCGGTCGCCATGAACGTCCTCGGTTCGCCCCGTCGGATCGCCGCCGCGCTCGGCGCCGACTCGCTCGACGAACCGGCGGAGAGGATCTCCCGCCTCGTCCGCCTGAAGCCTCCCTCGGGGCTCCTCGGCGCGATCAAGGACCTTTCGGGCACGATGGCGACGCTGGAGACGCTGCGTTCCCTCGGGCCGAAGCGGGTCTCCAAGGGACCCGTCCAGGAGGTCGAGACCGATCGGATCAACCTCGACGAGTTGCCGATACTACGGTGCTGGCCCGGCGACGGGGGACGGACCATCACGTTCCCGGTCGTGATCACCAAGGACCCGGAGACGGGGGAGTCCCACACCGGGATCTACCGCCTCCAACAGTACGGTCCGGATACGCTTGGCATGCACTTCCAGATCCACCGGGTCGGGGCCAACAACTACCGGAAGTGGGCCGCGAAGGGAGAGAGGATGCCGGTGGCCGCGGTCATCGGCATCGACCCCGCGACCGTCTTTGCGGGACTCGCCCCAGTACCCGAGGGGATCTCGAATTTCGTGTTTGCGAGCTTCCTGAGGGGAGAGCCCCTGGAGCTGGTCCCGGCCCGCACCGTCCCGCTCGAGGTTCCGGCGCAGGCGGAGATCGTCCTCGAGGGGTACGTCGACCCGACGGAGCGGCATGTCGAAGGACCGTTCGGCGACCACACCGGCTACTACTCGGCCCCGGAGCCGTTCCCGGTGTTCCACGTCACCCACCTCACGCGGCGGGAATCGCCGGTCTACCTCAGCACCGTGACCGGCAAGCCCCCGACGGAGGACGCGATCATCGGAAAGGCCGTCGAGCGGGTGTTCCTTCCGGTCGTCCGCCTCGTCCTCCCCGAGATCGTCGACATGAACCTTCCGATGGAGGGTCTGTTCATCAACGTCGCGATCATCTCGATCCGCAAGGCCTACCCCCACCACCCCCGCAAGGTGATGCATGCGCTCTGGGGTCTCGGCCAGCTGATGTTCACGCGGTACGTCGTCCTCGTCGACCACGACGTGGACGTCCACGACCTCCATGAGGTGCTCTACCGGGTGGGTCTGCAGGCCGACCCCGGCGAGGACCTCGAGATCGTCGAGGGGCCGGTCGACCAGCTGTCGATCTCCAACCCGATCCCGAACCGGGGCGCGAAGGTCGGGATCGATGCGACCCGCAAGCGGGCGGAGGACGGGTTCCCGAGGGCGTGGCCGGAAGAGATCCGCATGGACCCCGCGGTGGTCGGCAAGGTCGAGGAGCTCCTCCATCGCGACCCCGCTCTCGCCCGCCTCCTCGGTCGGCCCGCCTCGTGAGCGCCACCGGTCCACCTCCACGAAGCGGGGCGGCCGAGCTCGGCCGGTTCCTAGAGATCCAGAACCTCGGGCTCAATCTCCCGTTCGCCCTCGCGTTCCTTCTCGTGGCCGGCGGGGGGCACCCTACCCTGCGGGCCACGGCACTCGTCATCGTGGCGTTCGTGGCCGCGCGCAACGCCGGTCACAGCTTCAATCGCTGGTTGGACCGTGAGCTGGATGCCCGAAACCCGCGGACCCAGGACCGGGCGCTGGTCACGGGTCGGATCTCCGAACCGTTCGCCCTCGGGTTTGCGTTGGGAAACGCGGCGTTGCTTGCCCTCGCTGCGTTTCTGCTGAACCCGCTCGCGCTGCTCCTCGTACCCGTGGCGCTCGCGCTGGTGCTCGGCTACAGCTACACCAAGCGACTCTCGGCCCTGACGACCGTGTTTCTCGGGCTGGTGGAGTCGGTAACTCCCGCCGCCGTGTTCATCGCGCTCCAGGGGACCCTGCCGCTCGCGGCGGTCGTGGCGGCGGTGGCCCTCGGGGCCTGGGGTACCGCCTTCGAGACGATCCACAGCATCGGGGACGTCGACGCCGACCGGGCCGCGGGAACGTACTCGTTGCCGTTGACGACCGGGATTCGGACCGCCGTTCGGATCGTGCCCATCCTCCACGCCGTGGCGATCGGGCTCCTCGCGATCTTCGGCGGGTTGGAACACCTACCGATCGTCTACTTCGCCGCGCTGGGGGCGATGGCGCTTTGGGCGGGTTCGATCGACGTGTCGCTTTCGCGCGACCCGCTTCAGACACGACGGCTGTTCCGACGCCACTTCGGACTGAGCGCCGTGTTCCTCATCGGAGTGATCTTCTCCTACGTGTTCTGAAACCGCCGTCCTCGCCGGTTCCGGGCCCCGTACGTGTGACCTCTCGATCGGCGGAAGGACCGAAGCCACAGCCGTGAAACCAACCCGGTAAACAGCTTAAGCCACCCAAAGTTGACCCATTCGAGAGTAATGGAATGCCGCAGGTAATGATCGGACTGTCGGCCCGCGACTATCGGACAACGAACGAAGTATGGCGGATGGCCAAACGCCACCTGAACCCCCTGGTCCGCCGACGGATCGGCTGGAGGGGCCGGTCGAGCTTTCTGCGCCAGCTGATCCTCTACGGGTTCGAAAAGGCGAGCGAGAACCCCGGCGAGTTCTTGCGCTCCGTGCGCGACACCCACGATCCCCTCGTCGGGAAGCGGGGCCGCTCCGAGGCCGGGGCGGATCGCCGGGAGACGCTCGTCGGTTCATGGCAAGCGTACTTTCCGGGACCCGCCGTCTCGACTCGGAGCCGCGGAAAGAAGGGTCCTCCGTAGGTCGCCCGGTGGCTTCCAGGCCGAAAGCGGTTTCCCCGAATCGACCTCCCCTCCGCCCACGAGCTGACCACAATGGGCAGGGCGGTGGAGCGAATCAGCGGCCTCGCGGTATGCGGCGGCGCCTCGATCGGCCCCCTTCTCCTGACCACCCCTTCGATCCTCTTCGCCGAACCGGAGTCGGCGGAATCGGCCGGACCGTTCCCCGTTCACGGGCTGACCCTCAGAGAACGGGGGGCGTCTCCGGGAGAGCGCTCGCTCATCGTGGGGGGTGTGGGCGGCGAACTCCCCCTCCGGTTCCCGATCTCCGCCCCGGAGGTCTCCGGAATTTCCGGCTCGGTGGAGGAGGCCGCGCCAGGTTGCTTCGTAGTCCACGCACCGCTTGATCACGCCCAATGGGCCGCGCTCGCGACGAAACGCCCTGAACTCGTGGTCCTCGCGAACGCCCGGACGCTGTTCGGCGAGGGCGAACCGTTCGTGCGGTTCGTGGAGGAGCTCCGACAACGGGTCGGACCCGCCCCGCTGCTCTGGGCCCCGCGGGTCGCGCTTCCTCATCGGCTCCCTCTGCTCATCTACCTGGGCGTCGACCTCCTCGACACCACCGAAGGTCGCATCCGCAGCATCCGACGGGAGTACCTCGACCCGGACCTCGGGACCCTCGACGAGTCGGAAGCCCGCTCTCAGCTCCGATGTCCCTGCCCGTCGTGCCGCTCCGACCCCCCCGGATCCCTCGCGGCACATGCAGAGTGGCTGTATGTCGACCAACTCTCCCTGACTAAGACGGCCCTCCTGACGGGACGCCTGCGAGAACTGGTGGAGGCGCGCCTGTCGGCAGAGCCGGTGCTGGCCGAACTGCTCCGGTACTCGGACCGTATTCTTCGCCAGGCGCTCGACGAGCGGACCCCCGTGGTCGGTTCGGGGGTGCGAACCTACATCCTGCAGGAGTCCCACCGGCGGCCCGAGGTTCTGCGGTTCCGCCACCGGTTCCTGGAGCGGTACCGCCCTCCGGATTCCAAACGGGTCCTGCTCCTCGTGCCATGCTCACGGACGAAGCCGTACCGCAACTCCAGGAGCCACCGTCGGTTCTCCTCGGCGCTGGAGGGCCTTAGGTGCCCGGAACGGGTGCATACGGTGTCCGTGACATCCCCCCTAGGCCTCGTCCCCCGCGAACTCGAGGACGTGTACCCGGCCCGGCACTACGACATCCCCGTCACGGGTACCTGGGACGAGGAAGAACGGGCTGCGGTCGTCGACGCCTTTCGCCACCTGGTCCACAACGGGCCATACACCGACGTCGTCGTGCATCTCGACCCGAAGGAGTACGAGTTTCTGCGCGAGCACCTTCCGACGGACCGCAGAACGGTCTGGACCCTCCAAGACGACAGCCCGACCCGGACCGAGGCGATCGCCACCCTCCACGTCGCATTGGAGGAGGCCACCCGATCGCTCAGCCCGGTCGAGCACGGTCCCCTCACCGTCGTCCGAGAGGGGCTGCAAGCGATCGCTGGGATGCAATTCGGTCCGGAGGCCGCCCGGCTCCTGTTCTCGGACCCGGTCCGCCTCGCGGGACGCCCCTGGTTCCAACGCGTGACCGACGGCCACGGCGTGGACCTGGCGACATGGCGGGAGGAGCGGGGTTGGTTTCAGCTCACGGTCCCCGGGGGCCTTCGCATGCTCTCGGCGCATCCCCTGGAGGTCGAATTGGCGGAGCACCTTGAGCTCGCGGGCGATCTGTTCACCCCCGGGGTCGTCCGGGCGGACCCTGCCATCCGGGTGGGGGACGCGGTCAGCCTGGTACGGCACGGTGAACTGCTAGGCGTAGGCGAGGCCCTTCTTCCGCCGTCGTTCATGACCGGCCTTCCGCGAGGTGCTGCGGTCCGCGTGCGCCACCGACGCCACGCGGTCGAGGCTCAGATTGCACCGACACCGACTTGACGTAGCAGCGGTCTCGGACCGTGGGCCGGTCGTCTAGCGGTTAGGACGTCGCGCTTACAACGCGGAGATCGACGGTTCAAATCCGTCCCGGCCCATCCGCGATTGCCGATCGATCCATCGCCCGGAAGGCATGGCTCCATCCGTCGCCCACAGCGGCCCCGGTCAACAATCGAGGCGCAGGTTCGATGAGCGCGGGGAACCGAGACCCCAAGATCGGGAGGGCGAGTCGCGATCAGAGAAGTCGATGGTGACCCGGTGGGGGGGCCACCGGGCAGCACCGGGGCCGATGGGCT
>JAKIWG010000030.1:3348-24906 GCA_022750155.1 Thermoplasmata archaeon | reverse complement strand
AGATGATGTCCCAGAAGTAGCCGTGCACCCGGCACGTCTTCTCCATGATGACCCGGCCGTCCTTCTCACGGACGACGGCGGGGATCACCTTGATGCACTCGGGGCAGACCGACGCCGTCTTGCGCGGCAGCCCACGCGGGGCTTGGAACTCCTTCATTACACGTGCCGGCATCGATGTTCCTCTTTCCTACTGGCCGACCGCAGCCGACCTTAGGCGGCCCACGGAGCCCATCCTACATAACCCATCTGTCGTCCAGGGCGCGACAATACGGGGGTTCCGTGACGGGGCTTCGCATGGCTCGGTTCGCTACAAACGGGATGGGGCCCTGCCCCGACCGCGCGGCTATATGCCGGAACGGGGTGGGGAAAGGAGAGGGATCTCGCCCGTGGCAAGTCGCAAAAGTTCCGCCGCGAAGCGCCGAGGGAGTCGCCCGAAACCCCGCAAGAAGGCCCCACCGACCCCTCGGTTCGTCGGGCGCGACGGTTCGGCCGTCCTCACCCACTACCCGCCCAAGGACCCCGCGCTGGCCCCCAAGGGACCCCCACCCCCATCGGCACCCGCCGCCACCCGCCCGCCCCCGGTCCCGCTCGCGCGCCCACCACCCGTCCCGGCTCCTACCCCGTCAGGGCCAGTGGCTGCGCCGGGGTCCCCGGCCTCCCCCGCCGCTCCGTCGAGGCCACTCAGCCTGATCGCCCTTCAGAAGCCGTTTGACATCGACGAGTTCTCCCAACTGCTCGGCGAGACGACGATCCGGGTGACGGTCCCGCGGGAGGACCTGGCGGAACTCCTTCGCCGGATCTCGGACTTCATGGGGTTCGGGATCTACGTCTATTCGTTCCGGGTGCGCCCCGCGGCGTCGGACCTCCTGAAGGAGTTCGTCGTCGAACTGACGCGGGTCGACTACTCCCCCGAGAAGAAGGACTGGGTGCCGTTCCAGGACCGCGGGGTCTCCGACAGCCCGTTCGGCCCGTCTGGGAATCGCTGAACCGCCGCCGGCGACGGCGGGCCTGATAAGTACCCTTCTGGAATATCCGCGGTCGAGGAAATCATGGCGAACCTGTCGAGTGACGATCTGGTCGCCGAAGTCAAGGCGCTGCGGGCGGATCTGGCGGCGATGCGTCTCGAACAGCGGGAGATGGCCCAGGCGATCGACCAGATGACCCAGACGTTCCGGACCCTCGCCACCCACCTGGGGATCGCCGCGGAGCCCTACCGACGGGGCGAAGCGAAGTCGGACCGCCGCGAGACCCCCGGCTTCGCGTAGGGGCGCTCGTCCCAGAACTTAAGGCCCGGTTCGCGTCCGCGCCGGTCGCACCCGATCCGGGGGCCGGGCGAAGATGCGGCTTCACTATCGTGTCCACGTGGAACGTCCGACCGACCACCTCGCCCAGTTCACCCTCGAGGTCCGGGAGCTCGACGCGGCATCGTTCGACGTGGTCCTGCCCAGCTGGGTCCCCGGCTCCTACGAGATCCAGCCGACCTCCCGCGGCGTGGTCTCGGTGGGCGCCACCGCCACGGGGGAGACGACCCCGCTGCCGGTCGCCCTGGTCGACAAGGCGCGCTGGCGGGTCACTACCGGTGGATCGCGGTCCGTCGAGTTCCACTACACGATGTACGGTCACATCGTGGCGACGGACGGCTTGGACGTCACCCCCGACCACCTCTTCCTGAGCCCGCCGATCTGCTTCCCGTACGTCGACGGCCGCAAGGAGGAGCCGTGCGAGGTCACGGTGTTCCTGCCCGATGGGTGGAAGGCGTTCACCGAGCTCAAGGAGCTGGCGAGCCATCCCCCGCGCTTCCGCGCCGAGAACTACGACGAGCTGGTCGATTCGCCGATCGATTGCGGGACGCCCGTGGTCTTCCCGATCGTGGCGATGGGGGTCCCCCACCGGATCGTCCTCTGCGGGGAAGGAGGGAACTACGAGCCCCATCGGCTCCAGCAGGACCTGACGAAGATCGCCGAGACGACGATCCGGCTGTTCGGCGAGTCTCCCGTCCCCCGGTACACCTTCTTCTACCACCTGAGCGACACGTACGACGGCGCACTCGAGCACGCGACCTCGAACATGGGCATGTTCCGGCGCGATGCGTTTCGGCCGGAGGTCTCCTACGAGAAGTTCCTGTGGGTCTCGAGCCACGAGTACTTCCATCTCTACAACGTCAAGCGGCTGCGCCCGAAGGTGCTGGGTCCGTTCGACTACACTCGGGAGGTCTACACGCGACTCCTCTGGTGGATGGAGGGGACGACCGACTACTACGGGCTCCTGGTGCTCCGCCGCGCCGGGATCCTGACGCCCTCGCGCTACCGGGAGAAGATCGCCGAGCAGCTCGTCGAGCTGCGGGGGACCCCCGGGCGCGCCCTGCAGAGCCTGGAGGACGCCTCGGTGCGGTCGTGGGTCGACTACTACAAGCGCTACGAGAACTCGCCCAACCAATCGGTATCGTACTACCTGAAGGGCCACCTCGTCTCGCTCTGCCTCGACCTCGAGATACGGCACCGGACCGAGGGTCGCCATTCCCTGGACTCGGTACTTCGGGAGCTCTGGGTCCGATTCGGGCGCGCCGGTCGGGGGCTCGGGGAGGAGGAGCTGCTCCCGACGATGAACGAGGTCACCGGCCTCGACCTCACCGAGTTCTTCTCCCACTACATCTCGGGGACGCGCGAGCTCGACATCGAGCGGTTCCTGGGGTACGCGGGGCTCTCGGTCCGCGCCAAGGAGCGCCCGACCGAGCCGGACCCGGACGGGGAGGCGGGGTACCTCGGGAGCACGCTTCGCAACGTCGACAACCGGCCGGTCGTTTCCTCGGTCCTCTCCGGCGGCCCGGCGAGCCAGGCGGGGCTGTCGCCGGGAGACGAGGTCGTCTCGCTCGAACGGGCGAAGGTCACCTTCGACGGGTTCACGAAGAGCTTGAAGGGACTCGGTCCCGGATCGGAGGTCGAGCTGGGCATCTTCCGACGCGGGTGGTGGCGGGTCGTTCGGGTGACGCTCGGTCAGGCGCCCCCGGACAAGTTGCTCATCGAGCCTCGGCCGGCGGCCACCGAGGTCGAGCGATCGACCTACGAATCCTGGCTCTCGGCGACCTGGGAGACCCCGAAGGCGAAGTAGGCGGGCCGAGGGTGGGTCGCGCCGCCGACGTTCAGCGCGCGGGGGTGGACGGGGACGCCGGGGCCCACCGCTCGAAGTGCCCCCAGGTCAGGTCCTTGCACGCCGGGCACCTCTGGTAGCGGTCGAGCCCCATGCGAACCGAACTGAAGCTGATGCCCGGCGTCCACTCCGATTCATACTCCTTCGAGCATTTCGGGCAGCGCGCCACCGCAAGCCACTTGTCCGGGACCTGGCCGCGACCCCGCGGGCCCCGAGCCATCCCGCGTAGGTAGAGCACCGTGAAGGCGACCCCGAACGCCAGGAACGTGACCATCGCGAGGACGCGCAGCAGGTCGACCATGGAGGGTGCCTAGGGGCTTCGGACCACGAAAGCTTGGCGATACGGCCGACCGGGTCGTGCCGTGACTTTCACGCCGAGCGGTCCGTCGGGGGCTCGACCGCGTCCCCGGGGACGGCCTTCAACCCGTATCGCCACTCCCCTTCCATCGCGTACAGTCGGCGGAGTCGCGTATCGACCCGCCCACCGATCTTGGAGGAGCGAGGGGGAGCGTCGGCGACCTGGAGGGTGACCCGTACCCCCGGCGCCAGAGCGGCGATCACCACGTCGTACGCTCCGCTGACCTCGACCTGGGGGTCGAACTCCGTCGGCTGGGCCCCGGGTGCGACCGTGGTCGCGGCGAGGATCTCGAGCCCGTTCCGGGGGAGCTCGATCCGCTCGAGTCGCTCGGCGGTACCGCAGTGTCGGCAGAACCCACGCACCGGGAACGTGACCTGA
Organism: Thermoplasmata archaeon; assembly: GCA_022750155.1. GTDB lineage: Archaea > Thermoplasmatota > Thermoplasmata > Lutacidiplasmatales > UBA184 > Lutacidiplasma. Next base: position 21,023 of record JAKIWG010000030.1, on the reverse strand, counting down.
TGGCACTGCGGACACCGGTCCGCGCCGAACCTCCAGCGGCTCGGGAGCTCGCTGAGGTAGGTCGCTCTCGATAGGTATGCGCCCTCGGAGACGCCGTCCAGGCTCGGGGCCGCCCCGGGCGAATTCCCCGCCCCCGGGTTCGCTCGCGACCCGCCCCACGCCCCGATCCACGGGAGCGGGGCATCCGAGCGGGCCCCGAGGAAGGAGGTGGCGCGGCCCGGTTCGAGGACCGCGAGAAGAGCCGACCCGCCGTTCGGAAGCCCCAGGGCGAGCGACCGAAGAGCGAGCGCCGCGCGCAGCGTAGGCGAGGCGCCCACCGCCGGGTCGCTCGGCGGAGCCGACACGACCGGGAATCCGGGCATCCGTTGGGCCCACCGCTGCAGGAGCACCGGTGGGGCGGAGGGGGCGACCAGGAACAATTGGCCAGAGGAGCTCTCGGGGAGCTCCCCGAGGGCCCGGCGACCGGCGTCGGTCCACTCCGACGCGTCCGGCCGTTTCCAGTCCGGATGTCCCCGTTCCCGGTGACCGAGCAGCGAGAGGCCGGGCGTCGGAGCGATCCGGAACGCGACCGCACCCGCCCCACCGGCCCCGCTGAGGGGGTCGAGCGCCACGACGACCTCCGCTCCCGGACCTTCGAACGGGGATGACTGGGCCAGTACGGCGAACAGCGAGCTTGCGCCCGCTGCGTGGTGACGCACCTGGAGGGTCGGGGCTCCCAACACCTCGCGGATCGACCAATCCTCCACCTCCGCGGCAGAACCGACGAGGTGGACGGTCTCCGGAACCGGACCGGCCGGGAGGCGCTCCACCGCCTCCAGCGCGAGGGTGAAGAGGTCCTCGTCCGGCCCGGGCGCGTCGAAGGCCCCCGAGCGCGCCCTGGGGCGGACTCGCGCGGCGGCCACGATCGAACGCGTCATCGTCAGCTCACCGAGAACAACGTGACGGTGGCGCTCGCGCCGGAGCCACCGACGTTGTGCGTCAGCGCGCGTTCGGCGTGGGGCACCTGGCGTCGGCCCGCGGCCCCCCTCAACTGGAGGAACACCTCATAGGCCTGGCTCGCGCCCGTGGCGCCGATCGGATGGCCTTTCGCCTTCAATCCCCCGTCGGGGTTGACGGGACACCGGCCCCCGAGGCGCGTTTCGCCCTCCAGGGTCATGCGGGCGGCTCCCCCCGGGGGGGCGAACCCCAGGTCCTCCAGCGCGACGAGCTCGGCGATGGTGAAGCAATCATGAACCTCGAGCAGGGACACCGCGCTCCGGTCGAACCCGGCCTGTCGGAACGCCGCGTCGGCCGCCCGGCGGGTGGCGGCGAGGCTCGTGAGCGAGGCCCGCTCCTGGAGCGCGAGCGAATCCGAGCTGGCGCCCGTCCCGGAGACGTAGATGGGGGTATCGGTGAAGCGCTTGGCCACCGTTTCGCTCGCGAGCAGGACGGCGGCCGCGCCGTCGGTGACCGGGCAGCAGTCGAGGAGGCCCAACGGGTCGGCGACCCGGGGCGCCTCGAGGACCTTCTCGCGCGTGACGGGTTTCTGGAACTGGGCGTTCGGATTGAGCGCACCGTTCGCGTGATTCTTCACCGCGACCTGGGCGAGCGCCTCCGCCGGGGTCCCGAACTCGGCCATGTGCCGGGAGGCGATCAGCCCGTAGACGCCGGCGAAGGTGAGGCCGGCTAGCCGTTCCCACTCCGTGTCCCCGGAGACGCCCAGCCAGTAGCGGCGCCGTCGGGAGGGAGCGTCGGTCATCTTCTCCAGACCCGCGACGAGCACGAGATCCTGGCGACCGCTCTCGATCGCCGCGACGCCGGCCCGCAACGCGAATCCCGCCGAAGCGCAGGCGTTCTCCACGTGGGTGACCGGAGCCCCGAGAATCCGTGCCTCTTCCGCGAGGACGGCGGAGGCGTTGCCGATCTGCCAACCGGAGAATCCCAAGCTGCCCAGGAACGCCTCGGTGACGTCGGAGCGCACGGCCCCTCGGTCGACGCTCTGGAACGCCCCGTCGACGGCGGCCCTCAATAGCTCCCGCGGCCCCTCCGGCCGCACCCCGAACCGGGTATGGCCGGCCCCGACGACCGACGCACGCCGACCCGTCATGACCGAGGGAGCATCCAATACTCTCTTCTCGCGAGCCGCCCTGCCCTATAAGGTCCGGGGAGCAGGAGGGAGAAGACGACCGAACCACCGATAGTACTCGGGATCACGGGAGCCAGCGGGAGCCCCATCGCGTTGAGCGCGCTGCGCGGCCTGCGGGCGGCGAAGGAACCGGTGGCCCTCATCGTGTCGAAGGGCGCCGAGGCCGTCCTCTCCGAAGAGTGCGGGCTCTCCGCCGCCGACCTGCACCCGTATGCGACCGACGTTTACCCCGATACCGACCTGGCCGCCCCCGTCGCGAGCGGTTCCCGGCCGACCCGGGGGATGGCGATCGTTCCCTGTTCGACCAACACGCTCGCGAAGGTCGCGCTCGGGATCTCCGACACCCTCATCACGCGCGCCGCGCACGTGCACCTGAAGGAGCGCCGACCGCTCATCCTGGTCCCCCGCGAGACGCCCCTCTCGACCCTCTCGCTCCGCCACATGACGACCCTTTCGGAGCTCGGGGTGACGATCCTCGTCGCGGCGCCGCCGTACTACACCCACCCGCGCTCGGTGCAGGACCAGGTCGATTTCATCGCCGGAAGGCTCCTCGATCACCTCGGCGTCGCCCACACGCTCTACCGGGGGTGGAAGGAGCCCGCGCCGTGACGAACGGCCCGCAGGGGTGGCGCAGGTACTTTCCGGTGCCGTTCGTCGCCGCGGTCACCCTCTTGCTCGTGCTCGTATTGCTCACCCCCAACCTGATCTCCTTCGGGAACCCGGCGGCGGGGAGCCTGGAGACCCAGGCGTACCTCGTGATCGACCGGGCCCAGGGGACCAACGCGACCCACCTGTACATCCGCAGCCTGGGGAACGCGCGCTACCACAGCGTCACGATCGACGTGGCGACGAACGTGTCGTGGCCCCCGCCCCAGAACCTGACCGACCTCGCCTGGCAGCACCGGGTGAACGAGACGAACGTCTTGGTAGCGACCTTCACGACCCTCTCCGACCCGTTCCTTGCGAACATCAGCGTCGTCTACATCGATGCCGCCGGTGTGACCGAACAGTACATCGGGGAGTTCGAGTTCCACTACTCCGGAGGGAACCTCGATACCGAGACCTTCACCCCCGGGCTCGCCCCGGTCGCCCCCATCCCGGAGCGCACGCTACCCGAGTACCTCGAGCTGCTTGCGCTCCCTCTGAGGTGAACCGTGCGACCCTCCCGACTGATCCTCTTCTGGGTGTCCGTGATCGTCGTGCTCCTATTCGTGGAGGTCGCCGAGATCACCCACGTGTTCACGCTGCCGGTCCAGTCCCTGGTCGGCTACCTGTTCTCGTTCATCTTCGCGCTCGTGTTCACGACCGTGCTCGCCCTCGTGGGAGCCATCTTCATCGGCGTCTACATTTCCCAGCGGCTCCAGTCGCCCACCGGCTTCACCCCGTTCGAGGAGGAGATGCTCAAGATGCGGGCGGACCTCCAGGCCGTCAAGCGCCAGTTGGAGGCGCTCCAGCCCCCGAGAGAGGGGGCGCCGTCGGGCGGGGAGAACCCGCCGGAGGCCCCTCCGTGAAGATCCCCGTCATCGACAACGGCGGTCAATGGACCCATCGGGAGTACCGGGTCCTGCGGGACCTCGATGTGGAGTCCCGGATCATCCCGAACACCACCCCGTTCGAGGAGCTCGACGCGGACGGGGTGGTGCTCTCCGGCGGGGCCCTCAGCCTGGAGGGCACGGATACGCTCGGCCGCGTAGCCGAGTGGGTCGACCGGATCCCCGTCCCCGTGCTCGGGATCTGCGTGGGCCACCAGTTCCTGGCGCGACACTTCGGGGGGAGGGTTTCGGTCGCCGACGCCCCCGAATTCGGCCGAGTGGCGCTCGAGGTCGACGTCCCGACGCACCCGATGTTCCGGGGGTTCCCTCGCTCCCTGCACGTGTGGGCGAGCCACAACGACCACGTCGTCGACCCCCCACCCGGCTGGAGCGCCCTCGCCCATTCGCCCAGCTGCCCCGTCCAGGCGATGGCCCATCCGTCCCGGCCGGTCTGGGGGGTTCAGTTCCACCCCGAGGTGGAGCACACCGAGCACGGGGTCGAACTGTTCCGCAACTTCATCGAACTCTGCCGACGTTGAGCGGCCCGCCCCGGCGAGCCTAAGTACGCACTCCCGGTTCGAGGGGCACTCCTCATGCGCGCGCGCAGAGCCTCGGGCGGCCGAGAGGGGGAGCTCGTCCGCAGCGCCACGAAGCTCCGCCAGAGCGTCGACCCGCTATTGCCGAAGCTCTCCGACGATTGCCCCCCCGAGCGGTTCGACAAGCTCCGTGCGGCCCTGGAGAAGGTCCGGGAGCATCGCGACGACAAGGCGCGTCTCGACAAGGTCAGCCGGTGGGAGGACGACCTCGTCCGGGCGTATGCCGGGCTGTTGAGCTTCTACCTCGAGCCGGAGCTTCCGGGCGTGCTCGTCGCCCCGTTCCCCGGCGGCGAGGTGAGCTTCGCCCCCCTGGGGGCCGCCCCGAAGGAGTCCCAGATCGCGGTCCAGCAGTTCGCCGACCCGAAACGACTGATGATCGGGTACCTCAGCTGGGCCCGGAAGGGGTACCATTTCTTCGCCACGGCGGACGGACTGTACTGCACCGGGCCGTCGGCCAAACCCCCTGCGTCCTTCCTCCGCAGCCAACTGGAGGACCTGCCCTACCGGCTCGAGCCTCCCCGCGAGGGCCGGGTCGAGTGCGTTCATCTCGCCCACCACGAGCCGATCCCCTGGGTCGGGGTGAACTGGCCCGGCGCGGAGCGCTCCTTCCGAGTCTGCCGGGAGTGCGCCAAATCCGACCGGCAGTTGCTCGCGAGCATCTCCCGGGGCGTCGCCGTCCCCGACCCGGAGAAGGCGTTTCCCGTCGAGGTGTCGCTCAACGTCGACTGCCGCGGCGGCCCCACGTGCGTCCACCATGACGTGCCCGAACTCCCCCGGACCCTCCGGAAGAGCTACCTCTTCGGTCGCCTCTCCGACGCCGAGCTCATCGACCAGTACCGGGCCGAGGTGCGTCCGGTCCTGGAGCGGTCCCGGACCCCGGTGTTCGTGGCGGGGGGCGTCTGCTTCGGCAACCACCTCGCCCAGTTCCTGGACGCGCTCCACCCGACGCCGGAGGAGCGCAAGGCGCTCGAGGAGACCCTTCCGGAGGTCTCCGGCCTGTTCGAGGTCGATGAGCCCGCGGCGAGCCGCGTGCTCGAACGTCTGTGGCCGGATCACGCCGAGACGATCGTACGGGCCATCGTGCCGGACCCCCAGGAGGCCGAGCGCCTCGTGCGGGAGGCGAAGGCCTCCCCCGGGAGGGTCTCGGAGCTGTTGCGGAGGGCCGCACGGGCCACCCACGAGGGGACGCTGTTGAGGGAACTTCCCCGGTACTCGTCCCTCGTTCCCGAGGCGGCGTTCGTCGACGCGGTCGCCAGGGCGTTCCGAAGCCAGGGAGCGAAGGCGGCGGAGAAGCAACTCCTGCAATCCCTCCCCCGGGAGGGCAAACAGCGCGGGATCGGCTTCGGCCTGCTCATCGCGCTCGACCAGGAACGGCCCCACGCGTGGCAGTTCACCGACACCGACCGGCAGTTCGGCCAGTCGCTCGCCCCGCTCGCCAAGCGGACCCTCGAGGGGCCGAGCCCGGAGTACCACGACGCGCTCGCCGCGTTGCTCGGGGCCGCGGGGGTCACCCAATGGGGGGTTCGCGAGCCGTGATAGGGGAGTCGTGAGCCGTCCGGTCGCCGCGCGGACCCCAAGGTTTAAGCGAATCACCGGATGGCGTGCTATCGCATCGGATGGGCGATGAGAACCCCCCCTCCGGGCAATCGCTTGTGCCCCCCGCCTCCCCGCCGCCATCGGCCGTGGTCGCGGCGGGGGACGAGGAGACCCGGGTGCTTCTGCGAGGACTGCTTCGCCTTCACCACTTTCAGGTCCTGGGAGAGGCCGAGGGGTCGAGTCGCACCCTCGAGCTCGTCCGCCAGCACCACCCGTCGATCGTCGTCGCGGACGTGAACCTCGCCGAAGGGAGTTTCGCCACCCTGGTCGCGGACGCCCGGTCGGCCGACCCCCACGTTCGCATCGTGCTCGTCGCCCCGGCCTCGCGACCGCAGCCGGCGGCGGTCGGGCCTTCGGTCCCCGATGCGATCCTCTACCGACCGTTCCGTATCCGTCAGTTCGCCGAGGCGCTGCGCGCTCCGGGCTCGCCCACCCCTCCGCTGTAGCGACGCGCTAGCCGCGGCGGAACCGGGCCAGCGCCGCCTCTTCCTCGAAGTGGAGTTCCCCGCCCGGGACCACGACGGCGTGGAGGGGTGCCCCGAAGTCCATCCCCTCCAGCTCGCGCCGGGGACCCACCCAAGCTCGGGCTTGGTCGGTGCCGAGGCGCGCCACTACCGCCACGAGGCGGTCGCCCGGGACCCCGGGGGCTTCCGACGTGCCGCCGAGGATCTGGAGCGCATCGCCGGCCGACAGGAAGCGGGACTCCGACGGACGCAGGTCGAGAAGGACCAACGTGTGCAGCCCCTGCTCGAAGTTCCGCCCGAGCAGGTCCATCGGGGAACGGGGCTGGAAATTGGGCTCGGGGAACGGGAGGGAGACGGTCCTCCCGAACCGGTAGTGCATCAGCCCTAGGTAGCTGGCCGCCGTCGTCAGGATGCTGGCATTCGGAAGGTACCGCCAACGATGTCCACGCTCCTCCGCGGCGAGCCGCAGGGCCACGTGGGTCGTCGCGCCGAACGGGTCGCCGGCGACGAGGAATCCGACCCGCCCGTCCGGATGGGTGTCGAGGGCCGTCAGCACCGCGCCGGCGTCCTCGACGGATTCCCGTCCGAGCCGGGTGACGGGCTTGCCGATCGACGTGGAGAGCCGCTCGAGGCTTCCCGGGGCGAGCAGGGAGGTGTACTCCTCGGCGAAGACGGCATCGAGCCCGCGAAGCACGTCCATGGCGCGCAACGAAAGGTCCCGCTCGTCGCCGAGCCCCATCCCGACGAACCACAGTTCGGCCACGGCGAGCGCCCCGGAAGCCTACCCGCGCACGGCGATCACCGGACACGGGGCGCCCCGGAACAGTTCCTCCAGGAACCGGCGGGTCAGGAGGGGGGCCTCCGAGTTCAGGTGCTCCTCGCCGAGGAGCAGCAGTCCGTACCGCTCGAGCGCGGCCTGGTGCAGGATGATCTCCGGAAGCCGCCGACGCCGACCCAGGAGGGCCCTCGAGAGGAACGTCTTGTGGACCTGGACCGGGATCCCCCGGGGGGAGCGTCCCGACGATCCGGGGCCCAGTTCGTCCCCGCGGGCGCCGATCCCGAGCAGGATGATCGGGGCGCCGCGGTTGCGGACCGAGAGCTCCTCGGCGATCCTCAGCGCCTTCTGGGGGGGTGCGGCCGAGAAGGTCGGGATCAGCAACCGCTGGACCTTCTCCTCGATAAGGGCGAGCCGGTTCACGACGAGCACGTCGCAGGGCGCGTGGTGCAGGACGCTCGTCGAGGTGTGGCCGAGGAACGGGTTGCGGCTACGACGGTCGCCCGCGAGGGTCATCAGGATGGCGTCGATGCTGTGGGTCTGCGCGCTCTCGATGATCTCCCCGGCGACATCGACGGAGGCACGGACCTCGGGATCGACGCGCACGTCGAGCGCGGCGCCCGCCTCGTGGGCCGGGATGACGAGGTTGACCGAGGCCCGCCATTGGCGCGTGACCTCCGGAAGGGTCGTCGTGGGGATCACATGGAGGACGCGGATCTCCCCGTCGGTGTCGAGCAGGGCCGCGCCGAACCGGATGAGCGGCTCGACCTCGGCGGGCTCGCTGACCGGTATCAGAAGTCGACGATACACGGGCTCCCCTCCGACCCTGGGTTTCTGCGCGCGGTTCCCAAGGCTCCAGGAGGGGCCCCCGGGCAGACTCCGCGGCTGCCTATTCCTGCCAAAGCACCCGTACGATACCCGTTCGGGTAGAGGAGCGTTTCGTTCCCGGGGGGGGACCGCGGTTTCCGCAGCGAGCCGTACGCTTCAGAACCGTTCCGGATACAACATCGAGTATCCGAGATAGATGACGAGCGTCAGCGAGACGAGGGTGAAGATCGTCAGCCCCAGGTGATCGAAGACCCAACCGATGTCGCCCATTCGTCGTATCCGAGTCGAGGTCTTTAGGGCTATTTAGGAATCGTCCCGGAGCCGCGTCGCCTCCGAGGAGGCCGCCCCCGCCGGGACCTCGGCCGTCTCGGTCGCCTGAGCGGGCTCCGGGGGAGTGCCGGCCTTGGCCCGCTGGCGCGCGCTCTTGGAGAGCCGTCGGACGATCCGGGTCATCGCCGCCTCGCGGAGCGTCTCCGCGCGTTGGTACCCCACGTCCCGGGTCCCTTCGGTGAGCAACAGCAGCACCCGACCGAGCGAGCTACGGCCCGTGCGACCCCGGCGCTGGATCGCCCGGATCTCGCTCGGGACCGCCTCGAAGAACACGACGAGGTCCACGTCCGGGACGTCCAACCCCTCCTCCGCTACGCTGCTCGCGACGAGCACCGGGAACCGGCCGTCCTTGAACGCGGAGAGGACTTGTCCCTGAGCCTTCTGGTTCATCCCCTTGTCGTCGGCGTCCCGGGTCGCCTGGCCCACGAACCGGCCCGTGGTCCACCCCTGCGCCTCCAGCGCCGCCTGGATCCCCCCGATCGTGTCCCGGTACTGGGCGAACACGAGGATGCGCGGCGGGTGGTCCCGCGGCCGGGCGAGCTCCGCCCGGACCTCCGCGACGAGCGCGTCCAGCTTCGGGTGCGACGCCTCCTTCGTGTCGTGGAGGAAGGCGTTCGCCTCGGCCCGGGCCATCACGACCCTCGGGTCCTTGACGAAGGCGAGGTCTCCGCGTCCGGGTTTCTCCTTCCCCTCGACCCGCTCGACATACTGCAGGAACGGGGAGAGCCCCTGGGTCTCGAGCCGCTCCTGGGCGTGGTGCAGGTGGAGCAGGATGAGCTGGTGGTACAGCGGGCCGAACTTTCGGGTCATGGGACCGGGTCGGGCAAATATCTCTCCCCGGAGCGCGATCAGGTCCTTCACCGAGAGCGACGTGATCGGTTTCGTCCGCAGGTAGCCCATCTTCTGCAGCTTTCGGGCCTCCTCCCGAGCCGATTCTCCCAGCAGCGTCTGGATCCGGAGCGCCTCCGGGGGGAGCTTGACCCAGTGACGGTCGATCTCCACGCTCTGGACGTGCTCGCGGACCCCGTCGTCCTCGCGCGACCGCGCCTCGATCCGCGCCACCCCCAGGGCGCCCACCACCTCCTCGATGCGTGCCTCCTTGCCGCCGGGGGAGGCGGTGAGGCCGAGGAGGCGGCTCCCCAACGGCCGCTCCCGTCGGAATCGCGCCGCCAGGGGGACGTAGGCATACTTTCCGACGGCGTGGTGAGCCTCGTCGAAGACGATGAGGCCGACCTCCTTCAGAGTGTAGCGGCCCGCGTCGAGGTCGTGACAGACGATCTCCGGGGTCGCGAACACCGCGTCGGCGCCTTCCCACGAACCGGAGCGCATCGGGTGCGCGACCGTGCCCGTGAACCTCGCCCGCTTCAGCTCCGGGAACCACTTGCCGAAGGAGTCCGCGTGCTGTTGCACGAGCGGACGCGTGGGGGCGAGGAACAGCAGTTTCCCCGGATTCCGGCGGAGCAGTTCGGCCGCCAGGAGCGCGGCGATGAGGGTCTTGCCGAGCCCCGTGGGAAGGACGACCAGGAGGTCCTCATCCAGTCCGATCCGCGCCATGTCGACCTGGAACGGGATGGCCCGGACGGTGCCGGGCCGGAGCAGCGGGTGCTCGACGAATCCGTTCGCGATCCGCCACACCCCGGCGTACCCCGGCGGGCGGGGGCGCCCCATCGCACGGGGTATCGATGGGGCCGGACCGCCCGAGGGGTCGAAGTCGTCGAGTCGCTGCTGCCGGCCCATGCGAGGCTCCCCGGGGAGCGGACGCTTCTCTCGGGGCATAGCCGCATCGCCCTGCTGCGAGCCCGGCTATAGGAACCGGATGTCCCTGGGAAGCGGTCCGGCGTGCTCCCGGAACTTGGCGGGCCAACCGTCCGGGTCGAGGCCCTTCTGGGCGAGGAACGCCGTCAACCAGCGCTCGAGACCGATCCCCGAGCAGCCCGACCACAGCTCGCCCTTCTGGGGCCGGATGGTGAACGCCTTGGTGTACTTGTCCCCGACAATGGAGAGGTTCTGGAACTCGAGCCATTCGGAGTTCTCTCGCGTGCCCCGGTACGGTAGGTACGCCTCGAAGTCGATCGTCCCCTTCACCCGCGCCTGGGCGTCCTCGACCCCGACCCCTCCGCTCTGCTGCATGTAGAAGGGAGTGACCCAGGCGGTCCTCCACTCGAGCTCGAGGATCGTATCGAACACGTGGGCGTACCGCTCGAGGAGCTTCGTGCGGAGCTCGAGGAGCTGGGCCGGGGTGCCGACGTAGACCGGTTCGATGCGGTGGAACTCATCGACCCGCTCCAGCCCGTGGCGGCCCCCGCTCTCGTACCGGTTGGAGACCGCCGACCGGTCGAAGACCCGCAGCGGCAGGCTCTCCTCGGCGATCGTCCTTCCGGAGAGCCACCAGTAGATGGTCGGGCACTGGGCGTAGCACGAGACGGCCGAGGGGGGGCTCACGAGCTTCGCGAGCTCGCCCTCGGGAACCTTGCGGGTGATCTTCACGAGGTCGGTGAACGTCTCCCAGGCGGCCGGGTCGCGCGTGCGCGGCTCGGTCACGTAGTAGAACTCCCCGGGGAGCCCTTCCAGGTGGCCCGTCTTCAGGAGAATGTCGAAGGAATCGTGATGGGGCTGGACCACCTCGGTGAACCCGAGCGGTTCGAGGACTTCGGTCCGGGCAATCCGCTCCATCGTCCGCATCAGGTGGGCCGCCGTCGGACCGAGGAACCACTTTCCCTTCGTCGGCCCGCTGCGGATCCACTGGCGCGCGATCATCCCCTCGGTGGGGTCGAGCTCGAACGTCATTTCGCGCCGGGGGCTCTGGGTCAGCAGGTCCCAGTACTGCTCCTTCCCCTCGTAGTTCTGGCGACGGACCTTCTCCTGGACGAGCGTGACCGCGCGGTCCATCCAGTTGTCCCGCAGCCCCTCCTCCGGCAGGTCCCGAAGCTCCAAGGTCCCGACCCGGCCCTCTACGTGGAGCGTGTGCGGAAGGGGGAGCGTGAGGGGGTGCTTCAGGTCCCCTTCGAGGTCGAACCGAACGCGGTAGCTCGGGGCGCTGAAGGAACGGACGCCGACCTTCTGGGCCCGGCCGAGCTCTTCGCTCAGCCGGCGGATCAAGGCGAGGAGCGCCTGATGCGGGCGAGGACCGTCCGATTCCAGGGTCAGGCGCAACCGGTCCCCGGTGAGCCCCACATGGGCGAGCTTTCCGGTTCCCCGGGTGCCGATCGACCGCTTCAGGGATTCCTCGGCGACGGTCGGGATCAGGCGTTCGAGCGCGGCGGGGTCCGCAGGGGCGGCGCTGAGCGTGATCTCCGCCTGTAGCGCGTGCTCCATCGCACCGGGCAGAGGGGGTCCTGTAATAATCCTAGGCGGGGTCGCCGGGCTCCGCGGACGGCCTCCGAGGGCATCGGTCCATGGCGAGGCCGGGGCTCGCGTTCGGCGCCCCCGGGGACGATTCGCCGGGCTCTCGGGAACGACGGCCGTGGCGCGCCCCGGTCAGTCTTATCTGCCCCCCTCCTTCGTCACGCCTACAGAGGCCCCATGAGCGCACCGGCACCCACCGAGCACGGGCTCTTCGTCGATGGGAAGTGGGTTCTCCCGGCCGGGACCGGGCGATTCTCTACGCGCAACCCGGCGACGGGAGAGGTCTTGGGGACGTTCGTCTCGGCGCGCCCGGCCGACGTCGAAGCCGCGGTCACGGCCGCGTCCAAAGCCTTCCCGGGGTGGAAGGAGACGCCCGCGCCCAAGCGTGGGGAGATCCTCCTGAAGGCCGCGGAGATCCTTCGCGGACGCAAGGAGTCGGTAGCCCGGGTCGTCACCCGGGAGATGGGCAAGGTCATCGCCGAGGGCCGGGGGGACGTCCAGGAGGCGATCGATTTCATCGAGTACATGGCGGGGGAGGGCCGAAGGCTGGCCGGCGAGACGGTCCCTTCCGAGCTCCACCACAAGTTCTGCCTTACCATCCGACAGCCCAAGGGGGTCGTCGCATGCATCACCCCGTGGAACTTCCCGACGGCGATCCCGAACTGGAAGATTGCCGCCGCCTTGGTATGCGGGAACTCGGTCGTGTTCAAGCCGGCCTCGAACACCGCCCTCTGCGCCTACGAGGTCGTCAAGGTCTACGAGGACGCGGGGGTGCCCCCCGGGGTCCTCAACTTCGTCACGGGCGCCGGGAGCGTCGTCGGGGACGCGCTCGTGGGCGACCCTCGCGTGAGGGCGATCTCCTTCACCGGCGGGGTCGAAGCCGGTCGCGAGGTCTACGTCAAGGGGGCGCGCCAGCTCAAGATGGTCCACCTGGAGCTGGGCGGAAAGAACCCGGTGATCGTCATGGACGACGCCGACCTCCACCTTGCGCTCGAGGGGGTGCTGTTCGGCGCGTTCGGGACCTCCGGCCAGCGATGCACCGCGACCAGCCGGGTCGTCCTGCATGAGAAGGTCTACGACGAGTTCCTCGGCATGCTGCTCGAGCGGCTCAAGACGTTCAGGGTCGGAGACCCCCTCGACCCCTCTACCGAGATGGGGCCGGTCGCCTCGGCGGACCAGGAGAAGAAGGTCCTCGAGTACATCGACATCGGTCAGAAGGAGGGGGCGCGCCTGCGCGTCGGCGGCCACAAACTCACGGGGGGGGCGTACGACCGCGGCCACTTCATCTCGCCGACGATCTTCGAGACGCGCCACGGGACCCGGATCTCCAAGGAGGAGATCTTCGGCCCGGTGCTGTCGGTCATCAAGGTCCACGACTACGAGGAGGCCGTCCGGGTCGCGAACGACGTCGACTACGGGCTCTCCTCGTCGATCTACACGCGGGACGTGAACCGGGCCTTCCGCGCCGTCGGGGACCTCGAGGCGGGGATCACCTACGTCAACGCCCCGACGATCGGCGCCGAGGTCCAGCTGCCGTTCGGCGGGGTGAAGAACACCGGCAACGGGGGGCGGGAGGCCGGCTCGGCGGCCATCGAGGAGTTCACCGAGATCAAGACCGTCTTCATCGACTTCTCCGCCCGGCTCCAGAAGGCGCAGATCGACCCCCGGTGAGCCTCCCCATGAGCGGGTTCCGCGGGTCGGACGAGACGCTCGAGCACGAGATCGTCACGCTCGAGGAGATCACCCGGGTCCGCCTTCGCCGCTACGCGCGGGAGCAGCGAGACCTCGACAAGGACCTCCGGGAATTGAGGGCCGAACGCGCCCGCCGAAAGGCGCGCGCCGAAGTGCCCGGAACCGCCGTCGAGGGCGTCGGCTCCGCCGCGTCGGCCTGAAAGGACCCGGTCAGTACGGCCCCGTGCGACCGGGGTTGTCGAAGTTGGTCAGGATCGTCTGGTTGAGCGAGCGGGGCCTCCCGAGCGGAGCCAACAGGGGATCCTCTTCGAGCGCGGGCATCGTCTCGGAGATCGGAACGTCGACCACGATCTCCCGCGTGCGTCCGCCCCGTCCCCGGGAGACGATCGTCGCCCGGATGAGTCCCAGGTTCTCGAGCTCGGAGAGGTAGTTGGAGATGCTCCGCGCGTGCAACGGCTGAAGGCCCAGGCGCTGGGAGAGCCGGGCATATCCGTCGTACACCTCGCCGGTGAGCACCCCTCCGCGGCGCCGCTCGAACGCCTGCAGGATCGCGTAGAGGAGGACCTTGCAGTGCGGGGGCAGGGTCTTGCAGCATTCGATGATGATGTCCTGCTCGAGCCGGCTCTTCGCCTTGACGACGTGGTCGGCCGTGATCCGTTTGGCCCGGTCCCGCTCGGCCATCTCCGCCGCGAGGCGGAGGAGCGCGAGGGCGCGGCGCGCGTCCCCGTTCTCGAGCGCGGCGTACGCCGCGCAGCGCTCGATGACCCCGGCGTCGACCACGCCGTCCTTGAAGACCTCCTTCGCGCGGTCCTTCAGGATGTCCTGGAGCTGCTGGGCATCGTAGGGCGGGAAGAGGATCTTCTCCTCGTTGAGGCGGCTCCGCACCCGCGCGTCCAGGTTGTTGGTGAACTTCAGGTCGTTCGAGATCCCGACGATGACGAGGCGGCCCTCCTCGAGCTCGGTGTTGAGCTGGGAGAGCGTGTAGAGCACGCCGTCCCCGCTCTTGGCGACGAGCCGGTCGATCTCGTCGAGGATGAGGATGATCGTCCCGCCCTTGGCGTCCATGAGCTGGCGCATCGTCGATTGCACGCGGTCGAGCGACCAGCCGGTCGGGATCCGGTCCGACTCGCGCGGGGCGAGGGTGTTGCCCATCGTCTGCAGGAGGCTGTAGGGCGTGTCGATGTTCCCGCAGTTGACGGTGACGAAGGTGATGTGCGCCGAGAGGTCGGCGCGTCGCTGGATGTCCTGACGGACCTGGGCGACGACGGCCGTCTTGCCGGTCCCGATCTTTCCGTAGATGAGGAGGTTGGAGGGCAGGTCGCCCTTCAGGGCCGGGGCGAACACCTCGGCGACCTGGCGGATCTGATGCTCCCGGTGGGGAAGGCGGGCAGGGATGTACGACTCCCTCAGAATCTCCCGGTTCCCTCGGAACAGCTCGTTCGAGTAGCGGAGCACCGAGTCGAACAGCTCGCTCGCGGTGCTTCCGCTCCCCGACGAACTGGTCGGGGGGGATCCGGCAGTCGTCATCGGGTTCGCACGTTCGCCAATGGGCGGCGCAGATTCGTTCGCGATCGGGGCCGTCGGGTTTCCCTCGACCGGAGGGAACGACCGACCATCGGTTGGAGACTGCACCGCCACGCCTACCCGGGCCTCGGGCGAGCGGTTGCAGGTGGGTGGGCCATATCTATCTTTGGTCAGTTCGCCCAGCCCGGCGAGCTCCGAACTCCGATCGACGCTCGAACCCGCGATTCGGGGCCCGAAATCGCGCCGTCCCGATGGGCTTTTCCCTCGACCGGGCTCTCAACGGGAGGTGGCGGCTCGTCGTTCCCTCCGAGAGCTCCCGCCGAGGGCCGGCGTGCTCCTCCTGGCCGCTCTGCTCGTAGTTGGCCTCCTCCACCCGCCCGGATTGGGGCCCGCCCGCTCCTCCTCGGTGCAGCCCGCGACGGCCCAGCCCGGGTCGATCCCGCCCCGGTCGGTGACGCCTCTGGCGCTCCATGCGATGGACTCCGCCCACCCCCGACCACCCTCCATCCACTCCTCTCCGAACGCTGCCCGCCCGTCGGGCCAGTTGCACAATGCGGTCGTGGTCGCCCCCTGCGACTCGGGGCAGGCATGGAACGTCGAGGTGCAACAGGCGTACGACCCGGTCACGGGGTACCTCTACGAGGCATGGATCGGCTGCGGCGGCATCGGCTTCAGCCGCTCGACCGACGGAGGCTACTCGTTCGGCCGGGCGATCCCCGTCCCGGGCAGCACCACGGGCCCGACGGGACCGGCCAACCGGAGCTGGGACCCCTCGATCGCATTGGCCCCGAACGGCACGGTGTACGTCGCCTACATGGTCAACCGGTCCCAGGGCGATGCGCCCGTCGTCGCCTGGTCGTACGACCACGGGGCGAGCTTCGCCGGTGACGCGTACGCCTTCCGGCCCTCGGGGACCGAGTTCTCCGACCGGGACTTCCTCGCCGTAGCCCCCAACGGGACCCTCTACCTCTCCTGGGACTACTCGCCGGATACTTCGCTCGACCAGATCGGGTGCTCCTCCTCCGGCAGCTGCTACTTCCTCGCGGGCGACTACAACATCCTCGTCGTGCACTCCTCGGACGGCGGGGCGAACTGGAGCAACCCGGTCCCCGTCGACCCCGAGTACCCGAACGGGGGCTGTCCCGCCGGGCCGTTGCTCGTCGAACCCGGCGGGGCGATCGACCTGCTCTACGAGGATTACAGCGTCGGGGCGGGCCACGTCCTGGGGCTCGGCCACAATTATTTTACCCGCTCGGCGGACGGCGGCCGCACCTGGAGCGCCCCCGTCCGGGTGGAGAACGGTTCCTTCTCGAACACTTCGTGGTGGATCAACGGGGACCTCGCCCGCGACCGCTCCGGGACCCTCTACGCCACCTTCGACACGATGAACGGGACCGGCGATACGGCGGGCGTCACGCTGTCCCGGGACGGGGGGGCCACCTGGTCCGCCACCACGCGGCTCAACCCCGACGTCGACCACGCCTCGCATATCGAGGTGGCGGTCGCGGGGGGAGGGAACGGGACCGCGTACGTCGCCTGGATGGGGAACAACTCCTCCTCCGGCTGGAGCACGTTCGAGGCGACCTTCTCCGGGAACGGGACGACGCTGGGCGCCCCCGTCCAGGTCTCCGACGCGTTCGGGCTCAACGGCTACTGGGTGGGCGACACCATCGGCCTGACCTACCTCGGGCTCGGGGTGGCCGCGGTCAGCTGGAGCTACGCGCTCCCCTCCACCGGGACCAGTGGGGTCGAAGTGTACGAGGCGGTCGTCGGCGAGAGCCCGCCCGGTCCCCCGACGATCACCGGCGCGACCCCGGGCGAGGGGAACGCCACGCTCTTTTGGTCGCCCCCGAGCGGGAGCGTGCCGGTCGACGGCTACACCGTGGTCTGGGGGGTGGAGGGCCAACACACCTTTTTCCAGAACCTGAGCAGCGCCACCACCCGGACCGATCTGACCGCGCTCCAACCGTTTGCCCGGTACGTGATCGAGGTCTCCGCGTCCAACACCGGTGGCCCCGGACCGTTCAGCGCCCCCCTCAATCTCACGCTGACCGCCTGGTCCGACCTGAAGGGGTCGGTCTCCCCGACGAACGCGAACGTCACCGTGGACGGAATAGGCGTGGCCGTCACCGCCGGTGCCTTTTTCCTCAACTCGACCCCGGGCGGACACATCCTCGCGGCGGGGGGACCGACCGTCGTGCCTCAGGTCGTGGCGGTGACCCTGCCATGGAACGGGACGCTCTGGCAGAACTTCACCCTCGCGCTCCTCCCCGGGAGCGTCGTCGGACACGTGCTGCCGTCGGGGGCCTCGGCGACCTGGGACGGGATCTCCCTGTCCCTCGGGCCGGGCGGCGCGTACCGCGAGACGGGTCCCTCGGGCAGTACGCACGTCCTGAGCGCCTCCGCCCTTGGATACGTCCCGAAGCGCGCGAACGTGACCCTCGTCAGCAACACGACGGTGTGGCTCAACCTGACCCTCGTGCTGTTCAACGTCACTCTCCGACTCTACGTGACCCCGGCCACGGCGGACGTCGCGGTGAACGGCACGCCCGTCGTCCTCACCTCCGACGGGCGCGCGAACCTCTCCCGGGCCCCCGGCGTCTATGAGATCACGGCGACCGCACCGGGGTTCCAGCCGTTCTTCGAGAACGTGACCCTGACGACCGGGGTCCAGCCGATCGCGGTGGCCCTCCAGGCCACCCCTCCGGCGGTCGGCGTGCCACCCTCCTCCTCGAGCCTGGTTCCCCTATGGGTCGCGGCCGTCCTGCTCGCGGCCCTGTTGGGCGCCGTGCTGATCGCGGCGGTGGGACTCTACCGCCGCGGGAAAACCGGTCCGATGCCCCCCGGCCCGGACGTCTACTCCGGGCC
>JAKIWG010000030.1:0-3248 GCA_022750155.1 Thermoplasmata archaeon | reverse complement strand
GATCCCTCGACGCTACCCGGATTCCGCCCCCGCGGGTTCGGCCGGGGGCTCCTCCGGCGGTTTGCCGGAGCGGCTCCAGAAATAGATCATTCCGATCAGGAAGAGGAGGGCGAGGACCCCGAGCCCGAACAGCAACGCCTCGGACGTGCCGGAAAGGCCCGAACCCCCGCCGGAACCGCCCCCACCGGGGAGCTCCGCCACGACGGTGGCGTTCCCGACGGCGTGCCGGCCGGAGTCGTCCACCGCCGTCACCTGGACCGCATACGCTCCCGGGGTACTGAAGGTCACCGCGAAGGTCGCCCCGCGCCCGAACAGGTCGTTGCTCGTCGTCCATACGAACGTCGCGTTGCCGGTGCCCCCGGAGTAGATCGCAGTGAACAGGAAGGACAGGGTCCCGTTGGTGAAGGCGTTCGTGTCGATCGCCACTTGGGGGAGCGCGTAGACGATGATCTCCGCCGGCCGGACGGTGAGTCCACCGGTCCCCGTATCCGTCACCCACGCCGTCGCCCCGTAGGAACCGGCGGAGCTGTAGCTGTGGTTGACCGTGAGCCCGCTCGCGAGCACCCCGTCCCCGAAGTTCCATTCGGCCGAGTAGGCCCCCGAGCCGGAGGAGGCCACGACGCTGAAATTGACCACCTCGGCCACCCAGATGGGTCCGGGCGTCGACGTGAGGTTGACCGATGGGCCCGAGCCCGGGGCCACGCTCACGCTCGTCGTGGCGATGGCGATGTCGAGGAACTGGTCGAGCACGTGGAGCACCACCGGGGCGAGACCCGGGGAGGGGAAGGTGTAGGTGGCGTTCACCCAGAACGTCCCGTTCGGAGACGGTCCCGAGGGCGCGATCGACGCTCCGACCTCGGTCCCGAAGCTGAACGAGTAGCTCGCGTTCGTCACCACGTCCCCTGTGCCCCCGACCACGAAAGCGGTGAACGCCTCGGTGAGCGGAGCGGCTCCGCCCGGGGTCGACGCGTTGACCGGGCCGATCGTCAGCACCGCGGGGGTGGCCGAGAGGAGCGCGTTCGCGGACGGCAGTTCGCCGAGACCGTAGGCATTCCAGGCGATCACCTGGGCGTAGAGGGTCTTACCATCCGGCACGTTCAGTCGGAGGAAGTCGTGCGTCGTGTTCCACAGGAACGTCTGGTACGGGGCCGAGTAGTTGTACGGCCAGAACGAACCGAGCGCCCACGCCCACGCGGCGTTCTCGGTGTAGTAGACCGTGTAGTGGGTGACCGCTCCCGAGGGCGACGCGGGCGCCGACCAGGTGATGTTCACGACCCCATCCCCCGCGCTCGCCTGGGAGGGGACGCCGAGGGGGGTGGCGAGGATCGGCACGAACCGGTTGGAGCTTCCGGAGAACTCCTTCTGGGCGTCCCACGCAGCGCCTGCAGCGAGCGCGAGGCCGAAGTAGCCCAGGTAGTCGTGCGTGAAGCGGACGCTCGTGTTGTTGGTCAGAAGGCTCGCGCCGTACCCGTCGCCGAAGATGATCCGGTAGCTGTACGGCGCCGTACCGCCCGAGGCGTTGAGCTCGAAGGACACGGGGCCGGAGGGGGCCCACAGCGGGGTCGGGGTGAGCACCGTGAGGGACGCCTGGAGCATCGGGAGGGTCGCCGGTGCCAATACCCACGCGGTCGCGGCGGAGGCCGTGCCGGCGAGGTTGTAGGCGACGATGGCGATATGGTAGGTCTGGTTGGGAGCGCCCGCATCGACGAAGACGGACGCCGACTGGACCGCCCCGGCGGTATGGGGGGTGGGGGTGCCGTTCGTCGTGGAGTTGACCCAGACAGTAAAGTTGGTGACGCCCTGGCCCTTCTCCGACCAGTTGAGGAAGTAGCCGATCCCCGCGGCGGTGATGTTCGACGCGGTAAACGTGGGGGTCGCCGGGGTCCCGAGCGAGCACGTGCTTCCCGCGCCGACCGTCAGGTTCCGGTAGGACGCGGGGCTCCACAGCCCCGACGCCGATTGTCCCTGGACCCAGTAGTGGAACGTTCCGGTGAATCCGTTCGTGGGGAACGACATCGACCAGTTCCCCTGCTGGTTCGTGTCGTACGGGCCGCCCGCCAGGGTTCCGGCCGAGGTTCGGGTGGTGAGCGACGCCCCCGTGAAGCACCAGGTGGCCCCGGCGCGGACGTGGCTCACCCCGTTCGGGTCCGCGACCTGGGCGTTCAGGGAGATCGTCCCGGCGCCGACCGAGGTCTCGACCCGGTAGATGGACGTCGGGTCGAGGAGGACCGGGATGTATCCGGCCGGGTTGAACTGGCCGGCGACCCCTCCGAAGTTGTTCACCTCGAACGGGTAGCTGCCGCCGTACGTCCACCAGGAGTGCCCCCCGAATGCGTGGATGCTCCAGTACGGGTACTGGCCGGTGCCGCCCCACGTCCTAAAATCGTAGCACGGTGCGGCGAGGCCGGAGCAGGCGCCGGCGCTCGAGGTCGTGGCGGTCCAAGGGAACGGGTTCGAGTACGAGGCGCTCGACGCGTTCCAGTAATCGGCCGAGACGACCTGGGGGACCCCGGTCGCGTTGACCGAGGGGCCGTTGTAGCTGTTGCAGGCGGCGAGCCCCTGGGCCTCCGGGCAGTTCTCCCAGGTGGCCTCGACGTTGAGGCCGTATCCCCAGCCCCCCGAGCTCCAGCTCGAGGTGTTGTAGTACGGCGTGAGCGGTAGGCCGGAGGTGGAGACCGACGCGGAGTACGTCCAGGCGAGCGACCGAGTGAGGTTCGTCGTGTCGTTGAGATAGACGTGGAGGCCCGTGGTGCCGTTGACCTCCCCGACCATCGCGACGGAGAGCAGGTCGCCGGGGGCGAACCCCCCCCACCCCGAGGCGGTGTAGGTCCCGATGCCCGAAAGGGCCGCATCGTCCTCGCAGTACCCGACCCCGCCGATCGTCGTGAGGGCCGTGTCGTTCGTGCACTGGGGATCGCACGAGCCGGCCGGCACGAGGTCCCAGACCGGGGCCTGGACGGTCCAATTGGCACTGCCGTTCGTGGTCACGTCGCTGAACGGCGGGTTGATCTGGATCTCCAGGTACGACTCGCCCAACAGCGAACATCGCACCCCGCCCAGCCACATGCCGATCCAGAACGTGGAGAACGCGTTCGCGGCGTTCGAGCCCGAGGCCGGGAGCTGGACGACGAACTGCACCCGGCTTCCCGAGTAGGTGCCATTGGAGAGGAAGTTGAGCCCCGGCTCGTCGTGGCCGATGTAGCACGGGGACTGGAGCCGGTGGTCGACGTCGAGCGGAGGGGCCCCCT
>JAKIWG010000045.1 GCA_022750155.1 Thermoplasmata archaeon | reverse complement strand
CGTAACAAGGTATCTGTAGGGGAACCTGCAGATGGATCACCTCCTAAGAACGCCCACTTCGGTGGACGTTCGAACGGTCGTGTCCGCACCTGGCTGGCGAACGCATCTCTCTCCCTCTCATCGGGCCCGACAACCCCTTCATCAACTCATTTCTGAGTAGTTACCACGCCCTTATACGAGGCGCGAGCCTTGGTGGGGTCGTGCTCGCCGTGGAACGGCCGCGGGTCCTTCCCGAAGCGCTCGCGCTCGCCGGCGATTCCCTCGCGCAGGGGGAGCCGGTGCTGATCTTCGACGCCGTC
This sequence comes from Thermoplasmata archaeon, assembly GCA_022750155.1. Lineage (GTDB taxonomy): Archaea > Thermoplasmatota > Thermoplasmata > Lutacidiplasmatales > UBA184 > Lutacidiplasma. Next base: position 5,118 of record JAKIWG010000045.1, on the reverse strand, counting down.
GACCGGGAGGGGGAGACCGACCTGGTGTTCCTTTCGGAGAAGGCGACCCCCGAGCTCGTCCGCCTCCAGCGCAAGGATGCCGGCGGGCTGATCTGCACCGCGATCCCGGACGAACTCCGCCTGCGGGTCGGACTCCCGTTCGCCGTGGAGCTGTTGGCGCTCGGCGAGGGGGAGTACCCGCTCCTGCGCGAGCTGCGGCGCCAGAGCCTGCGGTACGACGCGCGCTCGGCCTTCGGGATCACGGTCAACCATCGCACCAACTTCACGGGGGTCCCCGACAACGACCGCGCCGCGACGATCCGCGCCGTCGGGGAGTTCACGACGGCGGCCGCCTCGCGATCGGACGCCGAGCTCCGGGCGATCTTCGCCGCCGAGTTCACCTCGCCCGGCCACCTCCCGCTCCTCTACGCCGCGCCGGGGCTCGCCCGGGAACGAAAAGGACATACGGAGCTCTCCATCTCGCTCGCGAAAATGGCCGGTCTCTCGGAATCCGTCACGGTCTGCGAGATGCTCGGCGACTCCGGCGGCCCCCGCTCGCCGGAAGCCGCCCGGCGCTACGCCGACCAGCACGGCTGGGTCTTCCTCGAGGGCCACGCCATCACCGAGGCGTGGATTCGATGGTCCGCGTGATGGCCACGGGGGTCTTCGACCTCCTGCACCCCGGGCATCTGTACTTCCTCACCGAGGCGAAGAAGCTGGGCGACGAGCTGGTCGTGGTCGTCGCCCGCGACCAGACCGCCCGGCGCCTGAAGCACGAGCCGTACGTCCCCGAGCACCTCCGGCGCGCGATGGTCGAGGGGCTCAAGCCCGTCGACCGGGCGATCCTCGGCTCGACGACCGACATCTACCAGACCGTGGTCGAGGTCCGGCCGGACCTCATCGCCCTCGGCCACAACCAACTGTGGAACGAGCGCGAGGTCGAGGCCGAGTGCGCCCGCCGCGGCGTGCCGGCGAAGGTCGTGAGGTTGGGGGTCTGCCCGTACGACGACCTCGCCACCCGGCGCATCGTGGAGCGGATCCTCGCCTCGCGCCCGGCATCGGCGGACACGGCGCGATGAAGCGGATCGGGATCGCCGATACGACGTTCGCGCGCGTCGACATGGGCGCCGTGGCGACCCGGGCCCTCAAGGCCGCCGGCCACGGGTTCCGGCTCTACCGTCGCACGGTCCCCGGCATCAAGGACCTCCCCGTCGCCTGTCGGCAACTGTTCGTGCACGAGAAGGTCGACCTGTGCCTCGCGCTCGGGATGCCGGGCAAGGCGGAGTACGACAAGGTCTGCGCCCACGAGGCGTCGCTCGGACTCATGTTCGCCGCCGTGACGGAGGCGAAACCGATCGTCGAGTGCTTCGTCTTCGAGGGGGAGGCCGGCACCCCGAAGGAGCTCGAGACCCTAGCCCGCCGCCGGGCCGAGGAGCACGCCCTCAACGCCTTCCATCTCCTGTTCCGCCCTCGCGTGCTGGAGCGCGCGGCGGGAAGCGGTCTTCGCCAGGGGTTCGCCGACGCGGGCCCGGTGCGGCCGCAGTAGACTCCCCTCACGGTCGCAAGACAAGGAATCGAGGATCATGGCGAAGACACCAGGCGAAGGGAAAGGGATCCGGGTCGCGCTCATCGCGAGCGAGTTCAACTACGACGTGACGCTGCTCATGCTCGAGCGGGCGAAGGAGGAGGTCGAGTTCCTGGGCGCCATGCTCGGTCCCGTGGTCAAGACCCCCGGGGTCTACGACATGCCGCTCGCCGCGAAGCTGCTGCTCGCGCGCTCCGACGTCGACGCGGTGGTCACGCTCGGTGCCGTCATCGAGGGCGAGACCGACCACGACCAGGTCGTGATGAACCAGGCCGCCCGCAAGCTCGCCGACCTCTCCGTTGAGTACGAGAAACCGGTCGGCCTTGGGATCTCCGGACCGGGCGAGACCCGCCTCCAGGCCCAGGACCGCATCGAGAACGCGGCGAGTGCGGTGCGCGCCGTGGTCAAGATGGCCCGACGGATCCGGGAGATCCGTAGGTAGGCCCGCCCCGTTCCCGGGGGGGTCCCGCGGGCCGGGATGGCCCTTAAGGGGAGAGTGGCATCCGGGGACGTTGGCGACCCCTCCGACCCCGGGCCCCATGACCGCGGAGATGCTGGCGCGCCGACAGGCGGCGCTGGCGATGCCCACCCCCCTCCCCTCCTCGCTGCCTCCGCCTCCCCCGCCGGCTCCGGTGCCGGCCCGGCAGAGCGGGACGTACGCCGGGCTCTCGGTGATCCGAGAGGCGATGACGTACTTCCGGTGGGCCCTCGTGCTCATCGCCCTCACGTCGCTGATCTACGCGGCCGCGATCCCTTCGCTCGGGGTCGGTTCTGTGGTCGGGGTGCCCGGTCACCCCCCCACGCTCGACAACGCTTCCGTGCGGAGTCTGCTCAATCGGAGCGCGGGCCTCCAGGGGGTCAGCCTTCTCGCGGGAGGGGTGGCCCTGGTCGGGCTGGCCCTCGAGCTCGTGTCGTACCTGAAGTGGCGGGAGGGACTGAAAACAGTGGAACGTTACGGGTTCGAGTACGGGGCCCGGCATCTCGGGGAGGTTCGGTCCGCCCAGTCCGATCGAAGAACGGCGTTCGCGGTGTTCCTCGTCCAGCTCGTCGTCTCGACCATCGTGGTCCTCGCCATGGTGGCGATTTTCTTCCAGGTGTTCCAGGCTCAATTGCCCGGGGGGGTCCCGTTGACCCCCGACCAGCGCGCGGGGTTCCAGCAGGAGCTCTCCGCGCTGTTCATCGCCACGGTCCTCCTCTCGGTGTTGTTCAGCGTCCTCCTCTATTTCTTCGCCTCCCGCAGCCTCGGCCGTGCGATCCGAGAGCTCGTGCCTACGGGGACCGGCTCGCTCCTTCGTCAGGGCGTGATCCTGATGCTCGTGGGCGCGGTGCTCCCCCTCCTGGGAGCCTTCGAGCTCGCCTACACGAACCTGGCGTACGTCGGCGCGGTCTGGCCGATCGTGACCGCCGTCGGCCTCACGCGGATCATCCAGGCGTACGACCTCTATCTCTCGAACCCGGGCGCCCTGACCCCGATCGGCTCGGGGTCGCTTTCGACCGGCTGAATCCTGCGCGCACGCCCGCCATCGGCCCTCGCGCAGAAGGCGTTAAGGCGTGGGTCCATTCCCCACGGACCGGGGGTTCGACGGTGGGCACACGTCACAGTTTCGAGGCGATCGATTCGACCCAGGCGCGGGCGATTGCATTGGCCCACGCCGGGGCCGAGCCGGGGACCCGGGTCGTCGCCGACCGCCAGCAATGCGGGGTCGGCCGGGCCGACCACACCTGGAGTTCCCCCCTGGGTGGGCTCTACCTCTCGGTGATCCTTCCCCGGCCTCCGCCGGAGCGGGAGGGGTTGGTCTCGCTGGCCATCGGGGCCGAGCTCCGTTCCTCGCTCGACTCCGAGTTCGGGGTCGCGACGATGCTGCGTTGGCCGAACGACCTCATGGTGATTGCCGGGCACCGGGCCTCCAAGCTCGCCGGCATCCTCGTCGACCGCGTGTACTCCGTGGAGCACGGTCCCGCCCTCGTGGCGGGAATCGGGCTCAACGTCCGTCCGTCGCGTTCCGCGTTCCCCCCGGGAGTTCGAGAGCAGGTCGCGATCCTCTCGGAGCTTTCGCCCCCGGGACCTTCGGTCCGCGGCGCCGAGGAGCTGTGCGTCACCGCCGCGTTCTCGGCGGTCGATCAGTTGGAGACCGAGGCCGGCGCCCGGTCGGTCCTATCCGAATGCCGCCGGGCCCTCTTCGGACGGGGCCGCAAGGCGTTCGTGGACGGCACGGTCGCCGGGCGGATCCGTGACCTCGGGGACGACGGGACCCTCTTGCTCGACGGGGCCGCCGGCTCCTTCGCGGTCCGGACCGGTTCGGTCACGGTCGAGGAACGCTCGTGACGACCCCGACGGAGCGCTGGCATGCCCGGCGTCGGGAGGCCGCGGAGTCGGGAGGCGCGGAGCGGCTCGCCCGGCACAAGGCCGCCGGCAAGCTCACCGCGCGCGAGCGCCTCCTCGAGCTGTTCGACCCCGGCACGTTCGTGGAGATCGACCCGTTCGTGACCCACCGGGTCACGAGCTTCGGCCTCGCCGACCGGCGGATCCCCGGCGACGGGGTCGTGACCGGCTGGGGGGAGGTCGAGGGAAGGTCGCTGTGCGCATTCGCCCAGGACGCCACGGTCTTCGGCGGCGCGCTGGGGGAGGCGCACGCCGGAAAGATCGTCAAGGTGATGGAGATGGCCCGCAAGGCCGGGGTCCCGATCGTCGGGCTCGACGACTCGGGGGGGGCACGGATCCAGGAGGGGGTCATGTCGCTGGGCGGCTACGGCGACGTGTTCCTCCGCAACGTCCTGCTCTCCGGGGTCGTCCCGCAGATCTCCGTCATCCTGGGACCGTGCGCGGGCGGGGCGGTCTACTCCCCGGCGATCACCGACTTCGTCATCATGGTGCGGGGCCAGGGGCAGATGTTCATCACCGGCCCGGACGTGATCCGCGCCGTCACGGGCGAGGAGGTCACCGCCGAGGCGCTCGGCGGGGCCGACGCCCACGGGAGCCAAAGCGGCGTCTCCCACTTCACCGCCGAGTCGGACGCATCGGCCCTCGCGCTCGCGCGCCGACTGCTCTCGTACCTGCCGGCCAACAATCTCGAGGACCCTCCCGTCCACCCACCGGCCGAGCCGTCCGGCCCGGCGGGCGCGCTCGCGGGCCTCGTGCCCGCCGACCCGAACGCCCCGTACGACGTGCACTCCGTCCTCGACCATCTCGTCGACGCCGACAGCTTCCTCGAGGTACAACCCGGCTGGGCGGCCAACCTCGTCACCGGTCTCGCGCGGCTCCACGGAACGCCGGTCGGGGTGGTCGCCAACCAACCGAGCGTCCTCGCCGGATGCCTCGACATCACGGCCTCCTCGAAGGCCGCGCGGTTCGTGCGGTGCATGGACGCCTTCAACCTCCCGCTCCTCACCCTCGTCGACGTGCCCGGGTTCCTGCCCGGCACGGGCCAGGAGCATGGCGGGATCATCCGGCATGGCGCGAAGCTGCTCTACGCCTACGCCGAGGCGAGCGTCCCGAAGCTCACCGTGATCCTCCGCAAGGCCTACGGCGGCGCGTACGACGTGATGTGCTCCAA
>JAKIWG010000006.1 GCA_022750155.1 Thermoplasmata archaeon | reverse complement strand
GTGCCCGAAAACTCCTGCCTGAAAACTACCTCATTTGGGCTTCTCGGGCAAAGCCCGCCCGCAACGTCGATCCCTCACGGGAGCGAGGTCGGGTGCTGGGCCAGGTGCTCGTGCGCCGGCGCGAGGATCCGGGCGAGGGACGCGGCGACCGCCCCTTTCAGGTCCTGGGGGTGGAGCTTCCCCTCGGTCCACGCCGCCGTGAACTCGGGCTCGGCCTCGAAGGCGAGCGGGCCCCCGTGCTTCTCGGCGCGCGAGATCTCGAGCCGACCTTCCCAGGGGAATACGATGGAGCGCGCGATCTCCACGATCGGGTTCCCGTCGACCTCCTTCGCCGGACAGAACGCGCCGGCCACCCGTTCTCGGATCTCCTCGGGAGTGGACGGGATCGTGATCGCGCCGGTCGGGTCGGATTTCGACATCTTTCGCTCGACGCCCATGGAGGCGGGGTCCATCCGGCCCCCGCCCTTCAGCGAGGAGATGAGCGGGGTGTGCACTGCGACCGGAACGGGCCAGCCGTACTGGTGCGCGACCTCGCGGGCAAGGATGTGGGCGCGCCGCTGGTCGATCCCGGCGTAGGCCAGCGAGACGGGGAGCTCGAAGATGTCGGAGGCCTGCATCGCCGGGTAGAACAGTTTCGCCGTGTCGAGCTGACCCTCCTCCTCCGTCCGGCCCAGGATCGTCATCGCCCGCTTGGTGCGGGCGAGGCTGGTCGCCTTCGCGACGCGCACCACCCTCGACCAGTACTCCCGCGATCCCGTGAGCTCGTGCGCCCATCGGTAGCTTGCCTTGGCCGGGTCGACGCCGAGCGCCCCGAAGACCGATTCCATGTACCGGCCGGCGGCCTCGATCCGCTCGAGGGAGCCGCCGAGCTTGTCGTTGATCCAGGCGTGCCAGTCGGCGAGGAACACCGTCAGGTCGCACCCGGCCTCCTGCAGGTCGCGCATCTTGCGCGCGGTGACCAGATGGCCGATCGTGAGGCGGCCGGAGGGTTCGAACCCGATGTACGCCTTCGGACGGGACTCCCGCTCGAAGAGGGCCCGGAGCTCCTCGACGGTGACCGTCTCGACCGCGTGCCGGCTCACCCGGGCGACGCGTTCCTCGAGGTCCATGACCGCCGAAGGAACCGCCCCGCTATTTAGACGGGCGCGGTCGAACGGCGTTGACCCCGCACTTCCGGCCTTCCCGGCGCCTCCTCCGATACCCGCGGGCTCGCACGCTCCTCGATTCGGTCGAGCGGGTCGGCGCCGCGTTCCCCGAGCTGGACGGGCGCGAGATCCGCGTCGACCTCCTCGACCCGCGCCGACGGCTCGCCGGGCTCGCCTATCCGGCCCGGGCCACGCCGAGCATCCTGCTGAGCCCCCGGGGGCTCGGCACCCCCTCCTTCGAGGCGACGGTCGCCCACGAGCTGACGCACCTTCTGCAGTGGCCGGACCGGATCCTGCCGCAGGGGGAGCGGGCCGTCGACCTGTTCGTGCTCGCGCGGTTCGGCACCCGGTTCGTAGGGCCCCCATCGTACCTTTCCGTCCCCGCGTCGGCGCGCTCGGATTGGCCCCGGTGGGCGCCGGTCGCCGAGCGCCTCGCCGTCGAGGCCACGGTCGCCCGCTCGCGGGGGACCCGCACCTACCTCAAGCAGTGGGAGGAACGGTTCGGGGCGGAGGTGGCGTCCGCGCCCCGCCGGGGCTCCCCGGAGGTCTCGCCCCCTCGGTCCACACCATTTAAGTCCCCTCTGGACGCTAATCCGGGTCGTTACCATCGATGAGCGAGCCGGCCGATGCGGCCCTAGATGCGGCGCGCGGCCCCCGCGACGAGGCGGTCGATGAGATCGCCCGCCAATTCGGGATCGGCGCTCCGTCGGCCCAGATCCTGATCCACGGGGGCTACTCCACCCCGGAGTCGATCCGCATGCTATCGGAGGCGGCGCTGCGGGACCTCGGGCTCGAAGCACCGGAGATCGAGCGGATCCGGACGAATTCGGAGGCCCGCAATGCGGTGCCACCGGAGATGCCCGGCGACCATCCGTCCGCGACCCACCCGACGTCGGCCGAGGGGGAGAAGATCGTCGAGCGCTGGATGGTCTCGGCGCGTCGCACTGAGCGGCCCCGACGCCGGCGCGTGGTCGCGCCGGGCAAGGAGTCCGCCGAGGTCCTCCGAAAGTGGGTCGGGGGGGACGACAAGGCGCTCGAGACCTGGATCCAGGCTTCGGAGACGGCGCACCCGATCCCCCCCTCGACCCCGAGCCTGGGCGCGCCCCCGGAACCGGAGGCGATCCCGGTCCCCGTCACGCCCGCACCCTCCCCCGAATCGGCCTCCCCCGGATCGGCGCTCCCCTCGAGCGTGCGGGACCGGGAAGAGACGGTGGTACGATGGCTCACCGACCTGCTCGACCGGGTCAAGAGCGACCAGTTCGACCCCCAGACCCTGCTCCAGGAGGTCCAGGAGGTGAACCGGCAATTGTTCGACGAGCGCGCGCGCCGCAAGCAGCTCGACGACGAGCTCGAGCACGTGAAGCGGGGCTCGATCGCCGTCATCAAGTACGTCCGGAGCCGCGAGGCGAAGGTCCGCGAGCAGGCCGTCCAGGAGAAGGAGGCCGAGATCGCCGAGCTCAAGCTCAAGCTCCTCGCCGCGGGGATCCGATTGGGGGACCCCTCGGCCGGACCCTCCGAGGGCGAGACCGGCGGGACCCCGGCGTCCGGCTCCGCGGCGAGCCTGCCGGAGTCGGCGGTCCGCGAGATCGAACGGAAGCTCCGTGAGGATTTCTCCGCGCGCGAGCGCGGCTACATCGAGCGCGAGACCGAGCTGAGGCGACGCGTCGTGGGCCTCGAATCCGACCTGAGGAACACGAAGAGCGAGGCCCAGGCGCTCCAGCAGCGCGAGGAGTCGCACGCGCAGGACCGCGGCGGCCTCTCCAAGGAGCTCGAGGGGCGATTGCAGCTCGCCGAGATGCGCGAGAAGGAGTTGACCCTGCGGGAGAACGAGCTCCGCTCCCGGTTCGAGGAGATCCGCATCTCCACCGAGGAGCTCGAGCGCAAGCGGGCCCCGGTCGCCTACAAGGAGAAGGAGCTCTCGCAGTGGGAGCAGCAGCTGCTCACGACGAAGCAGGCGCTCGAGATCGAGGCGCGGCGCATCGAATCGGCGAAGTCCGAAGGACAGCCGCTGTCCGGCGTCTCCCCCGAGGTCGAACGAAGGCTCGAGGAACTCCGCACCGAGCTCGCCCAGAAGGAGGACCAGCTCAAGGCGCGCGAGTCGTTCCTGAGCCAGAAGACCCAGGAGTTCGAGGTCGCGCAGCGAAAGGCCGCCGCCCAGAGCGAGGCCGAGATGCTCCACAGTGCCGCCGCCGCCGACGTCGCCGAACGCAAGGCGAGGAGCGGGGTGCGGCGTCTGGACGACCTCATGTTCGGCGGATTCCCCCTCGGCGCCCAGCTGCTGGTCAATGGCCCGTCCCACTCCGGCAAGGAGGTCCTGGCGAGGCTGTTCATGGCCGAGGGGTTGAAGACCGGCATCCCGCTGATCTGGGTGGTCACGGACAAGACCTACACCCAGATCCGCGACGAGATGACCCAGATCCTCCCGGCGTACCCCGACTTCGAGCGCAAGGGGATGGTCCGATACGTCGACCTGTACTCCCGCAGCCTCGGCGTGACCCAGGCCGAATCCGGCGTCCGGCTGCTCACCTCGACGGACAAGGGCGTCCTCGAGCAGGTGACCCAGGCCGTCAACGGCTTCAGCGGGGAGCTCAAGGAGCACGGGGCCGGCTACCGGCTCGCCTTCGAGTCGGTCTCCACGGTGACGGCGTACCTCGACACGACCTCCACGTTCCGGTTCCTCCAGCCGTTCTCCGGACGCCGCAAGATGGAGGGCGCGGCGAGCTACTACCTGCTCGAGACCGGCATGCACACCGAGTCCGACCTGCAGACGCTCGAGCACATGATGGACGGGTCGATCAACCTCAAGGTCGACCAGCTGAAGACGTTCCTCTCCGTCCGAGGGATCGGGGAGACCCAGTCGAGGGCGTGGATCGGCTACACGTTCACGAAGAAGGCGTTCAGCCTGGGCTCGTTCTCGCTGGACCACATCCGGTAGGCCCGCCCTCGACGGCGCACGCGGGAGCCCGAACGCCGCGGCGGATCAGGAGATCCGTCCCGCCCGCAGGACCTTCTCGACCCCATCGCACGAGAGCGCGACGGCGATGCCGAACCCGAGGATGGCGAGCGCGGGGAAGGTGTACATCCACCACCAGTCGAGCTGGGCGAGAAAGCTCCAGCCTTCGCAGGCCCCCGTCGCGAGCAGGTTCCCCCACTCCGGGTACACGCTCGTCGACGGGAGCGGCGTCAGCGTCGCGTAGAAATGCCCTGCGCCGCCCCCGAAACATCCGAGGAACGGGAAGACAGTGAGCACGAAGAAGACGTTGTAGACGTCCACCGGGATCTGCGCGAGGACCGGGTAGAACGAGTTGGGGATCACGTGCCGGGCGAGCATCCACGGGCGGCTCGCGCCGGAGGCCTGGGCGGCCTCAATGTACGCCTCGTGGGAGACCTGCTGGGCGCGGGCCCGCACCGGACGCGCGTAGTAGGGCCAGAGCACGATCGCGAACAGGCACCCGAACACCGTCACCCCCTGGTCCGGGGGGACGAGCTGCTGCACTCCGAGGAAGAGGACCAGCACGAGGAAGAACGGCGGCACGCTCCCGACGATGTCGCCGACGAACGTGACCAGGTCGTCCGCGATGCCGGCGTCGTAGCCGGCGTAGGCGCCGAGGACGACGCCGATCCCGACGGCCGAGCCCAGGATCCCGCCGAGGAGGGCGAGGTCGACCGGGGTCGCCCGCAGGATCGCGTCGAGGAGGTCGATGCCCGTCCCCCCCATCACGCCGAACGGATGGCCGTGGGAGGGGCCCGGGGGCGGGAGCATCTCGCCGAGGAACGGGTTGAGGGTCATCTGGGTGAGCGAGTCCCCGTAGGCGAGCACCGCCGCGACGCCGACCAGGATGTACGCCGAGAGCAATCCACCGCCCACCCAGATCGACGGGGTCGCCCGGAGGCGCTGGGACAGCACGCTCGTCGAGTGGCCGCCCCCCTCCCAGAGCGCCTCGACCTCGGCGTCGGTGAGCTCGCTCTCCGGGACGACCCACCCGGCCGTCGGGACCGCGCTCACGTGCCTCCGCGTCGCACGATGCGCGGGTCCAGGTAGCGGGCCGCGATATCGACGGCGAGGTTGCCCAACAGGACGAGCAGCACGAGGAGGAACACCAGTACCTGGTACAGGTTCCCGACGTGCGGCCCCGCCGCCACCGACGAGAACCCGAACGCCGTCGACTGGACGTGGGTCATCTGCGCGATCAGGAGGGTGCCGAGGCCGTGGTCGTTGGCGAGCGCCTCCACGACCGCCTGGGTGCCGATGTACGCCGGGAGGGTGAGGCCGAACACCAACAGGTAGATCGGCCAGACGCGGCGCGCGGTGTGGCGCCACAGGAGGGCGCCCTCGGGGACGCCGCGCGCGCGGGCCGCGACGACGTAGGGCTCCTGGACGGCCTCGACGACGGCGTTGCGTGCGTATCGTAGGAAGATCCCGACGTAGATCACCGCGATGATCAGGGCCTGGAGCAGGGTCTTGACGAGCACGATGAGCTCGAACGGCCAGTACCCGTGGATCGCGGCGTCCACGAGCGGAAAGCCCGTCGGGGAGGTGTTGAACCCGATCCCGATCCACGACGGCTGCCCGTGCACGTTGAGCCACTCCGGCGACGGAATGACGTCATACGGCCAGTCCCCGAACGTGTTGGAGAACGGAATGTACGCGGAGCCCAGGTAGAACAGCAACACCAGGAACGTCGGGACCAGCAATCCGACCGTCGTGAGCCCGCGGGCCCCCACGTCGACCGACGTGTCCCGGCGCCACCCGGAGAGCAGCCCGAGGGGGTAAGCGATCGCGGCGGAGAGCAAGAGCGCGATCCCCGCGAGCTCGAGCGAGTACGGGCCCCACCATTGCAGGAACAACACCGCCGGTTCCTGCAGGTTGCCGAAGGAGGTGAGGCCCCATTGGCCGGTGAACAGGTTCACGACGAGCGCGGCGAGGCCGGAGACGAAGGCGTTCGCCGAGCACGCCAGGTTCGACCAGTCGCAGTTCGAGCACGCCCCGACGGCGAGCTGGCACGGGTTCGACCCCGGGTGGGCGAGGAGCGGTAGGTACGTCCCGAAGATGTAGAGGACCGTGAGGACCACGAACGCCTGGACCGGGATCAGGATGAGACGCATCGCGACGAATCGGGCGAACGGGGATAGGACCGTCGAGGAGAGACCCATGGCGGTGCGCCGCCGGCTCTCGGCGATGAACGCCGCGGCGAGCAATGCGGAGGTCGCGGCGGCGAGGGGAGCCAGCACATCGAGGCGCTCCCACCCTGCGGCCGAGAGGCTGAGGCCCGTGGGCGGCAGAGGTAGCTCGACCCCCGCGACGGGGGCCCCGTTGACCACGACGTGGATCGCGACCGGGTCGTATCCGGAAGGGGGTTGGGCGGTGACGTACGCCGTCCCGTTCGGGGTCCAGAGGACGAACCCTCCCCCGGCCGAGCTGAAGCTTCGGTTGACCCACGTTCCCACCTCGACCTGGACCAGGACCCCGGAAAGCCCGTGGCCGGAGAGGCCGTCCGTGACGGACCCGCTCAGCCGGTAGAGCGTCAGGATGGGAAGGACGAACCGCAGGCCGACGACCGGGCCGGTCACCGCGACCCCGAGGCTCACCGACGCGAACCCGGGCGCCGACGCGGTGAGCGTGTAGCTCCCGTTCGTCAGCTGGAACAGGAACGACCCATCCGGGCGGACCGCGACCGGCGAATCGGAGTACGCGATGGTCGAACCCGCAATGGGCCGGCCCGCCCGGTCCGTGACGGTGCCCGAGACGTTCCACGCGGTCCCGCCGGTACCCCCCCCGAACTCCCACAAGTAGCCCTTTTCGTTGCCGATGGTCAGGTCGCCGTTCTCCACCGCCGGGGAGGAGTAGCTCGGTTCTGCCGAGAGCGCCGCCGACCATTCGAGCCGGCCGCTGGCGAGCGAGAAATCATCGATGCTTTCGGAGGCGTCCCAGACGTAGACCGCGTTGACGGTGAGCACCGGCGCCGCGGAGACGGCGTAGCCGGTGAAGCTGACGTTCCGCGTCCATCGGAGGACCCCCGTGGTGAGGTCGAGGGCGTCCACCGCGCCGAGGTCGGTGGAGACGTAGACCCCCGTCGCGCCGATCGCGGGAGTGGCCTCGATGCCGTCCCCGGGGTGCGACACGTTGCCGAGGTACTGCCAGAGCAGGTCCCCGCGCGTGGCGTTGAACTCGGTCACCTTGGCCCGGAGGTCGCCGAGGACCACCCGGCCGAACGAGACCGCCGGTCCGGAGTCGACCGGAGCGCTCACGTTCGCGCCCCAGATCGTCTTCCCCACACTGGTGAGCGCCACGAGGCCCCCGACGTCGGTGGCCGCGTACCATACCCCGGATTCGTAGGCCGGCGCCCCGGCGATCCCGGCCCCCAGCGTCGCGCTCCACAGGAATCGACCGTCGCTCAGGGACACGGCGATGATTCGGCCGTCGGCGGTGCCGACCACCACCGTTCCGCCGACCACGCTCACCGGACCGGTGACCCGGCTCCCCAACCCGATCGACCAGTTCTGTGCCCCGGAGGTCGCGTTGAGGTCGGTCAGGCCACTGCTGCTCGCGATGACGAGCTGTCCGCCGGAGAGGTCCGGTGTCGTGGGGTTGAGACCGACCGCGTGGCGCCACAGGACCGACCCGTCGGACCGGTTGAGGTCGAACACCGTCCCGAACGTGTCCGCCACGTAGATCTGGGTCCCGTTCTCCACCGGGCCCACCCGGATCTGGCCGTTCGACAGCATCCGGAACCACTGGGTGTGGGCGTTGATCGGGCCGACCCCGGAGGACTCCCCGCTGCGGTTCTCCGAACCGTGAAAGGTCGTCCAGTTGCCGACCGGGCTTCCGGACCGGGGTATGGTGCCCACCCCGACGTGGGCCGCCGCCGCCTTCGCGGCCCCACCGATCCACACGGCCGGGGTCGCCAGGAGCACCAGGCAGAGCCCGAGCCCCACCGCCGCGGGAACCCAAGGTCGGGGGCGCCGCCCGCGCGACCCCGCGCCCCGATTCCTCACCGACGTGGACCCCTCCTCGATCGGAGACCCCGACGGGCTCGGGCAGGTATAAATACGGACAGACGGTGCTCGCGCCGCTAGGCTAGACCGGGGGGTTGGGCGTCCCCTTATACACCGAAACCGTCCTTAGCGGGGGTGACAGGTCAGGGCGACGTTCGGAGGAGGAGTTCGTCTCGGTTGTCTCCGCAGACGCTCTGTTCCATCGGGCCGCGGGCATCGCGACGAGCACTCGGAGGAGTGCCCTAGCGGTTATCCATCACGGGCACCGGGTTAGGTCCTGACGGGAGCAGCCTTACCGTGACCCGTCGACGCTGGTGGGGCGACGGGGCCGAGGAGCGGCCGGGAACCACGGACCCTTCTTCCGGGCGGCCACCTGACCGGCCTAGCATTCCCTCCCGGGCAGACTCCCCCATGGATCGCCCTGGGTTGAGCTGGGCGAGCCTGCGAATCGACGAAGTCGAGCGGGACGGTGGTGCCATCTACCGCGGCGAACGGGTCGACCCGCCCACGGGCGGCCCGAAAGGGAGAAAAACTTCCTAGTTCTTGTTCGCGCCAAGGGCGTTTCATGAAGCTCGTCGACACCCTGAGCTACAGCACCTGCGGCCACTGTGGTCATGAGGTCGCCACCCGCTCCACCACTCCGGGACCGCACTGGGTCCACCACATCACTCGGAGTCGGTTGTACCATCTCCCGCATTGGCCCACCGGTCATATCCTGACCCTCGGGTGTCGTCGGGGATCGTGTGACTGCGTTACTCCGACGCCGGTCCCGAACCTCCCGGTGCGAGTGCGCTGGGCGTTGATCGGCGCGAACACCACCCCGTAGGCCGATGGGCGGGTCCCCCCGAATTTCGGGGCCGGGCTCTGACGAACCCCTGGTCTCGCACCCCTCGCCATCCAGCCAGCGCCGGTCCCACTCGGGCTACCGGAGGGCACCACACCCCCACCCCCCCATTTCCACTGGAGAAATCAAAGGCCTGGGCTCAGGCCCAGCCTTCCGAAGCCGGGTCGATCGCGTCTTGGGCGAGCCGTTGCCGCCGGTCGGGCGGAATCTCCTTCTTCTCGTTCCGCTCGTAGTCGAAGCATACGATCACCGTCCGCCCCCGGGCGTAGACCTTCAGACCCTCCGGATCCCGGAACCGGTAGAGGAGGGAGAAGCTCGTCCGCCCGAGCGGCCTCGCCGGGGCGACCTCCCCGAGCAGGACCTGACCGTACTCGACCGGTGCGAGGTAGCGGCACGACGCCTCGGCGAGAATGATATCGATGGCTCGAGGGTCGTTCGACCCGACCATCGGGAGGTAGTAATCGCAGCGCAGCGTCTCCATCATGGGAAAGTATGCGGCGTGATTGAGATGATTGAGTACGTCGATATCGTGGTAGTAGATGGTGAAGAGACGGCGACAAGGCCAGGAAGGAGGAGCGGTGTCGGCCGCGATCGACATCCGGCCGAGATGGGAGCGGTGGCCTATATGGGGTTGATGTCGTGGACCCCCCTCATGCGCGCCCCCGACCACCCCTCGGGCAGGTCCCATGGTGTGTGGGGCGGGCGCTCCGGGTCCCCCGGGTTCCACTGGAAACGGGGGGGTGGGGGCCTATGACGGCACCCCATGAGACCGGCGTCGCACCCGAACGGGAGATGGCCGACGTCGTCCAATCCATCCGCACCACCGTCCAGCGCCACTCCACCCGATTCGAACGCGCGATACCGCTCATCGCCAGCGAGAACCTCCTGTCACCCTACGCGAAGGAACTGCTGATCAGCGACTTTCACTCCCGGTACGCCGAGGGCCTGCCCGGGGAGCGCTACTACGAGGGGAACGAGCAGGTCGACGAGGTCGAGCGGACGTGCATCGACCTCGCGAAGCGCCTGTTCCGGTGTTCGTTCGCCGACGTGCGGCCCATCTCAGGCACCGTGGCCAACCTGGCGGTCCTGAAGGCCCTCGCCGAGCCGGGCGATCTCGTCGGGACCTCCCGCCTCGCGAACGGGGCGCACATCTCGAGCGCCTCGTTCGGGGCGTTCGGGCTCCGGGGGGTCAAGCCGGTCTACTACGCCTGGGACGACGCTCGCATGACGATCGATGTGCCGAGGACCCGCGAGATCCTCCTCGCGGTGCGTCCCAAGCTCTGCCTGTTCGGGCTCTCCCTGTTCCTGTTCCCGATGCCGGTCGCCGAGCTCGCCCCTACGATGAAGGAGATCGGCGCGAGGGGCTGGTACGACGCGGCGCACGTCCTCGGCCTGATCGCCGGCGGAGAATTCCAGGACCCGCTCCATGAAGGGTGCGTCGTGGTCTCGGCCTCGACCCACAAGACGCTCCCCGGCCCGCAGCACGGGCTCATCCTGGGGAACGCCTCGGACCCCGAACTCGAAAAGCGCCTCCAGTCCGCCGCCTTCCCCGGGGTCACGAGCAACCACCACCTGCACACCATGGCGGCGCTCGCCGTCAGCTTCGCCGAACATCTCGCCTTCGGCCGCGCGTACGCCCGCCAGACCGTCCTCAACGCGCGGGCCCTCGGCCAGGCGCTCCACGAACGAGGGTTCGACGTGCTCGCCCCGGAGCTCGGGTTCACCCGCTCGCACACCGTCGCCGTCCGCATGGCGTCGGAAGGGGGGGGCGAGGCCGCCGCCCGCCTGCTCTCCGAGGCCGGGATCATCACGAACAAGAACCTGTTGCCCGGCGACACGAGCCCGAAGCACCCGCAGGGGGTGCGGCTCGGAACACCGGAGGTGACGCGCGTCGGCATGCGCGAACCGGAGATGGCCCGGATCGCCGGGCTCTTTGACGACCTGCTCCACCGGCACCGGCCGGCGGCGGAGGTCGCCGAGGCGGCCGCCGAGCTCAAGTCCGGGTTCACGGGCCTGAAGTACTGCTTCGGCGCCGGCGAAGCAGCCTACCGGTACTACGACCTGGTCGGGCACGCCCCGTAGCGGTTCAGCCCCCGCCGGTCGACGGCGGCTCCGGGCGCTCGTCGTGGTCGCGGGCGGCGAGCGCATGGTCGAGCGCCCTCGGGTCGAGGTCGACGCGGGGGATCGTCGGCGATGCCGGTTCCGGGACCCGCACAAAACCCGGTCTCCCGTCGGCCCCGAGCACGGCGCGTAGCGCCCCTTCGGCCACGAGCGAGCCGACCCACTCGGCGAGCTCGGCCCCGGAAGGCGGAGCCCCCGGGAACTCGCGCCCGAGATCGGAGATCGGGACCGGACGGTCCGTCCGCGACCGCGAGAGGACGTGGGCCCGGCCTTCGGCGAGTCGACGCAGGTCGTCCTCGGTGACGTCCGGCGAGGAGCGCGCGAGGGCGGCCGATCTCCGGTGCCGCCGGTAACCGTACCCGGTGAGGCCCACCCCGAGCACGGCGACGACGAGCCCCCCCACGATCCACGAGGTGATCGCGGGGGCGGGAGCGCCCGGGACCCGAATGGAGAGGAGTACGGCCCCGGACGGGCCGTCGACCTCCACCGTACCCGCGGCCCGGGAGGGGGCGGTGAAGTTGACCCAGACCGAGCTCGCCGAGGCGTTCCCCACCGAGGTCGGGTTCGAGACGAGGTCGTCGGAGCCGAACTTCTCGTGCAGGGTGAGGGAGATCATCGGGGCCGAGTTTCCGAAACGGTCGGCAATCCGGTAGAGGGTGGAGTTCGACCGGTCCCCGGGCACGACATACCTCGGCCCGCTCAGGTGTAGATGGGCGGTGTCGGCCGTGACGGCGAACCCGAGCCGGCCGGAGGAGGCCGGCGTGCTCGGGAGCGGCCCGGAGAGGAACACGTCGAGAATGCCGAGCCGGGTCGGCGTGACGGAGACGTTCAGCAGCCCCTCGCTCCACGCCGAGCGGGGGACCGGGAGCGAGAAGCGCGTCAGATTGCTTCCGGCGTCGAACAGGTGCGCGCCTTCCGAGTCGTTCACCCACGTCGGGCCGACCGACGCGACGGTTCCGAAATAGAATTGAAGGCTCTCGTTCGAATCATTGAAGGGGACCCGCTCGCCGAGCAGGTCGACGCTCTCGAGAGCCAAACGCCAGGGGGAACCGGCCGGGTCGCTGGCGTTCGGCAGCCCCAGGACCGGGGCGATCGCGTACGCCGGACCCAGGTGGACGATGATCGAGATCCGCTCGCTCTTCTCGGTCCCGAGCGAATCGAGGGCCGTGAGCGTGAGGTTGTGGAGCCCCCCGATCGACGGGGTGAATTCGACCTGTAGCGGCGCCGGGCGCTCGACCGCGCCGCCGTAGACGGTTCCCGCGGGGTTGGAGTCGTTCCACCAGTACTCGACCGGATACGCCCCTCCGGAGACGTAGGAGGATAGGTTGACCGGCTGCCCCACGTTCACCGACTGGGTACTCGGCACGATCGGAGTCAGGGCGGGCCGTGCCACGACCTCGACGGCGAACCCTACCGAGCGGTTCACGCCGGCCGTGTCGAGGACGGTGGCGATGGCCCCGAGGGTCCCGGTCCTGCCCCAGCTGACGTCGAACGGCCAAGGGCCCCCGGTGGAGTTGTCGCAGAACAGGCGTGAGTCTCCGGTGGAGAGGCACGCCGGTCCGTACGGAGGGGTCCCGCTCCCGGGAGCGCTGGAGACCATGATCCGGGTGGGGGTCTCAAGGTACGTCTGCACCGAGGATGGGCTTACGACGACCCCGAGGGCCGGGGCGACGGTCACCTTCGGTAGGGATGCGCTCGCGGTGGAGAATCCGTTCGTCAGGTTCACCGACGGTTGCGCGTCCCCCGATCGCGAGTAGGTGAGGCTCGCCGAACAGCTCACGTCGACGAGGCCCCCCACGACCACCGACGCGGAGCACGTGGCGTTGGTGGGAGATGCCCCGAGGCCCGGAAGGAACTGCGCGGTGTAGGGGTACCCCCCCGAGCCCGTTCCCGTAACCGACACGGTCGTGAGCTCTCCCGCATCCAGCGAGGTCGGAACGACGCTCTCGCTGGACAGGGCGGTCGACACGGCGCTCAGGTCGAGGGTCACCGGTCCCTCGGAGACCGCGGTCCCGTTGTACGAGCCGTTCGTCCAGAGCCCGACCGTCGCAGGGCCCGCTCCGACCGCCGCGGTGACCGTGAGCGACGACCACCCGTACCCTGAGTCGACCGACCAGCCGGAACCGGTGAGGTGCCAATCGTACGACAGGTTCGCGGGGCTCGGTCCCCCGTTGCCGGATTCGGCCAGCGCGCGGATCAGGGTGGGAGCGAGGACGCTCACGACCGTGCGCCCGAACGGCGCGAGGGAGAGGGTGGAGAGCGCGAGGACGAACTCCAGGGCGACCGACGTCCCGCTCCGCTCGCTCGTCAGGAAATAGCCGGGTGGGGTCGCCCCGGTCGTTCCGAAGCTCAGGTCGCCGTACGGCCCGACATACGTCGAGCAGCCGCCCCCGCCACACGAGGTCAGCGGGACGGGCGCGGACAGGACGGTGGCGCCGGAGAGGTCCGTGATGTTGGTCGTGGTCGATGCGACGCAGCGCAGGCTCGAAGGGCCGCCTTTCGGAGTATCGTTCCACGTGTAGTAGTACGAGATCGACAGGGAGACTCCCGCCACGCTCGGGGGCGAGGACGCCGACCCTTCCACCCCGAGCTGCGCAGAGAACCGCGATGGGATTGAGCTCCCTGGGCAGGGGCCGGTCGTGATGGCGGACGGGCGGGACGCGGGGAGGGGAGTGCCGGCCAACCCGCTGCCCTCTGCGTAGGATGGTGTGGGGAGGGTGGAGAGCACGAGCAGGAGCGCGAGGACCAACAGCGGCCCCTTACGGTACCTCCGAAGCGCGTGGACGGCTGCCCGACTCCTGGCGCTCCCTCGCATGACCGTCCCGCCGACTGGCCGCCGCCCCGGGGCCTCCGGCTCGGAACGCGGGCATCGGGTCCACAGCGGATTAAGGGTGTCGTCGGCGCGTCGCACGAGCCCGTTCGCGTGAACGGTGAAGAGGCGCGGGTGGAGAATCTCATAGAGGGAGGGAAGTTGGAGCCGAGAATGCCCGAGCCCAAAGGGGCCCCCCGCCGAAGCTTTGGGCGGTCGGAGCGAACGTCGACCAGCCTGGTCCCCCCCAGATTGAGTTCACTGCCCGCCGAGCGGGAGCAGCTGGAGTTCTCCTCGAGGTCGATGGTCTTCCCGGCCGACGGGCCCAGGCTCCTCCGAGCGTGGGGTCCGCCGGAGCGACCGGTGGTCATCGGGGTCGACGGGGGGCCGGGTCGGTGGCGGGTGACCGCTTGGGGGCTCGGGCCCTCCGAGGCCTGGGCGGCGGTCCGCTCGATGTTCTCGCTCGACCACCCGATCGAGTCGTTCTATCGTCAGGCGCGGAACGAACCGCTGCTCGGCGGGGCGGTCCGCGCCTTCCGTGGTCTGCGGCTCCCGCGCGACCCGTCGTTGTACGAGGCGCTCGTCCACGCCGTCCTCGGTCAGCAGCTGTCGGTCGCAGCGGCGAACACCATCAAACGTCGGCTGATCGGGGCG
Organism: Thermoplasmata archaeon; assembly: GCA_022750155.1. Classification (GTDB taxonomy): domain Archaea; phylum Thermoplasmatota; class Thermoplasmata; order Lutacidiplasmatales; family UBA184; genus Lutacidiplasma. The sequence continues at coordinate 83,438 of JAKIWG010000006.1, read as the reverse complement.
ACGGGAGCCATCCTCGAGGTCGAGGGGGTCGAGGTCCCCCGGCTTCCCGCCCCCAGCGAGATCCTCGCGCTCGGGGAACCGGGGCTGCGGGGCGTCGGGGCGAGCGGGGCGAAGGCCCGCTCGCTGCGGGCGCTCTCCGCCCGGGAGCAGGCCGGCGCCTTCGACGGCAAAAGGTTCCGCCGGGCGAGCGTCGAATCCGCCGTCGCGCAGCTCGACCGGGAGCCCGGCGTCGGCCGGTGGACGGCGGAGAACGCGCTGCTCCGGGGCGTCGGCCGGCGCGACCTGTTCGTGGCCGGTGACCTGGGATTGCGGGTCGCCCTCGACCGGTTCGGGGCCGTCGAACGTTCCGCTCCCGAATCCGAGGCGAGAGCCTGGGGGGAGCGGCACTATCCGGGCTGGGGAAGTTACGCAACCCTCTACCTCTGGCGCCGACTCGTCACCGAACTCTCCCTGGGGCGCCGGCCCCCTGCCGCGACCTAGGGCGATCCGGGCGCATCGGGGAGGGCGCCTCGGTGGAGGACCTGGTGGACCGCTCCGGTGCGGCTCAGTAGACTCTCCTTCAGGACGAGTTCGCGGATTGTCGTCTCCCCATACCGGACCCCCACGCCCGAGGAGAGCAAGCGGAGGGCCCGGTCGCGGTCGCGAGCGTTGCGGACGCGGAACAGCGTGACGTGGGGCGTGAATCCCCGCGGTTCCGGGGCGAATCCGATCGCCTCCAGTTCCGCGGAGACTCGGCCGGCCAGGGCGATCGCGTGCTCCCGCCCGAGCCCTAGGCCGACCCAGAGCACCCGGGGCGATCGGGCGTTCGGGAACGCCCCGAGTCCTTCCAGGGCCAACCGGAACGACGAGGTCGATCGCGCCGCCCGATCGAGCGCGGCGACGACCTGAGGCAGCCGCCGTTCGTCGAGGTCCTCAAAGAATCGCAGGGTGAGGTGGGCGGAGTTGCCGCCCTTCCTCGTCTCCTCCCCGGGGTCGTGCGGGAGGGGCGGGACCTCGATCGCGATGAACGCACGCACGTCCGGTCCCGACTGGCCGACGAACGCGTCGGGGCTTCAACTTACCTCGCCTCGGGAGGCAACGATCCGCCCGGGCGGAGCGCCGCCGCTTCGGGGATCATCCAGACCTGGGCCGAGTGGGGCACCTCGGTGAGCTCTCGCAGCGCGCGTCGGACGGAACGGGCGCGCGCCGCGTCGGAGACCAGCACCACGAGAAACGCTTCGGCCCGCTCCGCCTTCGTTACGTCGTGGCGGATCCGTTCGCGCCGGGTCGCCCCGGAGACCTCGGCCTCGAAGAAGACATCGCGCCCTCTGAAGAACCGCCAGGCCCACCCGACGCGGGCGCGGTCGACGCGACCCGCCCAGGCGACGGGGGTCACCGCCAGGCCCGAACCCCGGGGAAGCTGGCAGAGCCGGGCGTCCGGAAGGCGCGTGTCGAACCGTCCCTGTCGGAGGATCTCCACTCGGTATCCTTTCGCCGCCATGCGTTGGAACGCGCCCAGCAGCAACGCGCGGTGCTCCGACGTCTCCCGGGAGGCCCCCGTGCGCCCGTCACAGGCGAGGTAGCGACGCCCGGCACCCGTGACCCGCCAGCCTCCGGTCGTACCGCCGTCGATCCAACCACGCCGCTCGAGGATCGGCAATCGGGCCGGGACGGCCGCCGGGTCCACCCCCCCCGTCGGAGCGTCGTGAAGCCATCGGCCCACGTTCGCCGCGTCGGCGAGTTCCCTTCGTGCCTCGAGCCCGAGGATGGCGAACAGCATCTCGGAATCGAAGCCCGCTTCGGATCCCCCCGTCGATTCGGCCGACCCCGGGAACTCCGTGGCCGTCGCCCGGAGCGCATCGGCCCAACCCTCCGGATCCGGTGCAGGCGAAGGCCCGACCTCAAGGACGCGCCGGGCACTCCCGTCGTCCCGCGCCGACAGGACGGCGGAGCCGGCCGGCAGGTTCGGTAGCAGCTCGACGGCCTCGCCAGGCGACAGCCCAACCCAGCTCCCCGACTGGGATGCCGAGGCCCGGGGGATGCGGAAGGCGAGGTGGCTCCCGGCGGCCCCGGCTGCGGCCGCCCTCAGCTCCATCGATAGGCGTTCCGGGTACTGGGTCGCGAGGAGGAGCCCGACGCCGAACTTCCGCCCCTCGGAGAGGATCTCCGAGAGGATCTTCGGCGAGACGCTCGACGCCTCGTCGATGACGAACAGCGACCGGAGCCGGGGGACGGCCTCGATGGGGGACGCGGTGCGGCCGAGGTAGAGTCGGCTCACGAGGAGGGTCGAGGCGAAGCTGCTCGCTTCAGGACCCAGCGCGCCGATCGGCACACGGATCAGCACGGATCGACCCTGTTCCAGCAGGAGGTCGATGGGCAGGCCGGCGTCGGCGGGGGCCAGTAGCCGCGTCAGCTCGTCGCGGAGCAGCACCTTGGCGATCCGCGCGGCCGCGGGCGCCAGGTACTCCGGATTCCGCTGCTGGATCGCCGGGAGCTCCTCCAGGAACCGGGCGACGGCGGGGATCGCCGTCGCGAGCCGCGCCGCATCCCGCCGGGAGGGGTCGGTGAGCAGGTCGAACAGGTCGACCAGGGTTCCCCCCTCCTCCTGGACCCGGCGCACGAACGTGTCGAAGATCCGCTCCATCCGGAATCCCCAGAACGTCTCTCCGCCGTCCCCGGTGAGCCGTTTCAGCGCGGCCACGAGATGCGCCGCCTCCACCTCGGGGGCGACGCCGCTCCCTCCCAGGACTCGGATCCCGCTGCGGCTGCTCCGATCGTCGGTCGGGTCGAGGACGACGACCCTCGCCCGCGCCTCCCGAGAGAGGCCGGCGACGAGCCGTGGACCGACGTCCCCGTGCACGTCGAGGATCACGGTCGCGGTCCCGCGCTCGATGGCCTGACGGGCTACGCCGACGAGCCAGGAGGTCTTCCCTGAACCGGAGGCCCCCACCGCCACCGCATGGTGCAACAGGTCCGACGGCGACGGAAACGCGCGCGGCGAGGGGAGGCTCACCTCGCGGGCCGCCACCTCGGGCAGGACGGAGAACGAAGGGCCCGGGAACCGCCACCGGCTCCACGGATCCGACCAGGCACGCTCGACGACCCGCCGGCTCCGGGAAACGAGCACCTTCGCCCTCGGGAACCCGGCCTCGTCGGTCCGGCGCAGAATCCCCGCGGTCACACCGGCGAGCTCACGGGCGAGCTCCGGGGAGGGCCCGCTCCACCGAGACCTAAGTCGCACCGCAAGTCGACCATTCCCCTCGGACTCCCACACGGCGTGGGATTCCCCGGAGAGCCCCGGCGGGGATTCGAGGGCCGGGACCGGCGCGATCGGAGCGGTCCGGGCCGCGGGCACCACCTCCTCGCGGGACCGATGTCGGGCGAACCCTGCCGACCGCTCCGGGAGCGGGGTCTCCGCCGTCGGTACGGGATCGGGCACGACGGCGAGGCAGAGGTCCTCACCCCGGCGCTCGACCTTCAGGGGATCGACCGCCTCCAGGAACTCCACACGGCCGGGGATTCGGGCGGCGGCGGCACCGAGCAACGAATCCATGCCTTCGCGATCGGACCGGAGGATCGGGCCGGCCGCCTTCGGGAGCTGGCGCACCAGGAGCCGGACGCCCCTCGGCGAGGCGGCGATCGACCTCGCCAACTCCCGCAGGTACGCACCGGACCACCCGGGGGAGGACGTCCGCAACATCGCTCCGGCGTTCTTGCGGCGTGCCTCAGCCCGACGCATCCCCATCCGCCGCCGTCGCGACGAGCTCTTCGACACGGGCCCGCAGCTCCGGCAGGTGGTTCACGTCACAGAATCTCCGGATCGTCGACGTGCCGACGCATCGACGTACCGGCCGGTCCACCTCCCAGAGCCGGACGATCCAGAAGAGCCGGTGGTCGGGCATTCGGTAGAGGGTCGCCCAGGGTGAGTGGTGAAGGCCGAGCGGGAGTCGCAGGCGTCCCACCCGGCGGAACGCCCCATGGACGATCGGGTGTTCGGCGAATTCGGCGGGAACGGGTTCTGGGGACGCGAAAGCGTCCGTGGTCGTACGACCCATTGAAAACTCCGCGCCGTCCGTCGGTGACCGCGCGACGACGGCGGTGCCGGTCCTGGAGACCGGATCCGGGGGACGTGGGCGGTCTCTCCCCCCGAGGGTCTGCGGCGGACGGCCGGTGAGCCGTCGCCCTGCGGGGAGGAGAGGTCCGGCGGCGAGGCCGGGAATGGGCCCGGGCGTGAGTCCCCGAGTCGAGTGGAACGCGTCCCAGCACCGGGGAGCGCGTCCGCTGATCAGACGTCGGCGGCCGGAAAGACCCCTCTTCCCAGCCGGACGTTCACGCCGAAGGCGTTCGAGCGGGCACCGACGCGAACGGGGAGAGGCCCTCGAAAGGCCCCCGACGTCGCGCCGGAGCGGAGCTCAGGTTCCGGGGTCGGTCGTCGAAGGTTCGGTGGGAGCGGGGCGGTGAGGCACACCACGGAGCTCGGCCCGAGGGGTTCGACGAACAACCCGACATTGCTGGGTCGAGCCACCGGGTCGCGCGGGATGCTGGCTGCGGCGCCCGTGAACGATGGAAGGTGCCGGAGAAGGAGGGGGATGGAAGACCCCCCCGCACGCCCGAGACGCGGTGCCGTCTCCTTGTGGCGATGTGAGGGGGGTCTCCCGGGGTTGGTTGTATCGAATAGTTCGCCCCCGCGGTATATGAACCCCGGGAGAGGGGAGGTTGGAACACCTCCCCGGGAACGGTTTCGTCCTACCGGCCGCGCCCGACGGAGGAGTCGACCACGACGCGCGGCAACTCTCCCTCGATCGCCGGGGTCCGGTTCGAGGGGCTCGGAGCGTGGGCGGAGCGCAACCGAGGGGCGAGCCATCGCTCGGCCCACACTCGAAGCTCCCGCGTCGCGGGGGCGAGGCCCATCCCCATCTCGGTCAAGGAATAGACGACGCTGAACGGCCGGGTGCTGACGACGGTCCGCTGGACCACGCCCGTCCCCTCGAGGTACTTGAGGGTCGCACTCAGCGTCTTCGCGTTGAGGCGGGAGTTCGACTTCAGAAGTTCACTGAAGCGTTGGGGGCCCTGCAGAAGGCGGTGGATGATCGCGAGGCGCCACTCGGTCCCTACGACTCCCACGGCCGCGAGGACGGGGCACGGGCCCGAGAGTTGGGTTTCGCAGGTATCGTTCGGCCCGGCGGCCGGGACGTGACGGGCAACAGGATGCTGCATCGGCTTCCTCGGGGGGTGCAAGTCGCCCGGGCCATATATAGTTACTCGGCTACACTTACTCCCCCTAGTGGAGTTGGTTCCCCAAGGTAAGCAAGCACCGAGGTCCGGGGGCCGGCATCGTCCACACGGCCCCCCTTGGCCCTCGTACGTTTTCCCGAAAAGGGGCTGAGGGGGGCATGGCGCCCGACCCCGTCGAGATCGAGGTCTCGCTCGAGGTCGACATCGCGGGGTCGAGGGGTCGCGGACCCCGTCGCCTCCGAGTATCGGCGAAGCGTTCCACCCCGACTCCCTCGGGGGGCGATTCCGCGGAGGAATCGGCCGCCCTGCTCCGTCGGCTCCAGGAGGAGCTCGACGCGCTCGAGGGTTCCCTCGGGAACGCTCCCGCCACGTCGGGGGGCGGCGACCGGCCCCTCTCCGAACTGGTGGAGACCTATCGCCCTCGTCAGCCCGAGCTCATCGAACTGCTGAGGGACGAGGGGGAGATTTCGCCCGCCGAGTTCGAAACCCTCCGGCACTACCTGGAACGGCCGGCCCTCTCTTCCCCCCCGGGCTCAAGCGCGTTCTCCTCCGGAGCGGGCGAGGTGCCGGTGACCGAGCGGCCCCTGGCCGCCGCCCCGCTCGCCCAGGACCGGACCCCGACGACCCCTCGCCCGGTCTCCGAGCTCGTCCACCTGTACCGGATCGAGTCGGTGAAGCAGGCCGGGGCCGTCCGGGCCCGTCGCCAGATCTCCTACGAGGAGTACATGTCCCTCAAGCGACACTTCCAGGTCAGCGACCCGCCCATCCCGCCGGCCGGTTCAGAACCCGAGCCGACGGACGGCCGGTAGCAGCGCCGGACCGAGGACCGCGATGGCGACGAACACGCCGCCGACGAGCGAGCCCAGGGCCACCGGGGAGAGGGTCACGGCCAGCACGCCGACGACCAGTCCGCCCACCGCCCGCGCGCCGCCCCTCGGGAAGTAGGCGTTCGTCAGCGCGCGCGCCACCATCGGCGCGGGGGCCGTCGCCTGGAAGTAGACCACGTACGCGGTGTAGAAGCCGACGTCGAACACCCCGACCCAAAACCACGCCGCAATGCTCGCCAGGAGCGCGGGCGCCACCTCGACCGCCGCGAGCACGAGCACACCCTCTCCCACTCCCACCCCGACCAGTAGCGCGGTGAGGTGTCGGCGAGGATTGACCTGCCCGAGCCCGAGGCTCCCGACGACGCCACCGATCCCGAAGGCGGTGAACAGGATCCCGTAGCTCGACACCGGGTCGGCGAACTCCCGGGAGGCGAGCAGCGCGATGAGGAGCGCCGGGGCGGCGCTGAAGAAACCCTGGGCGGTAGCGTAGGTGACGAGCTGCAACCTCGGGCGTCCTTCCCCCGCGGCGAGGTATCGCCACCCCTGGGCCATCTCCTCGAGGTAGCCCGCCGAAGGGGTCGAGTCGGAGACCGCGCGGATGGGTATCGCCAGGAGCGCGGCGACCACGTTGAGCGCGGCGTAGAGGAACGTGGCGCCCGCCGGGCCGACGATCAGGAGAAGCCCGGCGCCCGCCGCGAATCCGGCGATCTGGTTTCCACCGCTGACCGCCCCGGAGAGTCCGTTGGCCCGAAAGAGGGCGTCTCCCGAAACGACCCTCGGGAGGATCGCCTGGGTCGCGGTCCAGGTGAAATCCCACACGACGGAGAGGGCGATCACGAGCAGCAGCAGGGTCGGCGTCGTCAGCCGGCCCTCGCTCTGGAGGAGGCCGACGACGAACGCGAGCAGCGCCTGGGTCGGGTAGCCGACGAGAAGCACGCTGCGGAGGTCGCGCACCCGGTCGACCACGGGCCCGACCAGGAAGGACATGGAGTAGACCCCGAACTCCACGAAGAGCACGAGTCCGGCGACGGCGAGGCTTCCGGAGACCCGGTAGGCGATCCACAGGATCGCGATCGAGTAGGCCGCGTAGCCGGTGTCCCCGGCCGATCCCGAGAGGAACACGAAGCGGAAGTTGCGGTTGCGTAGGAGCGACCAGTATCCATCGCCCGGGGACGGAGAGGCCGGGGTCGGGGCCACGCCACCCTCCCTAACCGCCGGGCGAGGCGGGCGAGAGCGCCACCGCGATCAGTCCCACGTCGGTGATCCCCGAGCGCATACGGAGCGGCCGGGCGGAGCCGGCGCGCTCCCCCGATCGTGGGCCCGTGCCCCCCACGACGGCGCCGGGGGGCGACGGGTGGCCTGACGGCGACCCCGCGGTCCGAAGCAACGAGACGGTCATCTCACGGCGCCGGAGGTTCGAGGTGACAGCGGCGAGGAACCGTTCGAACGCCGGCTGCTCGTCGACCCCTTCGGGGAGCCCGAGGGTCAGCGCGGCGAACGCCACGATCCCCTTGCGACCGGCGTCGATCATCTCCGGACGGTTCTCCTCCACCACGGATTCGACGCGGGCCAGGAACCGTTCGGCCGCGGCCTCGGGGGGGTCGGCGATGCTGAGCGCGGCGAGCCTCGGCATGTACTTCCTCTCGCCGACCGAGTCCGCCGCGCCGCGCAGCGCGTCCGCCGGAGTGGCGACGACGACCGGGCGCCGGACCTGACCGCCGAGCTTCGGCGACAGGGCGGCCGGGCCGAGAAAGGGGGCGGTTTCCGCCGCGGTCATCCTCGCCCATAGGCCGGTCCGTTCGAGCATCGCGCGGACGCTCGCCCGCTCGACAGAGGTCGGAAGGAGGGTCGGCCCCCCCCCGACGTCGGCGGCCCCGTCGCCCCGTTCGAGGAGGAGGGTCACCACGCTCGCGTCACGGGCCGCGAGGGCGACCCGGCCCGCGACGGCCCCTCGGCCGCTGAGCCGGGCCAGGCTCGCCACCTCGGCGCCGGTCGCGCCGCTCTCGCTCGCACGACGCAGCCACTCGGCCCAGGCCGTCCCGGTCCATCCGTTCGGGGGCTGGGCGAGGTGGCATAGTGCGCCCGGGGACAGGGCGACGAGGAGGAGGTCCCGTTCCCCGAGACCGCTCGCGAGTTCAAGGACCGACTCCGATGTCGCCTGGGCGTCGACCGATCCGGGCCAACCGTCCCCCACGCGGATCGAACGGAAGGGGACCTCCGGCGGGATTGGGTCGGGGCCGATCACCAGCCCCTGGGTCAACCGCTCTCCCAACGCGTCGCACAGTCCGAGGGCGAAGGAGAGCGCCGCATGGCCCACGGCGACGAACGCGATCTCCCGGTACCGGTCCGCCGGGACGAACCGGTTCCCGGTCCGCAGGACGCCCTCCTCGACGCGGACGGCGGAGCGGACGGCGCGATAGGCGTCAGCTCCCGTGACCGCACCCCGGTACGCCAGCAGGTGGACCGGGTCGGGGCCCTTCGCCGGCGGACCGCTCGAGCGGGGGAATGGCTCGTAGAACGGCTCGGTCGGGGAACGGTCCATCGGGTCGGGGAGCCGGGGGCATCGGAAAACCCCTTGGGGGGCGCGTGGGTCAGCCGAGCTGCGCGCCCTCTACGGGACGCTCCCGGGGCGGGCCGAGGAATCTCCCGGGGCCGAAGAGCGCGGGGTCCAGGTCGCTCGGTTGGCCGAGGACCGCCTGGGCGACGCGCCGGGTCGAGGCGGGGGCGAGCATGAACCCGTGTCCGCCGAAGCCGTTCGCCTGGAAGAACCCGATGAGCCGAGGGTCTTCGCCGATCAGGGGCAACCCGTCCGGCGTATCGTCGTAGAAGCCGGACCAGGCCCGAAGGATCCCCAGGGTGGCGAGGCGGGGGACGAGCTGGGTGAGCGCGCGGGACATCGCCCGAAGGAACCTCGCCGAGCTCGGCATTCCCGGGGCGGTACCGGGGGGGTGGGACAGAGTGAGCCCACCCACGATCTCCCCGCGCATCGTCTGGGAGAAGTAGAGCCCGTCGGAAAGCCGCACGACCATCGGGTCGAGGAACGGTTTGAGCGGCTCCGTGGCCAGGATCTCGTGCCGGGTCGGCGTGTTCGATGGGGCGAGGCCGCAGCGGCGGGAGAACTCCGAGGACCAGCCTCCGGCCGCGTTGACGACCGCATCGGTCGCCACCGGGCCCGTGGCGAGGTGGAGCCCCCGCACCTTGCCCTGCGACGCGGAGACCCCGGTGGCCTCGGCCCCGAGCAGGACCTCGACTCCGAGCGACCGGACCGTCTCGTAGAGCCCCCAGATCGCGGGGAACGGGTAGAGGGTCCCGTCGCTCTGGAGAAAGGTCCCCCCGACGACCCCGTCCAGCTCGAGCCCGTTCGCGTACCGAGGGATCTCCGACCGGGTCAGCTCCCGGGATCGGAGGCCCTCCCGCTCGACCACCGTCCGCACCCTGCGCAACCGCTCGAGCTCGTTCGGACTCTCGGCGAGGAACAGGTATCCGCCCTGGCGGAACCAGATGTTGTAGCCGAACTCACCGCCGAAGCGACGGTACGCGTCGACGGATTCCCGGGCCAGGCGGACCGTGGCGGCGGTCTCCCACTGCTGTCGGACGCCCCCCCCGTTTCGACCCGAGGCGCCGCCGGAAAGGAATCCCCGGTCGACGACGAGCACAGGCCCAACGCCCGCACGGGCGAGATGGTATGCGGTGAACAGGCCGACGATGCCGGCCCCGACGACGACGGTGTGGTACCGCTCCCGGGAGGGCGGCATCATCCGGGACCCTCGGGTTCCCCGTCCTCGGGGAGCGTCGCGAACGCCGACAATGACCACGGCGTGACCGGCGGGCGCTGGGTGATGTAGCCGACCTCCGGGGCCGGGCGCTGCTCCAGACGGGCGAGCAGGAGGAGGGTGTCGGGTAGGCAGTAGCGACCCTGGCAGAGGCCGCTCCCCACCCCGGTGTACCGCTTCAGGACCTCGATCCCGCGGTACCCCAACGCGTGCGCCTCCTCCACTTCCGAAAGGAGGACGTCCTCGCACGGGCAGATGACCCATTTGCCGCCGACGCGACGTCCGGTGAGGAGCTCGCGATAGTACCCTTCGATCTCATTCGGCGCCGTCGCGTCCACGCGGGAGCCTTCGTCCATCGCGGGAGCCGGCATGCCCATCGCCTGCCGGGCCGCCGCCACGCCGCTCGCCTCGACCGCCGTCGGCCCGAGGAACCCCGCGCCCTCCCCCGAGGCGAACAATCCCGGCAGGCTGGTCTCGGTACCTTCGCGAAGGGTCGGAAAATACGCCGCCGCGGAGTGGCGCCACTCCATCTTCGCCCCGGCCTGGAAGTAGAGCTGCGGGTGCGGAAGTCGTCGGTGGGCGAGGATGATCGCGTCGGCCTCGACGGCGAACTCGGTCCCCTCGGCCCGGGACCGCAGCAGGGCCGCGCGAACGCGGCGGCGCCCTCGGGCGGCGAGCAACAGGGTGCGAGGATAGAGCGGGACCTCGAGCGCCGAGGCCTTCTCGCTCACCTCGGGGGAGACCGCCCCCGGTGCGACGACGGCTTCGATGAGGGCGCCCCACCGGTCGAGGAGGTCGGCGGCGCGCGGGCCGCCGCCGAACACGACCGCCTTGCGGAACGCCCCCCGACCCCCGTTCCCGGTCATCGACAAGGCCCCCTCCGCGGTCATCACCCCGGGTCGGTCGCTTCCGGAGAACCAGAGCCCGGCATCGTAGCCACCGGTCGCGACGACCACCGCACGGGCCCGAACCTGCACGCCTCGGGACCCTCGCTCCACGCAGACGATTCGCCAGGGGTGGGCCGGTCCCGGCACCGGCGGCGGAAGGAATGCCGCGGCCGTCCCCGGCAGCACGGGGGTCCCAGGCAGTGGCTCGACCGACCCCCGCTCGATCCCGAGGGCGTTCGCCCCATGCTCCTGAAGGGTCCGGAGCGCGGCGGCTCCGGCGACCCCGAGACCGATCACCGCCACGTCGGTGTCGTGGCGTGAGCCCACGGGTGGCGGGGACCCCTGGCCCGGATCGGCCAGGCGCCCGTACCCGGAGAGCCTCCGGACGACCCGGTGGTAGAGCGGGGTGGCCCACGCGGGCCTTCGGAATCCCCGAAGGGTGTCGATCCCCCCGGGGAGCAGGACGTCGAGCGCTGAGAGCAGGTCGACCGCGGGAGACGGCCACGAGTTCTCGGTCTCGACGAAATCCCCGTCGCTCGGAACGTACCGGCAGGCCCGGACGTTGGGGATCCCGTTGACCCGGATCAGGCAGTTCGTGCACTGCCCCACCCCGCAGAACGGGGCCCTCGGGCGATGGTAGCGGATCGACCGCTGCAGGATCGGCAGGTGCGAGCCCATCAGCGCCGAGAGCAGGGAGCGTGAGGGGGGAACCGACACCCGCCGCGAACCGAACCGGAACGTCGTACCCCGCGGGGAGGCCATGGAGAACAGAGCGGACCGGGCGCACCGGTATTAGAGCGGCGCGCCGGAGCTACGGGGTGGTTCCGCGAGAGCCCGGGCGAGCCGTGTGGGGGCGACTTGGACAATCTATATAGTATAGGGAGAAGTGCAATCCGAGCCGCATGCGAACGACGGGGGGATTCCACGGGCGCCGGATCCAGAAGACGGGAGGCTCCACGTTCATCGTCTCCCTCCCGAAGACCTGGGTCGTGAGCCGCGGCCTGCACGCAGGCGACGTGCTGCTGTTCACCCCTCGCTCGGACGGGTCGCTCGCGGTCTACGCCGAGGAGGGTCCGAGGGCCGAATCGACCCGGCGGGTCGTCCACGTGACCAACGACATGAACGAGGACCACCTATTCCGGATCCTCATCGCCGAGTACATCGCGGGCGCGCCCCTCCTCGAGGTGCGGACCCCGGCCCGGATGAGCCCGCACACGCGCGACGTCGTGCGGTCCTTCGCCCAGCGGATGATCGGTCCGGAGATCCTCGAGGAGACGGCGGACGCGGTGGTGCTCCAGGACGTGATCGGCACCAACCCGCTCCCGATCCCCTCGGTGATCCGGCGGATGCACCAGATGGTCCGCGCCATGCAGTCCGACGCGATGGCCGCGTTCCGTGCCCAGGATGAATCGATCGCCCGCGACGTCGTCGAGAGGGACTGGGAGGTCGACCGACTGCACTGGTTCGTACAGAAGCAGGTCACGACGGCCCTCCGCGACGCACGGATGCTCACGAGCCTCGGCCTCACCCTTCCGGAGTGCTCGACCTACCTGCTCGCTTCCCGCGTGTTGGAACGCATCGCCGACCACGCGGTGCGGATCGCGGATACCGTCGCCATGCTCGGGAAGGAAAAGCCGCCTCCCTCGCTCGTCGGGGAGCTCGACGCCCTTTCCGCGGAGGCCTCGTCGACGCTCTCGGAAGCGCTCGATGCCCTCGAAACGAAGGACATCGCCCGCGCCAATGCGGTCGTCGACCACGCCCACCGCGTGACCCGCGAGCGGGAGAAGATCCTTCGCGAGCTCTCCACGAAGCGGGGGCGGCTCGCGGTCAGCCTCGCCTACGTCCTCGAGAGCCTGGAGCGGAGCGCGTCGTACGCGAGCGACCTCGCCGAGATCGCCATCAACCACGCCGTCGAGAACCGGGAGGTCCCGGCGACGGCCCCCCGCAAGGGGGAGGGCAGGGCGCTCGCGGCGCCTGCTTCCGTCGCATAGACGTCCGTCCCGCTGATCCGTCGACCGGGACCGTTCCGTCCGATTGAGAACTCACCCAAAGGTCCAAAACCCCCCCCGGGGCGTCTTGGAGTGTGTGCGCCGATTTCTCCTGTTCATGGTCTGCCTCGGGGCATTGGGTGGCGCGGCCGCGACGACGGCGGCGGCCGTCCTGACCCCTGAGAGCCTCGGCTCCCCCTCGGCGGCCTCCGCCGGCTCTCCGCTCCTCGGTTCCGTGGTCGACGGCCTCACCGCGAGGCCCGTCGCGGGTGCGACGGTGGCGGCGAGCACCGGCCCCTCGACCCTCACGACGGCCAACGGGGGATTCTCCCTCGCCGTGCCGAACGGGTCGGTGACGCTCGCCGTGAGCGCCCCGGGGTACCACTCCGCGACCCTGACCATCGTCTACCACGCGGGAGCACCCCCGGTGAACGTCACGCTCCAACCGTTCGTCTTCGCGCTCCACGGCGCGGTGGTGGACCGCGGCGACTCGGTCGGGCTCGCCGGGTTCGTGGTGGTGGCGAACCCGGGAGACGTGGTCACGACCTCCAGCACGACGGGCACCTACCGGTTGAATCTCGAGAACGGGACTTATTCCGTGACCGTATCCGGGCCGGGCTACCAGAGCTCGACGACGTCGGTCGTGGTGGACGGCGCTCCCGTCACCCTCTACCTGTTCCTCTCTCCGCCTCCGGCCGCGGTCGCCACCGCCCCCGCGACGCCCTGGCCGATCCTGCTGGCCGGGATCGGGGCCGGCGCGACGACGGGGGCGCTCGGTGCCTGGAGCGCGCGCGGGCGTCGCGCACCCCCCGCGCGCACGCCGTCCGGTCCGCTCGCCGGACTCCCTTCGTTCGCCAATACGATGGTTAGGGCTCGCATGGCCCGAGGTCGTCGGAATCGCATGCCGCCCCGATAGCCGAGTGGGGGGGGCCCCGAGCTCGCCTCCCCTCCCGCGCTCCACGTTCAGAAGTGGACGTGCCCACCCCGGAGGGCGAGCTCGAGGAGACCGGTCAACTCCTCGAGCGACGGGACCCGAGGGTTCGACACCGCCCCGGGGCTCTTGGAGGCCCGCTCGGCCAGGAGCGGCAGGAGAGGAACGAGGTGGGAGGCGGAGATCCCCGCCGCTTCGAGGGTGGGAGGGATTCCGAGCTGCTGGAGCACCGGGCGGATGCGGTCCGGGAGGGCGGCGCGATGCTGGACGGCGCCCGACCCCAGGAGCGGGGCGAGGGTCCCGTATCGGTCTCGGGCGGCGGGAAAATTGTACTCGAGGACAAATGGAAGGAGTACACCGAGCAGGCGCCCGCGGGGGATCCGGAACTCGGAGGCCAGCGCCGTGGCGAGCGCATGCGCCACGCCCACCTGGGAGTTGGAGATCGCCACCCCCGCCATGGTCGCGGCGTAATGGACCGCGCTCCGAGCTTCCTCGTCGTCGGGATGTTTCGCCACCCGGGGGAGGTGGGTGAGCGCGGCGACGAGGGCCTCGCGGGCGAGGGCGTCGGAGAACGGATGGGACCACTCCGAAGCGATCGCCTCGAAGGCGTGGGCGAGTACCTGGGCGCCGGAATCCGCCGTGACTTCCGGGGGCATCGTCCACGCGAGCGACGGGTCGAGGAGCGCCCAATCGGGCACGAGTTCCCGGGAAGCGACCTCGACGGGGAGGCCGCCCTCCCTTCGGAACGTCGCGGTCCACGAGGCCTCGGCACCGCTCCCGCTCGTCGTCGGGACCGCCACGAAGCGCGCCTTTCGACGGAGCCCCAGTTCTATCAGAGGGGTCAGACCGTCGAGGGAGAGCTCGAGCCGCTCGTAGCGCACCCAGACGCCCTTCGCGGCGTCGATCGTGCTCCCGCCGCCGACCGCCAAGATCCAGTCCGGTTGCAGGCTCGTCGCCAGGGCGACGCCCGGCGCCAGGTCCTCCGTCGAGGGGTCGACAGGGGGGCCGGCCCAGAGCTCGAGCGTCGTATCGGTCTTCTGGAGTTCCTCGATCGCCCGCCGCTCCTTTCCGAGCCGGGCCACGTTCGGGTCGACGATGACGAGGGCTCGGCGTGCCCCCAGCGCGCTCAACTGCTCGAGCGCTCCCGCCCCGAACGCCAGTCGCGGAACCGTCAGGAAGCCCATCATCGCGTCGGCTCCGCCCCGGGGAACGATTCCGCTCCGGTTCAGCGGAGGCGGAGGGTGCGGCAATTCGGGCAGAGGCCAGTCAGGGAGAAGGTGACCCCATCGACGGACCACCGCGGCGGTCGGCGCCCGGCGAGCCGTTCGAGTTCAAAGAGGTCGAGCTGGGTCAGCGTCACGCTCGCGATCCGCCCACAGTTGCGGCACACCATGTGGGCGTGAGGCTCTTCGCGAAGGACGTCCGGCGCGTGGACCGCGGGGGGGATGCTACCGGGCACCGAGGGCGAAGGTCTGGGCGGGCTCGCGCTCCGTCGAGCGGGCGAGGTCCGCGTGGGCTTGCGTGTGCGGGCCGCTCCCCGACGGACCATCGGGCGGCCGACCGCGGCGCCGGTATTTGAGCGGGCGGCCGCGCTGCGACCTGAGAAGGCATCCTCAAGGCTTCTCGGGAGCCTAGGGGGGTAGGAGGTCGGGGATGACCGAACCGAAGCCGGTACGGCTCGACCTCGTCTACGCGGACTGGTGTCCGCACTCCACCCCGATGTCGACCGAGCGGGCTCCGCTCCTCGCGAAGAAGCTCGAGGTCCCGCTACGACTGCTCGACATCGACGTCCGGGAGCAGGAGCGGCTCGCCGACCATCTCGTGGAGGCGCACGGCGACTGGACCGAGGACTACCTGATCCCCCAAGTGTTCCTCGAGTGGAGCAACGGACGCATCCAGCATCTCCTGACCGGTACCCCGGGGTCCCTCGCTTCCACCCGCGCCTCGTGGACGAAGCTGCTGACGGGGGATCCCCGGCGGATCGCCCAGGAGGGCGTCCACCGATGAGCGCGACGCCTCTTCGGCGGCCGGGCCACCGGGGCCTCCCGGCACGATGGGGGCTGGTCGTCCTCGTCGTCTGCTTCGCGATCTCCTCCGCGTTCCCGCTGCCGCGGGCCGCCGGAGTTCGGGCCAGCCCCTCGTTCACTCCCCCCGGGGTCCACCTCCATATCGCATCCTCCCACGGCCCCGAACCCCCCGGAGTGCACCGAGTGGCGGCCCGCGCGCTCGCCCCCGCGTCGGCCTCCGGAGCGTACAACTGGCTGACGGGGTGGTGGATCTACGGCGCAGGGAACAACAACAACACCCAGGGGGAGGGCGGCGCGTTCCTGACGGACGATCGCACCAACAACCTGACGATCTTCGGGGGGTTCGGAAGCGGGACGCTCGGCAACGTCACGATCGAGTACAACGCCACCGAATTCAACTGGTCGGAGTGGGAACTGCCTCCGAGCGTCTCCCCATCGGCGCGGGCGAACATGTCCTACGTCTCGGACGCCGCGCTCGGGATCGGGACGATCTTCGGCGGGATCACGGACATCGCGACCCAGGCGGTGGCCAACGACACCTGGGTGTTCGACTTCCCTACCCAGAGCTGGAGGAACGTGACCGGAGGACCGGCCCCGTCGGCGCGCGAGAACGCCGCGATGGCCATCGACCCGGCCCGAGGGGTCGCCCTCCTGGAAGGAGGGGTCGACCCGTCATTCCGATTCGGAGGTTCCACGGGGGCGGCCCTCTGGAACGACACGTGGCTCCTCAACCTGTCGACGTTGGCCTGGAGCCGGCTGGCGCTCGCGGGCGCCCCGGCCCCGATGTTCGGTTCCGAGATGGTCTTCGACCCGGTCGACGACACCTTCTACTTGTTCGGGGGGTGTGGCGAGGTCTGTTCGTCCTCGGTATGGTCCTACCAGCTGGGGGCGAGCGCGTGGCGCGTCGTGAACACGACCGGTGCGGTCATCGCCCCGCGGGCGTCGCCGGCGTTCATGTGGGACCCGACGGTGAACGACGCGACGCTGTTCGGGGGATTCCATCCGGGACCCCTCGGACCGATCGCGTTCGGAGATACGTATACCTTCGACCCCGCCGCCGGTCGGTGGACGCGGCTGGGCGTGGACGGCGCACCCCCACCCCTCTACGACCCGACGGTCGCCGAGCCGGAGGAGAGCAACTGTGCGGGGATGTGGATTTGGTCGGCGAGCCCCTCCCTCGCGGGGTTGCCGGCGTTCACCTGGCTGCTCCAATCCCCCGGCTCCCCATGGCCCAACTGCTACATCCCGAAGCTCGGCAACGGCACCAACCCGCCGCCGCCCACCTGTCCGAGCCCATCGACGGCGCTCAACGTCACGGTCCTGGACCGCGCCACCTCGGCGGCCATCGACGGCGCCTCGGTCCTGTTCAACGGCCCGTGCAGCCCGGCCCCCCAGTCGACCGGCCCGACGGGGAGTCTTTCCCTGGACGTCTCCCCGGGCATCGGGTGGAACGTGACGGTGTCCCACGCGGGCTACTACTCCCGGACGGTCCCGTTCACTGCGCCTCATCTCCCCTCCGCGCGCTTGACCGTCCTCCTCACGGATCTCCCCACGGCCACCGTGCACTGCTGGGGTTCGGACGCGGCGTCGAACCGGTTCCCCCTTGCCGACGTGACGGTCACGCTCGACGCCAGCGTGATCCTCGGGACCTGCGACGCCGCCGGCCAGCTGGGCCCCCTCCAGCTGCCGTTCGCGGGCGGGTGGTTGACCTTCGGTGGCTCCCTCCCGGGGTTCTCGGGCGCCAACAGTTCGGTACTCACTCCTCCGAACGCGAATGTGTCGGTGAACCTCACCCTGCGGGCGAGCGGCCCGCTCCGGATTGAGGTCGTACGGAACTCAGACGGAACCCCGGTGGTCGGCGCTCGCGGACTCCTGAGCCCCCTCGACCCGGGCTCGTTCGCTCCCCTGTCGTTCGAGACCGGCCGCGGAGGGTGGTTCAACCTGACCGTCGGCGCCGAGAACTTCAGCGTCACCGTATCGGCCCCCGGATTCGCAAACCTCACCTACGGCCCCGCCTACCACCCGTGGATCCAGACCACGACCTGGAAACTCTCCCTGGGACCCCCGGGAGGCGCCAACCTCACGGTGTGGCTTGACGACCGACAGAGCCGTAATCCGATCGCGGGCGGGACGGTCACCGTCGCGCCGAACGCGTCGGCGACCACCGGCCCCACCGGAGCGGCCGTGTTCACCGACCTCCGACCGCCTGGTCCCGCGGTGGTGGTCGGTTCGGCCCCCGGCTACGAGAGCGCCACGACGCTCGTGATACTCACTTCCTCCGGAACCCTGCCCCCGGTGTTTCTCCTGCTCAACCGCACTCCGCCGTGCTCCATCCCGGGGGTGTGCGCGCTGAGGGCGAACGGGACGCCCCCGTTGGCGTTCCATCTGTTGCCCGGCTCGGGCTGGCCGCTGGAGCTCCTCGTGCTCTCCCCAGGAGCGCTGCTCAGTGCGGCCATCTTCGGCCTCCTGGCCCGCAGGGCCTGGCCCCAACGGCTCGCCTCCCCACGCGCCCGCTAGGTTCCTCGGGCGGCCCCGCCGCGTAGCGGGAAATCGTCCGGGCCCCGCGCGAAGCTCCCGTGGGCGGAGCGCGGGATTCTTGTAGTCGGTGCCCGGTCCGGGTTCGTTCCATGGCGGTACCCCCATACCGAGCCCACCGCGGCCCGAATTCGAAAGGTACCCCGAGCCCTCCCACCGGGTCCCCGCCCCCGGTCGCCGTCGAGCGGGAGCGCATCGAAGGGCTGAGGGAGGATTTCGACGAGGCCGGGCTCCACGTGGCCGAGCGCCGGGAGTTCACGGGCTTCCGGATCGGTCCGGTGTTGGACATTCCCTCCGGGTTCGCGTCACCGGGCACGATCGGCTGGCGTCGACGGATCGACTGGTCCCCGAAACCGGTCGGCGGAGCGCCGGTCGGCGAGCCCGATGCCTGGTTGCATCTGTTGATACTGCCTCGCCTCTCCCACGCGGACGCCTCCGCGTCGGTGGCGAGCGTGACCCAGGGAGGCACTGAGTTCCGGATGGAGTGCGGAACGTCCCCCCCCGCCACCCTCCTGGCCCACGCCCGCTCCGAGGTCGGGGCGCAGCTGCTCGAACGATTCACCCGCGCCACGTGCGCCGAGCTCGAGTCCGGCGACTGACTCCGTTCAGGCCGACGGCCTCAACCGTCGGCCCATCGGGGGGGTCGTTTCTCGCGGAACGCGGCCCGCGCCTCGCGGTTGTCCGGGCTGTCCCTTAGTGGATCGGCCAGCTCCTGCTCGAGCCGCAGCCCTTCGGCGAGGGGGAGCGCCTTTCCCCGTCGGACGGCGTCGAGGGCGGCTCGGACCACCCGGGGCGGATGTCCGGCAATGGTGCTCGCGATCGCCCCGGCCTCGGCCCGCAGGCGGGCGAGAGGGTACACCTGGCTGACGAGGCCGACCGATGCGGCACGCTTGGCGTCGATCGGCTGCCCCGAAAGGATCATCTCGAGGGCGACGGACTCGGGAATCGCCCGCGGAAGCCGCTGGGTCCCGCCCTGCCCGGGAATGATGGCCCAGCGGACCTCGGGGAGGCCGAACGTGGCGTTCTCGCTCGCGACTCGGATGTCGCAGGCCAGCGCGAGCTCGAGCCCGCCCCCCAGGCAGATCCCATTGACGGCGGCGATGACCGGCTTGCCGACCTCCAGGTTCCGGGTGATCCCTCCGATCCCCGGTTCGCGGTTCCATACCTCGAGGCGTTGGCCGCCAGCGGCCCCCGCGTAGAACTCGCCCATCCGCTTGAGGTCGACGCCGGCACAGAACGCCTTGTCCCCGGCTCCCGTCAAGACCGCGACCCGGAGCGCCTCATCGTGACGGAATCGCTTCCACGCGGCCACAAGGTCGGCGTGGGACTCCGGGTCGATCGCGTTCAGCGCTTCGGGCCGGTTAAGGGTGATCCACGCCACGTGCCCCTCGATCTCGAACCCGACGGGCATCGGTGGGGCACCGTGGCCGACCTCTTGGGGTTGACGCAGACCGCGCCGTCACCGGGGACCCTCGCGGGCGCCGTCTGGTGGCCGCGTCGTTCGGCGACTTCGCCCCGCTCGATCTGTGGGTCGATGGGGCTCGGGACACGTCGTGGTGAGGAGGAGGGCGCGCCGCGCCGCCCCGGTCCGACCAGCCCCGGACCCACTCGACATGGGCGGGCGTGCGGCGCCCTGATCCGAGCTGTGCCCCCGGTCAATGGCCACGCTGGGAAGTGGATGGGGTTTGGGAGCCGAGACGCGGCCGACCGTGGGGCCGGCCTCCTCGAGCCGAAAACGTCGTGGCGGGGCGTCGGAGCATCGCACGTCCCGACCCCGGGCCCACGGATCCGGGATCTCCACGGAGAGGATTCAAATCCCGCGTTCGGATTCGGGGAGTATGGAGCGAAGATGCGGCACCCGCGCGCTCAAGACGTCGACCGCCAGGGCACGCCTCGGGGCCGGCGCGCCGATGGCCGGCGTCCGCTCCAGCCCCGTGGGCTCCCTGTTCATGGGCACGATCCATTTCGTCCAGCTGACCTTTCAGGCGCCAAACGGGTCGACCTTCGCGGTCAACGCGGGAGACTACACGCGGGCGGTCGAGTACGCCCGCCGAATCGTGCCGCACACCTCCGCGTACGCCCGACTGTACGGTCCGAACCAGGTCGCCGTCGACCCGAATCTCGGGATCCTCTCGGCCCCGCTTGGGGGATCGAAGGACGCCGCCAGTGGATTCTACACCTATGGGGACGCCGACCTCCAAGGGTGGCTGAACCAGTACGCGAGGGGGAACGCCGTCCCTTCGACCGACGCGCTCGCCGTCTTCAATCCCCCGACCGGTGTGCTGAACACCGACGCCCGAGGGACGCTCGGGATACTCGGGTACCACAGCCTCGCCAGTCTACCGTACCTCACCGTGAATGCGGGCGGGTCCGGGTTCACGTTGGACGACGCCGCGGACGTCTACGCCCTCGCGCTCTCCCATGAGATCGCCGAACTCGTGGTCGACCCCCGTGCGGATTCTTCGAACCCGGAGGTCGGCGACCCGTGCTCCAACTTCGGCGTGGTCTACCGGGACTACTTCGACGCGAACGATGCGTGGATCGGCGGCGACGCGCAGTTCCCGACCACCGTGCAATATGCCTACTTCATGAACGGGATCGTCCAGCCGGCCGAGGCGCTGGCACATCCGGCATCGGCCGCGGCGTGTGTCTACGCGCCGCCGGCCTAGGGAGTACGGGCCGCGGATCGGTGGATTGCTCGACCCCTCACTCGAGGGCATGCTCCCACGTGGAAACCTCGAGCCCCGCACAAGGGTCGCGAGGGCACGGA
Organism: Thermoplasmata archaeon; assembly: GCA_022750155.1. GTDB lineage: Archaea > Thermoplasmatota > Thermoplasmata > Lutacidiplasmatales > UBA184 > Lutacidiplasma. The sequence continues at coordinate 62,486 of JAKIWG010000006.1, read as the reverse complement.
CGGCGCGGGTCAGGCGCTGGGGGCCCTGCCTAACGGTCAGATCGGCACGAACGGCCGTCCCGGGACGGTGAAATCGAACGCCGAGGTCATGTCGTCCGCGTTCCGGTCCCGCGTGCTCAGTGGGGTCAATCCGTACTGGTTCTCCACGAACCGGAGGATCGACGTGTGGTCGTGGACCGTCGAGTCGATGAAGGCGGGCCGGGCGTAAGGGGAAACGACCAGGCAGGGGACCCGGAACCCGTAGCCCCACTGGTCGACGACGGGTGGGGCGACGTGGTCGTAGCGTCCGCCGTAGTCGTCCCATGTGATGAAGATCGCCACGCCCTTCCAGTAACCGCTCCGTCCGATCGGGTTGACGATCTGGTCGGCGACCAACGTTTCGCCGACCGTGATGTCCTCGGTGGGGTGCTCCGTGGCATTGTGGCCGGCCCCCATGATCCAAGATACCTGGGGGAGGCTTCCCCCCGCCAGGTCCTTCTCGAACTGCGCGGCCGACCGAATTCGCGCCCGCGCCGGGGCGTTCCGCTGGACGTAGTCGAAGCTCGTGTACCAGTTCGTGTAGTCGCTGTAGAGTCCCCAGGAGACATTCTTCGCGTCCAGCTGCTCGAAGATGGGCGGAAACGGCAACGTCGCCGGAACGTGGTTGTCGAGGAGTCCACCCGCGGTCCCGGCCAGGAGGTGGAGGTGGTTGGGCGCGCTCTGGCTCATGACGGAGGAGAAGTACCGGTCGCAGAGCACGTACTCGTCGGCGGCGGCGAAGTACCGCGGGATGTCGCTCCCGTAGTAGACTCCCATCGTCTCCGAGGTCCGCTCCGCGTAGACGAACCCGTCCATCTTGCCGCCGTCGTAGTCGGCGTGGGCCGTCGGCCAGCTGTGGTTGAGGTCGCTCGACGGAGGGTTGGACGCGTGGAACGGCGTGACGCTGGGAGGACCCCCGGGGACCGCGGGAAGGGCGATCGGCTTTCCGGAGGTCCCGTCGCCCCTCGGGTAGGTCCCGAAGTAGTTGTCGTAGGTGTGATTCTCCTGGAAGACGATCACGATGCTTGAGATCGGCCATGCGCCGGGGACGGCGGCGGCCGGTCGGGGGGCCGAGCGGCCTCGCGCGGGCATGGTAGGGAAATCGTCGGATTCCCGATATATATCGCTCGGTCCCCCCCGGAGCGAGGAGTCGTCCGAGGGCCGAGTGCGCACGCCGATGCGCGAGTGCGCATCGCGGTGAGAATCCTTGAAGTCAGCGCGCGCCCGGGACTCCTCTTCCAGGGGGCGGAGCGGAGGACGAGCCCGAAGGGGGGCCGGGATCCTCCGCCCCTCCGACCCGGCGTTTCCACGGGGTCGAAACCCGTTGCGATTCGATGCGTCCACCATTCCCACCAGGGTCGGGTACGGAGAATTCGGAGGCGCCCCCCGGGTTCGTCTAGGACGGGATTGGGACTCTCGGCCGTAGGTGTCGAGGGCGCAATCCCAAGAAGTTCGGGTGCGGGGAGAGGGATTCGAACCCACGAACTCCTACGAGACCAGACCCTGAATCTGGCGCCTTTGACCAAGCTTGGCAATCCCCGCAGGCCCGCCTTCGTATCGGACGGCGGGGATAAGGTCTGCGAATCGGCCGATCCCCTCGACGGCTCAGGTCGCCAGCGGATGGGGCACGTGGCGGTCTTTCTCGCCGTTCAGGACGTCGAGCGCCTCGTCCACGGTGGCCTGGTCGTGGACGACGGCGCGGAGCGCCTTGAGCATCGCGACGGGATGGTCCGATTGCCAGATGTTTCGGCCCATGTCGATCCCCTTCGCGCCGAGCGAAATCGCGCTGTGCGCGAGCTCCAGCGCCTGCCGGTCGTTCTCCATCTTCGGGCCCCCCGCGACGACCAGCGGCACAGGACAGGATTCGACCACCTTCTCGAACCCGTCGCAGTAGTACGTCTTGACCAGATGGGCACCGAGCTCGGCCGACACTCGGCAGGCGAGGGAGAGGTAGCGGGCGTCCCGCTTGTCGAGCTCCTTGCCTACGGCCGTGATGGCCATCACCGGCATGCCCGCCTCCTCCCCGTCGGAGACGAGGTCCGCGAGGGAGGCGAGGGTCTGGTGCTCGTGAGGGGACCCGACGAACACCGAGAGCGCGACGGCGCTCGAGTTCAGGCGGACGGCCTCAGCGATCGGCGTCGTGATCGTCTCATCGGAGAGGTCCTCCTGGAGGATCGTCGCCCCGCCGCTCACCCGAAGGACGATCGGAGTGGGGCAATCGCTCGGCACGCTCGTCCGGAGGATCCCGCGCGTGAGCGCGAGGGCGTCGGCGTACGGCGCGAGGGGGGTGATCGTGGCGCGCGCATTCTCGAGCCGGCGGGTCGGTCCCATGAAATAGCCGTGGTCGACCGCCAGCATCACGGTGTGACCCGAACGGGTCGGAAACATCCGGGACAGGCGGTTCTGCAATCCCCAGCTCATCGCCCTCCCCCCACTCCGGACACGAGGCCCGGAGCTCTTAGGCGTTTCCGGGGGGACGCTCGTCCGGGCGGGTCGAGACCGGAACGCGCCGGTCCTCCTTCACCCGATTGAGCACGACCTGGGTGTTCGTGCGTTCGACCTGGGGGTCCTGCAGGGCGTGCTTGACGAACCGGTCGAGGTCGCGTCGGTCCCGGAATCGGCCGATGAGGAGCGCGTCGAAGTCGCCGGTGACGTCGTAGATCGCGTAGGCCCTCGGGTCCTTCGCCAATCGCTCCTCCACTTCCCGCAGCTTGCCCTTGGAGATGCGGATCCCGATCGTGGCGGAAAGGTCCCATCCGACGAGCTCGTCGTCGAGGACCGGAATGTAGCCCTTGATCACCCCGTCGTGCTCGAGCCGCCCGACGCGATTGCTGATGGTCGTGGGGGAGACCTTCAGACGATGGGCGATCTCACGGTGGCTGCGCCGGGCATCGATGTTCAGTTCCGTCAGGATCGCCCGGTCGAGCCCGTCGAGGATGGACGTTCGTCTCACAGCGGAATAACATGTCGGATGAAATTAACGTTTTCTACCCAATAGATGGACGTGTGTCCAATCTCGCCGGGGTCGCATTGAAGTAGAGGGACCTCGTCGGGAGGCCGGGGACGTCATGGCACAGGCAACCGGACGCAGTGGGACCATGGAGCAGGACGACCGGCTCGCACGCGGTGCGGAGGTGCTCGATCAGGTCCGGGCCCAAAAGCTCCGATGGACCGAGCTGTTCTACACCGACCTCCTGGGCGGGTTCAACCACATCCACATCCCGTCCGATACCCTCGAGCCCGAGTCGTTCGTCTCCGGAGTCCCCAAGCTGGATGGCTCCTCGGTCCGCGGATTCCGGGAGATCTTCGAGTCCGACATGATCCTCGTGCCGGACTCCTCGACGTTCGGAGTGGTACCGTGGCAGTCGGAGCACGGGGGTACGGCCCGCTTCATTTGCGACATCCTGGTGGGCGCGAGCAAGGAGGCATACTCCCACGACCCGCGGGGGATCGCCCGCCGCGCGGGAGAAGTGCTGGCCCAGCACGGCTACGACCGGTCGTACTGGGGGCCGGAGGTCGAGTTCTTCGTATTCGATTCGGTCCGGCTGCTCCCCTCAGCCCACGCGGTCCGCGACGCCTGGGGGGGCGCCGGCTACGCCATCGACAGCTCGGAAGCGCCGTGGCAGACGGCCGACGGCCACGGGTCGATCCGTTTCAAAGAGGGATACCATCGGGCCGCGCCCCACGACGCGCTCGAGGGGATGCGGAGCGAGATCTGCAACATCCTCGCCGACAGCTTCCACATCACGATGGATGCCCACCACCACGAGGTGGCGACGGCGGGGCAGGGCGAGATCAACATCCGGTTCGACGACATGCTGCCGGCCGCCGACCACGTCCAAGACGTCCATTACGTGATCAAGAACGTGGCCCACCAGCACGGCAAGGTCGCCTCGTTCATGCCGAAGCCGATCTTCGGCGACAACGGGATCGGCATGCACATGAACCAGTCGCTCTGGAGCGCCGGCCAGAACACGTTCTTCGACGCGCAGGACCCGTACGCCGAGGTCAGCCAGACGTGCCGATACTACGTCGGCGGGCTGCTCGAGCACTCGCGGGCGCTCTGCGCGATCACCAACCCGACGACGAACTCCTACCGACGTCTGGTCCCGGGCTACGAGGCCCCCGTGTTCATTGCCTGGAGCCGGTCGAACCGGTCGGCGAACGTCCGCATCCCGTTCTACCACCGCGGGAGACCGGCCGCCAAGCGGGTCGAGTATCGGACGCCGGACTCCGCGGCGAACATCTACCTGACCGAGGCCGCCCTGGCCCTCGCCGGTCTCGACGGGATCCGGCGGAAGCTCGAGCCACCGGCGCCAGTCGACATGGACATCTACAAGCTCGCCCCGGCGCGCCGCAAGGAGTTGGGGATCCGGGAGCTCCCCGGGTCGCTCGGGGAGGCGCTCGAGTGCCTCTCGTCGGACGACGCGTTCCTGCGACCCGTCTTCGGGAGCTCGGTCCTCGACATCTGGCACGAGATGAAGCGGGAGGAGCAGCTCCAGCTCAACCTGCGGCCGCACCCGTACGAGTTCTACCGCTACCTCGACGTGTAGGCCGAGGGCGCCCGCGGCCGGCCCGCAGCCCACGAGGGAGCCCCCGCTCCCCCCACAGGGTAAAGGCCAGTCGGTTGGGTGGGGAACGACCGATGGGGGGCGGCACGCTGTTTCACGGGGGCCGGGTCTTCACGGGCCACCGCTTCGTGGAAGCGGTCGTCCTCGACGGGAGCCGCGTGGTGGCGGCCGGGACGGACGCGGAGGTCCGCCGGGCCGCTCCGAACGCCGCCGACCGGGTCGACCTCCACGGCCACTTCGTGATCCCCGGCCTCATCGACGCCCATCTGCACCTGAGCGGGATCGCCCTCGAGCGGGTCGGCGTCCGACTCGCCGGGGTCCGAAGCGAACGGGAGATCGTCGAGCGATGTACGGCCTGGGCGGTCGACCATCCCGCCGGTCCCGTGATCGGGCGGGGCTGGGACCAGGAGCGGATGGAGGGGGGAACGTACCCGACCCGCGAAGCACTCGACCGGGCCTTCCCGGAACGCGAAGTCGTGCTCTACCGGGTATGCGGCCACGCCGCTCTCGTGAACGCTCCAGTGCTCTCTGCCCTTCGGGTCGCTCCTTCCACCGACGATCCGGCCGGGGGACGCATCGTCCACGATCCCCAGGGTGGCACGACCGGCGTCCTCCTCGACGAGGCGATGACCGGCCTCGGCCCGATCCGCCAGCGGGCCCTTTCGGCGCGCCCGGAGGAGGCGGACCGGATCCTCCTCGAGGCCTCGTCGTTCGGCCTGACGACGGTCGCCTCGATGTCCGTGGGGGCGGTCGAGCTCCGCTCCTTCGCCGAGAGGGCGACCTCCGCCCCTCCCCCGGTGCGGGTCCGATTCTACGTCGACGTGTCTGCACGAAGAGAGGTCTCGAGCGGGCCGAGGGAATGGGCCGGGGGCCTGGTCCGGTTGAGCGGGGTGAAGGCGATCAGCGACGGGTCGTTCGGCGCCCATACGGCGTGGCTCTCGGAGCCGTACACCGACCGGCCGGACGAGGTCGGGTTCCCGGTCGGATCCTCCGACGAGCTCGCCGACGAGATCGCGATCGCCGGAGAGCTCGGTCTGCAGGTCGCCATCCACGCCATCGGCGACCGGGCGGTCTACCGGGCGCTTCGGCTCCTGCAACTCGGCTACGGGGGCCCCACCCCCCGCATCGAGCACGCCTCCCTGCTCCCCCCGAACCTCTACCCCCTTCTCGACCGCGTGCGACCACACCTAGTCGTCCAGCCCCGGTTCGTCGTGAGCGACTCGTGGCTCCCGGAGCGGCTCGGCGCCGTGAGGGCCCGATTCGCCTACGCGTTCCGATCGCTCTCGGAGCGGGGGTACCGGCTCGCCGGGTCGAGCGACGCGCCCGTGGAGCCGCTCGACCCGTGGACCGGGATCGCCGCTGCGGTCCACCGGGGGGACCGGAGCATCGGCCGATGGGTGCCGGCGGCCTCCGAGCAGTTGACCGCCGAGGCCGCGATCCAACTGTACACCGTCGGCGGGGGGGCCGCGCTGGAGGAGCCTGGCTTGGGGTCGCTGGAGGTCGGGGCTCCCGGCGACCTCCTCCTCCTTCGGACCGATTCCCTGGAGCGGGCCGTCGAAGCCGGACGCGGAGCCGTCGCCGAGACGTGGCGTGGCGGGGTCCGGGTCCAACAGAACGCCGAGCCCGCGTGAACCGGTCTCCGACCCGGAAGACGCTATCTTCCGGGTGCGGTCGCGGGGGCCGTGACGGAACCCGCGCCGGTGCCGACGTTCCGGGAGCTCTCCCCGACGATGCGCGTGGACGTGCTCATCGCCGATTGGAGGGCCGCCCTGCTCCCGGAGCTCTCCGCCGAGGAGCAGGAGGCGAACCTGTACGGCCAGGCGTGGGAGGCGTACCTCGAAGGGGACTACGGGTTCGGACTGTGGTGCTGGCGCGAGGTCGACCGGCTCACAAACAGCTTCCAGGGCAAGGTCGGGGAGGTGACGCGCGTGGTTGGGCAGGGGAGGTACCTCGGGTTCTCCCACCGCAAGGCGATCGCGGCGAAGATCCCGATCGACAAGGTCTACCGACCCCGGAAGGGGGACATGAGCACGCCGCGCACCGACGCGATCGTCCTCGCCCAGTACCAGTTGCTCTGCGTGTACGCGGTCCGCGCTCGCGAAGGGGACGCGAAGTCCAAGGCGCTCTACGAGATCGCGTTGGGCGAGCTCGAGGAGCGCCGTCGCGCCGACCCGTTCATCCGGCACTTCGACACGTTCCGACGGCTTCTGGAGCGCCCGACGGGGCCGAGCGAAGCCGTGGCCCCGGTGGTCGTCCCCGACGCCCCGCCGGCCGCGGCCCTCCCGGTCAAGGCGAAGCGCCCTCGGTCCTGATCGGGGGATCACCACGACGGCCCCTACGAGGTGGCTGGTCCGCTTCGGGTACGACGGCCGCCCATTCGCCGGCTGGGCCCGACAGCCCGGTCACCGGACCGTCGAGGGGGTGCTCCAGGAGGGCCTCGGCCGATTGGGGATCGCGACGCCCCAGGATCCCCGCGGGGTCCCCGTGGCGAGCCGGACCGACCGCGGGGTCAGCGCCGTCGGCAACGCCCTGCTCCTCACCTCCCCGCTCCCGCCGGGGGATTTGCTGAGAGCGCTCAACGGGGTCGCGCCGGAGATGTTCTTCACCCACGCCGCCCCGGCCCCCTCCAACTGGAACGTCCGCGCGGCCGAATCGCGGGTGTACCGATTCTTCGAGGTCGGCCCGCCGACGGTCGGCGATCGGTACCGGGAGTGGGCGCAGCGCCTGGTGGGGCGGATCGACGTCCGCTCCTTCGGCCGAAAGGTACCCGGGTCGGTCCCCCTGTGGCGGGAGGTCACCGGAGTGACGATCGGGCGGGACCCGGAGGTGATCGAGATCGAGATCCGCGCACCCTCCTTCGTCTGGGGGATGGTGCGAAAGATGGTCTCGGCACTGCGGGCGCTGGAGGCGGGACGGCTGACCGCGGCGGAGCTCTCCCGGGCACTGGAGGGGCACCGGCGCCTCGCCCTCCCGCTGGCCGAACCGGAGCCCCTCGTCCTCTGGGACGTCCAGTATCCGTTCCCATGGACCCACCGGTGCGCCCGTTTCACCCGCCACCAGACCCGGTACTGGACGGCCGAGCGGCGCGCCTGGCGGGCACGGGGGCCGATCCTGGCAGGGCTGGCCGATGCGGCGACCGCGTCCCACGGTGCCCCCCGAACGGGGTCGAAGTAGACCTCGCCCGGCCGCCTCGCGGTGTACCCACGTCGTATCTCGGGCGGGGGTTCTTAACCGCGGCCGCCCCCAAGGAGTCCGATGACCGCGATGTGCCGGCCCCGTCGCCCTAGGTGGGCTCCGCACCCGGCACCATGGGTCGCCCTTGCCATCCTCCCCCTCCTTTCCCTGGTGCTCGCGGGCACGGCCTTTCCGACTCGCCCCCTCGCCCCCCCGGCCGTGGACGTCCGGGGGGCGTTCGACGGCCCGTTCAACCACTCCTCCGGCGGGTCCGCCAACAGCATCGCCAACGGCTCGGGGAACTCCTCTTCGGGGGGCCCGACCTCGGGGGGATCCCCCAGCAGTTCAACGAACCCGTTCGCCTTGGAAATCCTCGCGACGCCCACCTACGGCTTCGCTCCGCTGAAGACGTATCTGCAGGCAACGGCCTGCGGCGGGAACTGGAGCGGCGGGTTCTACACCTCAGGGTGTCTCGGACCGGTGCCGAACGGCTCGGGACCGTTCACGCTCACGGTCTGTCCGGTCTCCGGGTCGTGCACGGTGACCCGCAACTGGTCCGGTCTCGGCGCCTACTCCTTCTACTACACGTACACGGCGGGAGGCACCTACAACCTCACCGGAACACTATCGAATGCGTCCGGTGCGTTCTCCACCTACTGGCTCCTCGTCCAGGTGGTCGCCCCCATCTTCGAGCTCGTGGTCAGCCCGGGGGGCGCTCCCTCGACCTACAATCTCACCGGGGAAGTCCTCGGCGGGGCCTCGCCATATCGGATGACGATCTGCCCCGAGCCCGGAAAGTGTGTGACCAACGCCTCGGTCAACTGGACCGGCATCTGGACCCTTTCATGGGTGTACAATCGCACGGGGAACTACTCTGCCTCGGCGTTGATGACCGATGCGGACGGGGCCCTGGCCGGTGCCACCGCGGCGGTCGACGTAACGGCCTCGCCTCCGCTGATGGTCCATACTCACCAAGCGTCGCCCCCCGGAGGCGGTCCGCTCACCGTCGCCTTCCAGACCCAGATCTCCGGCGGATCTCCGCCGTACTCCCTCGAGTGGTTCTTCGGGGACGGCACCTCCGGCTCCGGGGTGAATGGCGGCCTCTCCACCCACACCTATGCGAGCGCGGGGAGTTTCACCCCGCGGCTGACCGTGCGGGACGGCGTCGGCCACGTTTGGTCCGAGACGTTGCCTCCGGTCTCGGTCGGGGCGTCCGCGTCCGGCGGCACGCCCGGCGGGGGCTTGCTTCCCGCCGTGGGGACCGGCGGCTGGGCCTCTCCGGTCCTTCTCGTGCTCGGGCTGGTCGCCCTCGCGGGGACGGCTCTAGTCGCCGAGCGCCGGTGGTCTCGCGCCCGGACCGAGGCGGGGTACCGACTCGTGTACCACTTGACTCAGGACGACATCGACCCGGAGCTGATTGCCCGGGCGCGGTGAGCACTACGGATCGTCCACCCCGAGATCGGAATCCCGCCGGTGTCGCGCGCCGCGCCGCCGCGTGGGTCTGTCTCGGCGCCGGGTTGCTCCTGCTTGGCGTTCCACCCCTCGGGGCGACCGGGCCGGCCGAGCATGCGGGGGCGACCTGCGCCCCCGCGACGCTGACCGCGAGCCCGTCCCGCGGATTCGCCCCGCTCCTGACCAATTTCTCGGTCCAGATCTCCTCGCAGACCCCTCCGATGTTCTCCTGGAGTTTCGGGGACGGGGCTTACTACAACGGGAGCGGCCCGCTGTATGCCTCTCCCCTGCATCGATTCGCCTCCCCCGGCGTGTACAACGTTTCCGTCGTCGTCGATTCGAGCCAGGGCCGGTCCGTCTGCACCACCTCCGTGACGGTGCTCCGCCCGACGCTGACGGCCACCGCGATGGCTTCGCCGCCGGTCGGCCAAGCCCCCCTGAACGTCACGTTCACCGCCACCGTGCAGGGCGGAACCGGGACCTACCTCAGTGCCGTGTGGTGGTTCGACGACGGGGACGAAGGGAGCGGTCTGCAGGTGACCTATACGTTCCAGACCCCGGGGCACTATCGCATACTCTTGAACGTGACCGACAGCGCAGGCACCCGGTCGACGGTCTCGGTCTGGGTGAACGTATCCGCGGATTCCCCCGGGCCCGGCCGACCGACGGCCGCGCCCCCGTTCACGATCCTCGGCGAGCCCGGGTGGGTGTTCGCATTGGGAGGTTCAGCGCTCGGGGTCGTGGTCGCCGCCCTCTTCATGACCTCGAGAAACCGCTCGGGTCCACTTCGGGGCAGCGCGCGGGGCTCTCCGCAGGGCGCTCCTGCGGGTGCCGCGTTCGACCGCCCCACTCCATCCGATCCGACCCCGCTCGCGAGGGTAGCTCCGGTCGCGCCCGAGCCCGCGAGCCCACGCCCGTTCCCCGGCGGCGTGCCCGACCCCGTCCCACTGGCCCGCGAACCCGATCTCCCGGTCGAGACCCTGCGTCTCTCCCAACGGGTGGTCGTCCACCTCTCGATGCAAGGGGCCCTCGCGAACGACGCGGTGGCTACCGACGCCTTCACGCAGGGAGGGATGGCGGACGCGCTCGGGGTCCCCCAGAATCGCCTCAGCAACGTCCTCCGACGTTTGCGGGACGCGGGGGCGATCACGGAAGACGTCCGCCATGTGAGCGGAAAGCCGAGAAGGATGAAGGTCTACCGGTTGACACCGCTCGGGGAAAGGCTCGGACAAGACCTTCGGAGACGGGCCCGAGCCGCGGCCCTTCGCCCGACCCGCTCGATGAGATCCCCGTAGCGGGCACGGCTCAGCTCGTCGGACGCTGGGCGGGGATCGGGTACCGTCCGCTCCCGTGCGAACGTTCAACTAGCGGCCGCGGGTTCCGGGGTCCGATGACGCGAATACGCCGATCCACCTGGGCATTCCCCGCTTTCGGCCTGGTCCTCGCCCTCGTACTCATCGCCCCCGTCGCCTCGGCGGGACCCCCGCTGTTCAAAGCGGTCGCACCGTACACCACGTACGGCGGCTTCGCCTTCACCGGTTCGCTGGTCCTGGCCGCGTCCGGCAGCGGTTCGAACGTCCTCGCGATCTCTCCGAGCTTCAACCCCACGACCGGGGTCGCCCACCAGAGCCAGCAGTCGACCTCCTCCGGCGGCGGAGCCCACAAGATCCAGGCTTGGTCTGGCGTCCAGAACGTCTCGTTCTCGTGTCCGGCGACGTGCACGAGCGGGAACCATTCGGTCATCATCCTTTGGAACGTCACATGGGCGGTCGTGCTCAACACCACCTGCGTCGCCAGCCCGACCCACCTGAGCACGTTCGCGGGGGCGCGGATCGCCCTCTACGGGTACGTCACCGATGTCTCGGTCTCACCTCAGGTCACGGTGGGCCACGGAACGCACCAGATCTACCAACACGTCCTCCAGAACAAGGGCCTCGTCGTCGCCGGGACGACAGGGCTCTACCTCGTGGTCTTCATCGCGGGGCTCACGGCGGGTCACTCCTACGCCGTGACGACGTTCGTTCAGGCCACCACGCTCGCCGCGTCAAAGTCCGGCTGCGCTTCGTCCGCCAGCGCGTTGATCGGTTCGCCCGTCGGCTCAGCGGCCGGTCCGACGACCCTGGTCTACATCAAGGTCGTCTGAGCAGGATCGCGGGGTCGCCCGGAGTCCCCCCCGAAGTCCGGCCCGCGGTGGACCCTGGGAGCGCGATCCGCGCGGGCTCAGGATATTGTGATCGACGCGAGGTCGATGTGCTCTCCGGAGGATGCCGCGTTGACGGTGGCCGACGCCTTGGCACCGGAGAGCGTGGCGCCGTACGCGCTCACGTACGAGTCCGCGTAGCTGCTGAAGTCGACGACGAGGGCGAAACTGTCGGTCGTCGTGGCTCCCGTGACGTTGATCGTCAGGGAGGTCGAGGAGCTCGTCTGGAACGGCACGGTGTAGTTGCTCGTGTAGCTCGAACAGTTTCCGAGGTAGCAGTAGTAGCCCTGGTAAATGCTCTGCGCGGTGCCGAGGAGGTAGTTGGCGGGGTACCACGTCGCCCCGCTCGTCATGTCAGCCAGGTAGACGTACCCGTAGAGGCTCGCATACGCGCTCTCGGAGCAGGACGAATAGTTCCCGCTTCCCGTCGTGCACGTCCCGGGCGTCAGGTGGGCGGCCACCCATGCCCGCAGCAGGACGACGGCGACCACGGTGGCCTTCGAGTGGGCCAGCGTGACGGGGACCGTGGAGATGAACGAGGTCGAGGAGGTCGACCCGTACCCGTAGCCCGCCGAGCAACTCTGCGACGTGCTCCAGACCCGCAGACCCCCGATCCCGGTGCTCCCGTGGAAGTAGCCCCTCGTGGGGACCCCGGCGTGCGCGCAGCCGGAAACCGACAAGGATTCGGAGGAGGTGGTCTTCGCCCCGGAATACGGGGCGGTCAGGACCACGGCGTGGGCGCCCAGCGTCGCGGGCGCGACCAGCAGAAGGAGCGTCACGGCGAAGGCGGTGGTGCTCGTGGCCGAGACCCAACGCCCGGGCTTGACGGCGTCTCGACCCGCTCGCGGTTCTCTGGGGTAAGTTCGCTGCATATCTTGTTCCTGCTCGCCGACGACGACGGCCGGAGAATCCGGGCCGGGGTCTGCGCAGAGCCGGACCGGTTCCCGGTATAAAGAAGACTGAGGTGGACCGAGAGCGCCTACACCATGCGGTGAGCGGCCCGATCCTGCTGGCGAGCCCAGATCTCAAGCTCCCTGTACGTTTCCGCGACCGCCGGGCCGTACCGCTCCTCGTCGACCATCAGTCGCTCCGCGTGTTGAGCCAAGCATCCCCACCCGTGATACCACGTCCCGGCGAGACGCTTGAGCCGTCCCGGGCCCCCCAAGAAACGCAACGCCCTGCGCCCGGGCTGAATCTCCGCCATGTCACAACCACCACAGTGCATCGGGCCGGATGGGGTGATCCAGGTGGTCTGGAACGGGCCGGAAGCCATCCCGGGCCTAAGACCTCAGGGGCTTTTGAATCCGGGCCAACGACGGCTTGCATCTGAATGGAGAAAAAGGAGGCTGGAATGGGTTGACCCCCGAGGTGGGGCTCGGGGGTCCGGTCGTCCGCGCTCCGTTTCGACCCTACGCGTAGACGCTGATGTACCCGTTAGAGGCGGTCGCGAGCTGGTTCACATTGGGGTCCATCGCGAACTGGATGAAGCGCTGGATTTCTCCGGTCGCTGGTCCAATCGTGATGTACTCCAGGGGGGTCCAGCCGCCGTACGCGCCCGCATAGGGCGCGGCGATCGGGCCGTTCGCTGCCAGCTTGATAGTCGTGGTGGTCGCGAAGACCGGAGCCGCCTGGCTGTTGTTCTCGAAGCCGAGCGCGAAGGTGCTGGTTCCGATCTGACCGATGTCGGTGAACCCGAGTCCGACGGGGTCCGCCGCGACCGCCGCCGTGACCGCCGGGTTGCCGGTGGCAGATCCGCCGCCGGAGTTGCTGGTGATGATACCGCAGCTCTGGACCTGCTGATCCGATCCGCACTTGCCCTGGCCGAGCAGCTTGCCCGCGAAGTTCGCTTCGGTTCCGCTGTTGTCAGCGCGGTCCCACAGGTGGATCGGGCTTGCCGAGGCCGAGAACGTGCAGGCCGTGACAACGAGGCCCTCGCAGTTGACGGCTCCGTAGTTCGTGGCAACGTCCGACCAGAGGTAGCAGGGTCCGACGCCGTTCGGGCACGTGGCGGTTCCCGAGGGGGCCCCCGCCTTCAGTCCGTAGCTGCCGCCAGCGACCGGGATTCCGGCGAGGTTGAGGTTCCCGCCACCGTTGGTCTGCCAGATGGATGCGAGTTCCCTCTGCGCCATGGCGGAAGCGGCCGTGAAGCCCACAGTGTTGGTCTTCGACACAATCGAGACGATGGCAGCGATGCCAATGCGCGTCTGGACTGCGTTCTGCAGTGCCGGGCACGCAGCAATGTCGGTCGCGGTGATCGCTCGGGACGCCGCTCCGATGTCAACCTGGCCAGCGCAGACCGCGAGGATGCCCGCGCCCGAGCCCCCGGGGTTGTCCGAAACGACGACGTTCGAGTTGTTCTGCTCGAACCAAGGCACGATGGTCTGGTCAAAGGGGTAGACCGTCGTGCTGCCGCCAATCGTAATGCTGTACTGCGCGTTCGGCGAACCGATTCCCTTGGTGATGCCGGCCTGCCACCCGCTCAACCAGAGATACAGGGCCGCTGCCGCGGCGACCGCAACGAGGATCAGGATCAACGTTGCGACCACCGGGGAAACAGCTTCCGTCTTCTGGTGAAGCTTCCGGAAGTTCCGGCGCTTTGTCTGTCGGCTAATCTCTCTCGCCTTCATTCGTTCCTTCCCTTTTTTTCCGCAGGGGGACTCGCGACCTAGTCGTGCGCCTCTCTGCGGTCGATCGAACCGAATATTGCCTCATAGCCGTCGCCGAAGTAGAACCCGGTCCTCGAGGTAAATTCGGGACGTTACCGTATGTCTGGTACGAGGTTCCGGTAGAATCGTGAATTACGTAGACTATGGAGTTCCCGTGGCCATCGCTTAATCTTGGGGAGCAGAGTGGTGTTGCCGATGAATTCGGTAGGGGCACCCTCCACGTCCAGCGCGGATACGCGGGACCGAAACCTTCCCCCACGTCCGCGCGTAGACCTCTCGAAGTTCAAGCCGAAGGACTTGGCGACCCGCCGCCGGGAATCGGCCGCATTGGACTCCCTCTTCGTCAAGAAAAACGTGGTCGCCGACAAGATGCTCGTCCAGGCGGAGTTGGGATACATGCGAAAACAGCTGGTCACCGACCGCCGGGCGGTCGACATCACCTACCCGGTGAACCCCCCCTACGCGTTCGTCCATATCGTCTTCAATGAGCGGGACGGCGAGTTCCAATACAGCGTCCTCGAGCCGACGTTGAAGGGGCAAGAGTTCGAGACGATCGGCCGGATCCGCGACAAGATGGAGGCGCTGATGGCCCAGGAGGAGCTTCCGGTGACCGAGGGGCAGAGCCTAGAGCAATCCCCGGAGTTGCGGGCCTACCTCAGGGGGCGGTTCCTCGCAGCACTGGATCTCTATGATATCGACGTTTCGGAAAAGCGCCGGCCCGTGCTATTGTACTACCTCCAGCGGGAGTTCGTCGGCCTGGGGAGGACGGACGCGGTGTTACGCGATCCGTTCTTGGAGGACATCAGCTGCCTCGGTCCAGCCACGCCCCTCTACGTGTTCCACCGCGTCTTTGGCTCCGTAAAGACCAACGTGAACTTCACCGGCGATCTGGAGCTGAACAAGTACATCTTCCGACTGGCACAGATTTCGGGGAAGCACATCTCGATCTACCAGCCGATCCTCGATGCCACGCTCCGCGATGGCAGCAGGATCAACCTGACCCTCGGAACGGAGGTGACGCGAAAAGGCTCGACGTTCAGCATTCGTAAGTTCTCCTACGACCCGGTCTCTCCCATCGATCTCCTGCGTTTTGGCTCGGCTTCCGCTCTCGAGCTCGCCTACTTCTGGACCTTGGTCGAGCACCACCGGTCGATCCTCATCTCCGGGGGAACGGCAAGCGGCAAGACGACATTGCTCAACGCCATCAGCATGTTCATCCGGCCCGAGGACAAGATAGTCTCCATCGAAGACACACCGGAAATCCACATCGACCATCAGAACTGGATCCAGTCGGTTGCGCGGACCGGTTACGGGATGTCGAGCGGTGCGGCCTCGGGAATCTCCGGCGGAGCGTCAGGAATCTCCGGCGGCGGGGCCAAGGCGATGGGGAGCGTCACACTCTTCGACTTGCTAGTCGCCGCGCTGAGGCAGAGACCGGAGTATGTGATCGTCGGGGAGGTCCGGGGGGCGGAGTCGTTCACGCTCTTCCAGGCGATCTCGGTGGGTCACGCCTCGATGTCTACGATCCACGCCGGTTCCATCGCGGAGCTCCTCCACCGGATCGAGAACGAGCCGATGAACATCCCTCGGGTCCTCTTCCAGGCCCTTGACACCGTGGCGTTCCCTGCCCAGGTGGCGGTCAAGAATGCTCGCGTTCGCCGACTGATGAGCATCACCGAGGTTCTGGAAGTGGATGCGGTGACCAACGAGCTGCTCACGAACGAGGTGTTCCGTTGGGCCCCCTCCGAAGACACGATGACCTACCTGGGGCGAAGCTTCGTCCTGGAGAAGATCGCCCAGTTGACAGGAAAGGACCTCGATTCCCTCGATGCAGAGGTTCGCCGCAAAGCGACCTATCTGGAGTTGATGAGCCGCCTCAACATGACCTACTACAAGGACGTCAGCCGCGCGATCGCTCAGTACTACGTCGATCCGAGTGGTGCCCTTCGCCAGCTGGAGAATCAGGCGCTCGGTCGATGAACATCTTCAGGCGCACTTCGGTATCGGCGAAGGAAGGGAAGGCCGTCGGCCTCGGTGGTGAGGCCCCTTCGACCGCCCAGGAACGGTTCCTGCGGAGGTACCGCGCCTTCTGCTATCGCCATCTCGGCGAACGATTCGACCGGGGTGAGGATGCGGAGATCCTCGCGGACCGACTTCGACAGGCCGGCGTCCACGCCACTCCGGGGATGCATCGTTCCGTACTGCTCGTCACCACGCTCATTGCGGTCGCGGTCACGGCGGCGGTGACCGTTCCTCTTTTCCTCCTGCTCGTGCCGTCACCGGCCTGGTACGAGTATGTGGGCGGGATTACCGGGCTCACCGCCGTCGCCGTCGTGGGAGGCTTTCAGAGCCTCGTGGGGACGCGGGTATCGAATCGCAAGGGTCAGCTAGAGCGCGAACTCCCGTTCACGTTGAGCGAACTCTCGGTCATGGCCAGCACGGGCATGTCCCCTATCGAGCTGGTCCGCAGGATGGCCCGCAGGGACCACGACCCGGCAATGACCGCTGAGTTCCAGAAGATCGTCTACAAGACCGACATTCAGGGGAAGGATCTCATCACGGCCTTGGCCGAAACCGCGAAGGAGTCGCCGTCCGAATCGCTCCGGGAGTCGTTCTGGGATCTCGGGAACATGATCCACCAGGGGGGCAACCTGGACGAGTACCTTCGGAACAAGTCGGACGACGTCCTGAAGCTCAAGCGTTCGGTCCAGAAGGAGTTCATCGAGCGCCTTCAGACGTACGTCGACATGTACTCGAGTCTCGTCCTGATCGGCGTGCTCATGATCGCGGTCGGGGCGTTCCTCATCGATGCCTTCGGCAGCACCGTGGGGGGCTTGGACGCCAATGCCCTCCTTCTGCTGCTGACCTTCGGACTGGTCCCACTTTCGGTGGGGATGACGACGATCCTGATTTCGATGGCATACGCCCGCGCGGAGTGAATCCCATGGCAAGGTCCTGGCTGCTCCTCGCCCTTCTCATCATCCTGCTCCTCGCCGGACAAAATGCCCAGGGTGCGCGCGCAGCGGCAGGCCCGATCATCATCACTCCGGTGAACCCGGCGCCGGCAGCCATTTCGCACACCCAGACCCCCAACATCTCGGCGACGTACACCGACAGCGCCGGCCGCATCTTTCCCGTCGGAGTGACCATGATCGTAGATGGGCTCGATGTGACGAACATCGAGGGCACGGTGATCACCGCGAGCGAGATCAGCTACACCCCCCCGGCGGTCCTCAAGCTCCAGCCGGGAAACCACACCGTCACCGTCGACGTGACCGACTCCGCCGGAAACCACGCGGAGTACTCCTGGGGTTTCACCATCAATACGACGGTCCCCCCGCCGAACCCGTTCGTCGTCCTCAACAGCCGGGCACTCCTGCTCGAAATCGGGGTGGGAGCGGCCGTCGTGGCGGCGGCCGCGGGGGGCTACGTGCTCTACCTGAAGCGAACCCGCCGGTTCACGTTCCACAAGTATTTCGCGACGCACCCGATCCAGAAGGAGTACATCGTACTCTACATCCCCGCCGTGGCGGCGTTCGTCTTTGTCATGATCGGTCTGATCTTCGTCACCGGAACACCCGGCGAGCCGCTGCTCGCCCCTGAGTACGTGGTCATCATCGGGCTCTTCATCGGGCTTCTGGCGTTCGCCATGGACGCCCGTCGGGAAAAACGTCGACGACGTACGTACGAGCGTGCATTCGCCCAGTTCCTGTTCGAGATGGCCGACGCCATGCGGGGCGGGATCGACCCGGCGAAGTGCATCGTAGAGCTCGCGAAGACCAGCGGGAACATCATGCGCAAGGACCTGCGGATCGCCGCGGATGGGATCCGGATGGGGCGCCCCTTCGACGTGGTCCTGCAGACGATGGTGACTCCGATGCGAAGCGCCCTCATCAACCGATACGCAGGGTTGATTTCGGATGCCTCGGCGGTGGGAGGCGAAACCTCCGTCGTCGTCTACCGCGCGGCCAAGGACATGGACGACTTCATCAAGATCGAGATCGAGCGCAACAACCAACTCGTATTGCCCGTGGCCGTGTTGTACATCGCCTTCGGCGTCCTGATGGCAGTGCTCTTTTCCTTGTTGTTCATCGCTCCCACGCTCGGGTCGATCAACATCAGCTTCCTCAACGGAAACCCGCTCAATAGTGCCGGCGCGTCCGGCTCCGGCGGGGTTTCGGCGGCAAGTGTCCCCCGACTGAGTCCGGCGGCCCTGAAGCAGCGGTTCTTCGACCTGATGCTCATCAATTCGATGGGAACCGGGGTAATCATCGGAGCCTTCACGGAAGGTAAGGCGCGCTACGGCCTTCTGCACTCCCTCGCCCTGATGGCCGCCACTGCGATTTCGTTCGCGGTCGTGTTCCCCGGCTAGGGTCCGGCGGCTCCTGTGAAAGCGCCAGTCCGGCCAGGTCGGCGGTCCCAGTGATGGCTGAACCCGCTTCGGGAAAGGTTGCCGTCAGACATACCTGATCGAGTCGATGCCCTGTAGCCCCTCGGCGTTCGTTACCGTCAACCGGATAGTGTAGTGTGTCACCGAATTCAACATCCGCGCCACCTGTTTCTCACCGAACAGAAGAATATTCCCCGGCGTGATGTTCCAAGACCACGCGACAATCGTCCCATTTCCTGGCTGGAATGAATTGCTTCCATCGAGCAGGGGGGTCTGGTTGTAGCTCATGGCGCTCGAGTTCCAGGTCTGGAGCGTCTGGACGAGAGCGATCGCCGTCGGGGGGATGAACAACCCCGAGAAGACATTCTGGTAAGCCGTGAGGATCTGGACGCTGATCGACGCCGAGATGGGCACTCTCAACGACTGGGAGTAGAACGACGAGAGGTTCCCGCCCTGCCCGTCGACCTGGAGGTAGACCTGTTCCCTGGGGTAGAGCGTCAACTGCCCCCCCGCCGCGACGACCTCCGCGGTCCAGTTCCCAGAGGCCAGGTTGAGGTGGAGCGCGGTGAAGTTCCTGACGGGCATGTTGTTGATGCTCACTCCGGTGATCGTCGACGGGTTCACGTACAGGCTCGCGACGGTGAAATTCAGGGTCGCCCACGTTCCGTTCGTCCCGTTTTCGGTTGGGGCCACTCGGAGGACCTTCAACGACTCCAAACTCTTCGCTTGGGCCAATGCCTGCTCCGCCTGCAGGTTCTTCTGGTAGCTCTGAACGAACACCGCTAACGCGGTGGCGGCAACGACCACGATGAGGACGAGCATGAGGGACCCCACGATTTCTGATAGGGCCCGGGAATCGTGACGAAACTTGGACATGGCCGAACCACGGGCTCGGTGAGTAAAAGTAGCTCCCCACCATAGTTTGCGTAGATACCCGGGGAGACTCATACATTACCGATGCCAGCCTTATGGGCCATGCACCCTTCCGCGCCGCATGGGGATTCCCGTCGAGGTTCCCGGCCTCGACACCATCATTCCTGAGCTTGCCGACGCGCGTCTTGTGGTCATCGAGTCCGGGGCCGACGGAGCAAAGAGTTTTTTCGTGCGCAAGTTGGCTCTCGCCGCCCTACGGCAGGAGCATCCCGTTACATTCGTGATCTCCAGGGACCGGGAGGAGTTGCAGCAACTCCTGGTGACGGAGGGGAAGCTCGACCCGTGGGGAGAACCCAAGCTCGAGATCTTTGAGCGGGACGCACTCGACAATCTGGGAGAGTTCGGGGCGAATGGGGGTCTATTGGCCGTCGATTCGTTCTCCTTCCTCACCCTTGAACTGCCCGGGCCTAGCTTCGCGGCCCTCGTTCGCCGCCTTCGCGCGCTCTGCCACGAGAAGCGAACTACGATCGTATTGGCCACGGACCGGGGCATGTTCGAGGCCCAATCCGAGGCCGTCGCCATGCACCTCGCCGACGGCGTTATCCAGTTCCATAGCAAGGAGGGGCCGGAGGGGATTGTGAGGTACTTGCGCATCCCGAAGTGGATGGACGGAAAGTTCATCGACCGCAACATCTACTACGAGTTCGATGGCAAGCGGCTGGCCATCGACCTCCGGAGGCGGGTCCTCTGACCCACGGTCGTTCCATGCCGATCTCGACCTTCGAACGATACGGCCTCACCAGCAACCCGTTTCGGGAATTGGCTAGCGAGAGCCTCCAGGACATCGGCGTGTATCATGTCAATCTGGACATCGACCAGAACCTGCAGGCAATCCGCGACGAGATCTGGGAGCGGGAGAATCGGGTGGTCGTCGCCATCGTCGGTTCCCACGGGACAGGGAAGACCGAGCGCCTCCTCCTCACGGCCGCTGAGGCGCGCGAGAGAAAGACGTTCACAGTCTACTTCGACGTGACCTCTCAGACCAACTGGATCCTTCGGGGGCTCGCGGGCGAGATACTGAAGGCTGCCAAGCTCGCGGGGGTTCCCAAGGGGTTCAGCTATCCGGCTTGGTTTCGAGAGGTTACCGCGCTGCAGAAGGTTTCCGACGAGAAGTACGACCCGATTCAGGCCGGCAAGACCATCGGACTGGCTCTCAATGAGAACGCACCGGCGGTTCTCCTGCTCAACGACCTCCATAACCTGTCGAAGACACCGGAGCTCGATGCATTCGGGAAAACTCTCCAAGAGGTGTTCGACTCGATCAAGCCCGGTGTGCTCGTGATGTTCGGCTGCTATCAGGGGTACCTCGATTGGATCATCAAGAACCGGCCTGCGCTGGCCTCGAGGATCAACCGGACGTTCTTCGTGCCGAAAATGACCGCCGATGAGGCGGCCCTGCTCCTCGCTAAGAAGCTGCTCGGCAAGCGAGTGGTCGAGGAGATCGACCCGCTCTATCCATTCGACAAAGAAGCGGTCGCGATCATCGCCGAGGCCGCGGGAGGGAATCCGCGCCGAATTCTTGAGATCGCGGACCTGTCGATCGAATACGGGGTGGAACACCGCGCCTATCGCGTCGACGGGGAGATCGTCAGGTCGGCGCTTGCCGCGCGCAAGTCCGAGCGTCCCTCGGGCGAGGGGACCGAGGAAAACATGGTGCCGACCTCTGGGGGGACCGCTCCCGGGCCGGCCTCGACGCCTCCGCCCGCCCGACGCTCCTTCCTCCGCCGGACGTCCCAGTCCCCGACATCCGCCAGAGGCTCAACCGGTACCACGGCCGAATCCGATGGATAGCCCACCGGTCCCTGGCGCTTTCGACAGGACGGAGGATTCCGTTCAGCCCGCTTCCGGGGTCATGAGAACCGCGAGATCGATCGCCTGCTCGGCGATGTCGGCCGCATAGCTGGCGGTTCGGCCGAGGCTGTCCACCACGGTGCCGAGTGCGAGGAGCTCCTCGCCCTTGCGGGTGGCCACCCGGTGGGAGAGGGCATCGATCAGCCGTTGGTGTTCAGCCCGATCGTCGATGGCATCGTTGGCACCGTCGACGTCGCCCTGAAGCAACGCCGTGAACGCCTTGTCGAGAATCGCGACGGCAGACGCCGTGGCTTCATCGAGGTCCTTGGTCAGCTTCGGATCGATCGCCTTGCCGGTCGTGAGTATGGAGAAGGTGCCGGCGATTCGCTCGGCATGATCGCCGATCCGTTCCAGTAGCTTCGCCACCAACCGATAGCTGTGGCCGGCCAGGTAGGCGGACCGATCCGCCCCGGCGTTGGAAGAGGTCTGGGTCAGGTGGTACTGCTTGGCGACCATCCAGTACAGTCGGTCCACGTCCTGGTCGCGTTGGGCGACGTCATGGGCGAGGGCCGAGGTGGACGTCTTGAGAGCCAGGATGGCGTCCTCCAGCATGGCTCGAACGGTGAGGTGCATCCGCCGGAGGCACTTCTCGGCGCTGAGCTCGGTGGCGTCGGAGAGGTCCTGGATGACCAGGCTGCCCCGGCTTTCCTCGATCACTTCCGGGCCGATCACGAGTCGGCAGAACTCTCTCGCCACGCGGCGGACGAAAGGCCCCCGCTCGGAGGGGAAGCGGACCTCGATGAGGCCGAACCCGGAAACGTACGCACCAATCAGCTTGCGGAGCAGGTGTTCCCGTGCCTCCTCCCCCTTCTCGTGGAAAACCTTCCGGCGGACCGCGGGTTTGTCTACGACGTGATGCCGGACCACCACTGCACCGTCGGCGGGGGTCTCCAGGAAGAGCGTGTCGCCGGCCTTCAGCCCAGCGTTCGTGACCCACCTCTTGGGCAGCGAGACCACGTAGGTCGAGCCGCCGGCCAGTTGCAGTTTCCGTCCTTCCACGAGGCTCCCCGGGAGCCGGAACAACCACTCCGATGACTTAACGATGCATACTGAAACTATGTACTATTCCAGTTACGCCCATACTCCATCGAGCTTTCAGGTATTCCCAGGCCCAGGTTCGTTTGGCCGTATTGGCCGACGTTTTTCACGCCGGTGGCCGCCGTTGGAAGGCTGAAGGGTTCGAGGGTTCCTCGGGACAGGGAACCTGGCGCTCCGTGGGTCGCTCTCCTACAATCCGGTTAACCTTATCACGGCCTCGGCAGAACGAGGTCGATGCGACCCCCGACGATTGTGGTCGCCCTCATCCTTGCCTCCCTGGCGTTGGGAGGGATCGGTCACACCTGGACGAAAGTCCCGTCCGGTTCAGCCCCTTTTCAGCCCCTGCGAGTCGTCACATCGCCGCAAGGTCCCGACCCCCCGGGGCCCCGTGCGCTTTCCTCCGAGCCCGTGATTCATCCTTCGACCTACGGGACGATCATTCTGCCGGACGGCAATGTGAGCAACGCCTCCGCACCGATTCAGGTAGCGGGTCATACCTACACTCTGACCGCGTCGTTCACAGGGTCCATACTCGACGAACGGAACGGTAGCGTGCTCAACGGGAATGGAATGACACTGACCCAAGTCAATGGCACGGATGCGGCCTTCATCGGGTTCAACGTCGATCGGCTCGTCGTCGAGAACCTCTCCGTCGAATCCACCACCACAGGAATCCTACTCGAGGCGGTGCAGGGGGCGGTCGTAACCGGAAATCATCTCACTGGAGCCGGGTGGTCCGTCGACGCCGAGGACTCCGTCAACCTCAGCGTGGTGGGGAATACAGGCTCCGGCATGAACGGGACCACCTATGGCGGTGACGTCAATGTCAGCGTCCTCAACAATGTGCTTTCCAACTCGAGCGGGAACGCGATAGGGATAGTCGATTCCTCTGTGGTGTCTATCACGGGGAATCAGGCGAACGGTTCAGCGGTGGGGGTCGAGGTGCTCCGGTCAGACCATGTGAACCTGATAGCCAACGAACTGTCCTCGACTGGTCACGGGATTGTTGAGAAGGGTGTTTCCTTCTCGTTCGTCCGATCGAACACGCTGACGCTGAGCCAGATGGCCATACACGTCGAAAATGGGAACACCGTCTCCGGATCGCTGAACACCGGCAGCGGGGGAATCGAGGGGATAGCCATCCTCGGCACCACGGGGGCGACGTTCACCTCGGAGACCTTTTCCGGATTCACCACCGGCGCATATCTCGAACACGACCTCAACGTCAGCCTGACGTCCAGTCAGTTCACCGGGGCTCAGCACGCGGTCATGGTCGGGAACACCACGAACCTGGTGGTGGCCTCGAACAACCTCTCTTCTTTCCGTTCGGTGGCGACCTGGGTTGGGTTCTCGTCGAACGTCACCGTGCAGTCGAACCTATTGTTGAATGGAAACCGAACCTCCTCGTCGGCCCTATCGATGTGCAGCGACCGGAACGTCCGCGTGGAGGGAAACGCGGCGCGAGGGGATTCCGTTGCGTTCCAGGACGCCCTCAGTTCCACCCTCAGGGTGACCTACAACGATTTCTCTGGTTCGGCCGGCCTCCCCGCGGCCGTCTGGCTATCTGACGATAGCCAGGCCACCGTCGAAAACAACAACGTGTCCGGTGCGGACCATGCGGGGATCGAGGCCGATTCAACGCAGAACCTGGTGTTCGAGTTCAACCTCGACTCCCGCGCAGGCTACTCGGCGGTCAACCTCTCTGGGGTGAACTCGGCAGTGGTCGAGAACAACACCATCGACCACGCGGGCAACGTGGGGTTGCTGCTCAATCACTCCTCCGGCCTCACCGTTCAGTACAATCCCGGGGGATTCACCCAGCAGGCGAACGGGACCGGGATCCTCGCTACCTTCGTGTCTGCGAGTGTCATCGATCAGAACAATGCCACCCATGTCGGGGACGCGCTTGCCATTTCGAACTGCACGGACCTCCAGCTACTGAACAACAACGGCTCGCTTTCGACCATGGGACTGAGGCTCGTCGACGATGTCAACACGACCGCGGCTGGCAACTGGTTTTACGACGACCAGGTAGGCTTCATGGTCGATGGCAACAGCGGAGTCTGGGTGTACCACAACAACTTCGTAGGGGATGCGGGATGGTCGAATCCTCCTTCGGCGCAAGTGGTCCATTGGGACGCCGGCTACCCCGAAGGGGGGAATTACTGGGGGAATCACACGGGTCCCGACCTCTACTCGGGTCCGGGCCAGGTCTGGCCGAACCCAGACGGCCTCGTGGACAGCCCCCTTGAGATCAACGCCTCGAACATCGACCGATATCCGCTGACCACCCTGTGGTTCGGCTACACCCTCACGTTCACTGCGAGCGGCCTCCACAACTTCCCGTGGTCCGTAGTACTCAACGGCCAGACCTTCACCTCGCCCGCTTTGACCATCGTGATTCCCCAAGCGAACGGCCCGGGTGCGACCTATCAGTTCCGGATCCCTACCGTGGCCGGGTACACCGTCGCCGAGCCCGCGGCGGGCCCGTATCTGGACGAAAGGACCAACATCACAATCCTGGTTCTGTTCACGGCGTTTCTGTTCCCGGTCACCTTCACCGAGTATGGGCTCGCCGTGGGGACCCAGTGGTCTATCGTCCTCGGTTCGACGGTGTTCGGAGGGTTGGGGAGCTCCGTCGTCACCGCCCTCCCGAATGGGTCGTACAATTACCTCGCGGGAAAAGTGGCTGGCTACCTGGCGGTCGTTGCGGCCGGAGTGATCTACGTCCAGGGCCAGACCGTCCAGGTGACCATAGTGTACGCACAGAGCCCGACGAGCGGCTCCTCGGCTGGAGGGATCAGTACAATGTCGATTCTCCTGGTGGCCGGCGGCCTGGTCGTCGGGGTGGCGGTGGCATGGTTCGTCTTCGGGCCCCTGGGGCGGAAGCGGTCGGGGAAGAGCCCCCCGCCGACCACCCCATGGGCGCGTCCAATCACGGGGAGCCTCGGCGGTCACGCCGGTCCCGAATCCGCACCGGGCGGGGCTTCGGATCGTTCAGAGGCGGCCCACGATGGAACCCCCTCGGGGCGAATCGAGGTTCCTTGAAGCGCGGGCGCGGGGAAGCCGAACGACGACGGGGGATCAGGTGACGACGAGCGAGAGCACTCCGGTGTAGCCCGAGTCCGGCACATTGACCGAGAACGAGAGCAGTTGCATAGCGTTTGCCGGTACCATCAAGGGGACGTCTGCCCCCGTCACGCTGAATCCCGGGGTGGAGGTCGAAACGGAATGGATCGTGCAGGGGGCGGTGGCGTTGCCGGTCGTATTGTTTCCGGAGATATCGTAGGTGAGTTCGATCGAGTCGCCGCTGCTCGCGTTGAACCCATTGTCGACGAGCCCATTGAGCCCGCACGCGTTGTCCGGCGAGCTGAAGTTGATCCCGGTCACGACAACGTCCGGCGACGAGGGTAGGAACAGGAACGCGATTCCCCCAATCACAAGCAGGGCTACTACCGCACCCACGACGATCAATCCCCACCGCCGGCGCTTCGGGGGTGCGGACCCGCCGACCGGGTACGAGGACCCGCCCCAGGGCCCGGGAGGCGGAGGAGGAGGCGGATTGTTCGAGGGGGACAAGGCGCCGGCAAGCGGTGCGCCCGGCCCGGCCATGAGGGCGCTTCCGCAGTACTGACAGAAGCTCGCCTGCGGGAGGTTTCCCCCTCCACACTGCGTGCAGAACTTCGTCGCCATTCTCAGCGTGGAGGAAACGGTCGCTACTTATCCGCGTCGGACCCGAGGGCCGGGTCGGCTCGCCTCGGGGAGGTCTCCCGATGATTGGGTCCCCGCGCCGTGAAGGGTTCCGTATCGGAGAAACGCGAGGAGGATGAAGATCGCGTCTTCGCCGCGAGGCGTGAGATGGTATCGTACCTCTCGACCGTCCAGAGCCCTACCTCGAGTCACTGAAGCGACTGCATGGAATGGTCGAGCGCGTGGACATCCGCCACGTGTTCGTGGATGGCAAAGACGTCTGCATGTGGTACGATCTCGTGACCAGCACCCCAGCGGGCACCGCCCTGGTCGCGGAGTGGCACCACGTACAGGACGACAAGATCCAGTCGATCACCGTCCTCTTCGATGCCCGGCCGTTCGCCCCGATGTTTCCCACGCCCGGCTCCCCCGGACATTGACGATTAGTACGGTCGATGAACGTCCATTCGCACTCCCAGGTGAACCCCGGGGGTGCTCCCATGGACGTTGAACCCGTAGCGAAGAGCGGCTTTTCGTCGGAGTTCTTCCGGTTCCTGCGTGAGCTTGCGAAGAACAATGATCGCGGGTGGTTCAACGCGAACAAGAGCCGATACCTGGAGCAGGTCCAAGCGCCATCGCTCGCGTTCGTCCGGAGCGTCGGCCCAAAGCTCGGCAAGGTGAGCCGGCACCTCCTCGCCGACCCGCGGCCCGTGGGGGGCTCGATCATGCGGATCTACAGGGACACTCGGTTTTCGAAGGACAAGAGTCCCTATCGGACTTCGGTCGGGATCCATTTCATGCACGAAGCGACTCGCGAGGGGGCCGAACACCTCCCCGGTTTCTTCCTTCACCTCGCGCCGTCGGAATCCTGGGTATACGCCGGAATGTGGCAGCCCGAGAAGGCGATGCTCGACCAGATCCGGCACTCCATCGTGGACCGGACCCCGGAGTGGCGTAAAGTCCGTGCGTCGGTTCCCGAGGTCGAGGGGGAATCGCTAAAACGCCCGCCCCCGGGATTCGACCCCGATCACCCATTCGTGAGCGACCTCAAGCGCAAGGGTTTCACCTCGGGACTTCCCATGAAGGACTCCGAAGTCATTGCGCCGGGGTTCGAGGACCGGTTCGTCGCCCAATGCAAGAGCCTCGACCCCTTGAACCGGTTCCTGGCCCGGGCCGTGGGCGCCGCATACTAATCCCGCTCCAGTACTCGACGCGCCTCGCGATGAGATCTTGGTAACCGGCGCCGTGGCTCTGGGAGTTAGGCACAACGCTGGCCGGGGGAAGCGTTCCGATACGACGCACCGTGAGCGGTCCGTCCTCTCCCTTGTTTGCCTCATGGAATCCTTGGCGTCGCGCGGAGCGTGATGCCCATTTCGGCCGCGGGATTCTGGTCGACCCCCGCCTCGGAAGATTCGATTCGCTCAAATCGCCCCCTGCTACCGGGCCCGACCAATCGTCGGCCCGAACCTCGGGGGCGCATTTCCAGGGTAGAGTTGGGGCCGGCCTCTGGCCGGGAACTGGTGGCAGTTTGGTCCGATTGGGGAGCGGTTCTGACGTAGGGGTATGACGGGAGCATCGCGTGCCTCGCTCGCCATGAAACCCCCGAGTGTCCATGTCTGGTTGACCTTGTCCGCGCTGTTCCTGCTGATCGTGCCCACCGTCGCGCTCGCCCGCTCGCCGCCCTTGGTGGGTCCGGCCCCCGCCTCCTCCGGGACCGCCTGGGGCAGTGCGGTGTTCACGATGACGAACAACGCGAGCGGCAACTCCGTCGTTGCATACCGGATCGGGCACGCCGGCGCGCTAATCAGGGCCGGGACGTTCGCCACACACGGTGCCGGTTCGGGTTCGAGTCTCGCAGATCAGGGCGCCCTGGCCCTCACCGCCAATGACCGCTGGCTCTTGGTCGTCGACGACGGCAGCAATCAGATCTCCGTGTTCCGAGTCCACGCCCCAACCAGCTCGGGCCCCCTGCTCACGTTCATGGACCGGGCGGCATCGGGCGGGGTACGCCCTGTCAGTCTGGCCATCCACGGTTCGTTGGTCTATGTCCTCAATGTCGGGAACGCCACGGTGGCCGGAGATATCGCAGGCTTCTGGCTGTCGTCGTCGGGCCATCTTGCGGCTCTCCCCGGCTCCCACCGGCCGCTGAGCTCGCCGAACGCGACCGGGGCCGCCCAGGTCTCGTTCAGTCCGGGGGGGCAGGCGCTCGTTGTGACCGAGAAAGCGACGAGCCTCCTCGACACGTACGCAGTCGGTTCGCGGGGCTACGCCACGGGACCGACGACGACCCCCTCGAACGGCAGCACTCCGTACGGGTTCGCGTTCACCCCGAACGGCCACCTCGTGGTGAGCGACGCGGGCCCCGGCGCCCTCTCCTCATACGCCGTCTCCGGGACCGCAGGCGTCTCGGTGATCAGCGGGACCGTCCCGGACCACCAGTCGGCCGCGTGCTGGGTCGCCATCGCCGAGGGAGGGAGGTTCGCCTACACGTCCAATGCGCACAACGCGTCCATTTCGACCTACCAGGTGAGCCTGAATGGCACCCTCATCCTCCAGGCGTCGGTCGGCGGGACCACGGGGTCGGGTCCGACCGACCTCGCGGTGACCACTTCCAATGGCAACTACCTGCTCGCCTACGCCTCGGCGGCAGGGGAGATCGACGAGTTTGCCCTGGCGGCCCACGGCGCCCTGGTCAAGACGGCCAGTGTCTATGGGCTGCCGTCCACGGCGGAGGGCCTGGTCGCGTTCTAAGAAGCGGCCAACCAACGGGAGGGCGCCCGTCATAAGCGGCGCCCTCCTCGCACCCCCCGGTCGTCGGCGATGCTGAACCCGGCCTTCCGTTCCCTGATGTGGTACCTCCTCGCTGGCACTCGCGGGGGCCCGAACCGGCGTCGGCTCCTGGAGGAGTTGCGACGATCGCCGGCGAACGCCCACCAGCTTTCCTCCACCCTAGATCTGGACTACCGAACCGTCCGACACCACCTGCGGCTCTTGGAACAGAACCACGTGGTCGCCCGCACCGTCCCCGGTGCGTATGCTCCTCCCTACGAGCTCTCGCCCTACCTGGCGGAGCACTTCGACCTAGTTTGGGAGGCGATCGATTGCTCCGGACGCCCCCGTCACCGGCCCGCGCGGGCCGGGACGCCGCTTGGCCGAAGTTCCCAAGGGGTCCAATGACGGGCCTCCTGATGGAGGCCAGCATCCTGCTTGGCCTCGTCAGCATCGCGCTCGCCGTCGGCCTGTTCGCGCTGTATCGGCGACTCTACACCGAGGCGAAGAGCCCGTTCGGCCTCGCCTTGCTCGTGTTCGCCGGGGCGTTCATCGCCCAGAGCGCCCTCACGGTGTTCTCGGACCTTTCGGCGATGCCCATCATTCCGGATTCGTTCGTCCCGTTCCTGTTTGGGATCGGGCTGTGCGAAGCGACCGGTCTGGGCGCCATGGTCTGGACCGCGTCCCGGTAGCCGTCGCGTCAGCCCCGACGACCCCTCCCGGTGACAGGGACTACGGGACCGCGACGCCGATGGCCAACGGCCCTTCGGAAAACCCCGTGCGCCCCCGGACTCTTCGGTGGGCTCCGGAATCTACCGGGGCAGACTATTCAGGGACCCCCGAGAATCCGAAGGCATGCTCGGCAAACGGGTCTCGCGGGTCCTCGGGTACACGGCGTTATCCATCGCCATAATCGCCTCGACGGGGGGGTTCCTCGCGGCGCCCGCCGCGCCCGCCGCTCCGAACGCCTTAGGCCAGCTCGTGGGACATGCCGGGGGGCACGGGGCACCTCCCGCGACGCTTCCGCAGTCGACGTTCGTCTCGGGACCCCCCGCTTGGGCCAAGGGACCGGACGACATCACCCACCTTGCCCTCCGGGGGCTCGACCACGGCCGAGACGTAATCTATACCGCCTACCAGAACGGGGTCAACCCCAACGGCACCCCCGGATCCCCGGGCGGTCCGACCTACAGCACCGTGGTCGGGTACGACCGGATCAGCGGGGCGATCGTGCGCACCCTGAACGTTACGGGAAAGGTCGACGGGCTGAGCGCGGACCGGTGGATGGGTACATTGATCGCCACCGTCAACGAGGACGACCACTCCGGGCTGCTCCTCATCGACCCGGCGACCGGGGGGGTCGCGACCTACACGTACAGTCCCGACCCAGCCGTCTCCGGCAACGGCGGTACCGACAGCATCGCGGTCCGCGCCGGGGTGATCTATGTCGCCCATTCGAACCCGAACGACACGACCCAGGCGACGGACTACCTGGTCACCCTCCACCGTTCGACCCTGGTCGCGCAGCTGACGCCGGTGTTCTTCGACGACAGCTCGGCGCTCAACGTCCTCACCCACTCGACGGTGTCGCTCGCCTTGACCGACCCCGACACGAACTTCATCATGCCCGCCTCCAGCCCCCGGTTCGCAGGAGAACTCGCGACGATCGGTCAGGCCGATGGACAGATCGTCTTCGCCTCCCACCTCGGCAACCACCCCTTGCTCCACGTCCTCCCGGTCCTCGACAACCGGTCCGGAAACATCCCTCCGCTCGACGGCATGGCGGTCGCCACCTGCAGCGCGGGGACGCTTTACGTGGTCGACGCGAAGGCCAACACCCTCCTGGCCCTCAACACGACAGGCTGGCCCGCGGGGACGGTGTTCGTCGGCGAGCCCAGCGACAACGGCAACCCGCTCGTCGGGACGCTGAACCTTCTCACCGGGAACATCACCCCGTTGGGAAACCACTTCGTCAGCCCGAAGGGGTTGCTGTTCATTGCCGACTACTTCGGCGGGTGCGGCCTCGGAGGCCACGATGGGGACCGAACCCACGGGGCCTCGCACGGGGAGGGGGCCCGAGGGCGCGGCGAGCGCGGGTCCGACCGGCGGTCCGCCGACTGAGGTTGGCGCAAGTCTGGCGAGGCGGAGTAGGGGTCCCCGCCGCACGAGAGGGCCACGGCTCCGGTCGTGGCGGCCTCCCGTCGATCCCCGGTCCGATGTCTCGTGGGGGAGGCTCAGTCCGGCCGCTTCCTTTCCCGCCTCGACGAAGCGTTCCTCTCCAGTTCGAGGATCCGCTTCGGGCCCCGCACGTTTTCACGGAGATACACCAGGTCGGCGTGAAACAGCACCACGCTCCGTCTCAGCCGCGCAACCTCCCGAGCGTGCTCGCGCGCGTTCAGCAACCGTTCCAGGGACCTCGCATGCGCGAGCACCGGATCGATCCGCAGCTCGGTCCAGTCCGTTTTCGGACCGAGCCCCGAGAACTCCTTTCTCAACTTCTCAAGGGCCGCTCTCAGTGCGGGAATCTCTGCCTTGTAGACCCGATCGACCAGGTCCGCACCACGAAGGATAACGGGAATCCTTTCTCCCCCCACACTTCTTACGACTGCGGGTCCCCGCCCGAGCGATACCTCACCGAACGCCTAGGAACCCGCACCCCGATGCAGGAG
Organism: Thermoplasmata archaeon; assembly: GCA_022750155.1. Taxonomy (GTDB): domain Archaea; phylum Thermoplasmatota; class Thermoplasmata; order Lutacidiplasmatales; family UBA184; genus Lutacidiplasma. The sequence continues at coordinate 31,065 of JAKIWG010000006.1, read as the reverse complement.
CGTTCCTCCGCCCGGGGAGACCGCCTCCTGGTCGCCTCGATGGGTTTATCGGCAACGGGCCCCAGTGGGGTCCCGTGAAGCTCCTCGGTACGCTCCTCGTGCCCTCCGTCGTGCTGCTCCTCCTCGCGGTCGTTCCCACCGCCGCCGGCTCGGCCTCCGTCACCGGGACAGCGACCTCCTGCAGCCAGCTCACGTCGTGCTACTTCGTGCTCAACGGAACGGCGGGTAGCGGATACGCCGTCACGAGCGTGTTCGGCTCGATCGGGTTTAGACTCCCCGGGGAGACGAACGCCACGATCGGGACCTACTCGGCGATGGTGGTCAACCGCTCGGGCACGATCGATCACGTGCAAGGCACCGCGTTCGGGATCGATGCGAACACCGGCAAGGTGGTCCTCGGTTCCACGGACGTGTACGTGAACGCCACCCAGCATTGCAGCCGCACCGGTTGCGGATACACCTACAAACTGGTCTCCGGGACGATCTCGCTCCGCGTCACGAACTACGACGGCACGCGGGTGGCGGTCTCGTGCAGCCCGCAGACGTTCGGAGCCGGGGGCTCGACCCACTGTACCGCGAACGTCACGGATCTGGCGAACCGCTCGACCGCGCCGACGGGGACGGTGACGTTCTCGACCTACTCAGGCGCCGGGGCGATCGGGAAGTTCTCCAACCACGGCGTCTGCACCCTCGTCTCGGGGAGCTGCACGGTGCGGTTCACTGCCTTCGACAACACCGTCGGGAACTTCCAGATCATCGGCACGTACCACGGAGCGCACGCGTTCTTCAAGAGCATCGGCACCGGGTCGGTTTCGGTCAGCGACAATTGAGGAGCCCCGCCCTGGTGATCTCGCGCCGAAGGGCGGCGCTCGTCGGCGGATGATTCCCGGCCCTGTGCCCATCGGGCGGTGACCTCCCGGGCCAGGCTGGGGCGGATCCTGTGGAGCTCGATCCTATCGATGATCCTCCCCTCGACGAGCCTCGTCGATTCTCGCCCCCGCCCGATAGTGGATGGGAAAAACCGGCCCCTCGCCGGGCCTCGAGATATCGAGACCAGATCGGATCCGCGGCCCGGTGATCGGGAGTCACCCATGGTCTGGGCCGTCGCCGGACTCGGGATGGTTCTCAGCGGGGGATCCGCGTAGGTTCAGACGGTTGGAGCGTTCGCCCCAATCGTTCCGATTCCCCGGCACGGATCTCGAGGGCGAGGGCCCTGCCCTCGGCACTCAGTCGGTAGGCCTTGACGCGGCGAGGTGCGCCTCGGACGTGGCGCAACTCTTCGGTGACGACACCGGCTGCTACCAGCCGTCGAAGGACGTTCGACAGAGGTCCCTGCCGGACCCCGAGGGCCTCGGCCATCCCTCGTTGCGTGAACTCACGGCCCACCGTCCCCTCTTGAGCCAGTATCCCGGACCGTCCGAGATGCCGAATGATCCGTTGGGAGAGCCGTACGGACTCGACGGATACACCGGTCCCACCTCCCACCGCGGCGCGAGGTGGGACAGAACCTGCAGTGCGAGCCGGGGGAGCCGTTACTTCCACAGTCTCCGCGGCCCCGGGGATCTCGATGGGCGGGGTAGGCGCAAGCGGGGCCGTCTCGACCCGATTGCGGGCATCGGCCGACGGCCCCACCCTCTCGAGCCCGGGGGCGAGTGACCGAGCGGCTCCTCGTCGTGCGAGTGCGAGCGCGAAGAGTCCCACGCCCACGATCACCGCGGCACTGACCGTCACCCCCTCCCACAGTAACGGGCCGTTGAGCCCGCCCAAGCCCCCTGCGTTCGGATCGCCCAGCGAGGGCGACCGGGAGGGATTGGGGAGGGCCAGGATGCGGACCGTGGCGATGGCCGAGGCCCCGGAGCTATCGTCGACCCTCAATGAAACCGTGTAGTTCCCCGAGGTCCGGAACGTGTAGTTGAGGGAGACCCCGGACCCCTGCCCACCGTCGCCGAAATCCCATAGGAACTCGTGGTACGTGTCGGTGCCGTTCGAGGCCGACCCCACAAAGTGAGCCGTGAAGGGGACTGTGCCCGAATGAGGAGACTCGAAGATGTGGGCCTCAAGACCGCCGCGCGTCACGACGATGCCGATCGAGCAGCTCAGGGTCCCGTTGGGGCCGGCGGCCGTCACGTTCGCCAGGTAGTTGCCAGCCGACTGGTAGAGGTGGACGAGGGAATGTTCGGACCCGTTGGTTCCGACGACCATCGCCCCATCCCCGAACGACCACGAGAACCCGGTGTGGGCGGGCGAGTTCACGATCGCCGAGAACTGCACGAGCAACGGGGCCGGCCCTTGGGTGGGTACGGAGATCACCACCAGCCCGGTCTCGCAGGAGGTCGCGGTCGATCCATTGCCTCCCGGCGTGGCAGACCCCACGGTGGGGGTCGGTCCGCCGGGCGGGGAGAGGAAGACGATGATCACGGCGAGTAGAATCCCTCCGGGCCAACGGCCCGAGCGGGCGGGGGGAGGTCGAAGCGGCGGGGCGCAGGCCATCGGGGGGTCAGGGCGGCCCGGGAGCCCCCTCCTGAGATTTCCGGAGTTCCCGAACGAGCGTTTCCCCTTCCCGACGCTCGAGTTCGCGAAGCCGGTACCGGTGGTACAGGTAGGTGGTGGCGACGGCTCCGCCCACGAGCGCTGCCCCCAGCACTGCGAGGAGCCCGGCGACCTCTCCGCCCAGGGGACCGTTGGGAGACCCCGGGCCAGCTGGGGGAGCCACCTGGATGGGTGTCGAGGTCTGCGCTCGCTGTCCAGACCCGTCCTGTACGATCAAGACGGCCGTGAAGCGGCCGGCTCCGGGGTAGGTATGGGAGACCGCCGCATCCGGGCGCGCAGAACCTTGGGTGCCGTCCCCAAAGATCCATTGCAGTGTGTAAGGGAGGGTTCCCCCCGTGATCACGGCGGTGAGGACGACCAACTCCGGAGGACCTCCCGAGGCCCGCAGCACGCTCGTCGTGACCCGGAGCGGCGCCGCGGGGTACCCCGAGGAGTTGTTCGACGTGCCGTAGCTGAACTGCCAGGTGATCGGCAGCCCGGCCCCCGGGACCGACGAGCCGAAGAGGGCGATGGCGCCGGAAGTCGCCTCCCACCCGAAGCCGAAGTAGCTGGCCGGGCCGGGGTCGACCGACGGGAACAGGTTCGTCCAATTGGTACCGTTGAACGCCCACGTGTCCGTGCCGGGGCTGCCGGGGGGCCCGATATTGCCGCCGTACAGGATCAGCGCCCTCGCGGTCGGTAGGTAGGCCAGACCGGCTCCATCGCGCGGGCTCGGCGCTCCGCTGACGTTGAGCAGGCTCCAATGACCGTTGGTGAAGGCCCAGGTTTCAGAGAACTGCGAGAAATTGGGGGGACTCGTGCTGGTCGACATCATCCCCCCGAAGAGGATCACGCGCCCCGTCACGGGATCGTACGCCATCGCCGCACCGCTCCGGGCGGAGGGTGCGGAGCTCGGCGTGAGTCGGTGCCAGGCGCCGGCGGCATAGCTCCAGGTATCCGGTAGGTCCCCCCCGGCGAGCCCGCCGTACAGGACCACGTACCCGTCGCGCGCGTCGTCGGCGATCGAGGCGTTCGCCCGCGCCGGCGGGGAGACCCCCCCCGCCGGTGGGATAACCTGCCAGCTGCCATTCGAGAAGCGCCAGCTATCGTTGAGTGGGCCGGAAGCGCCCGACCCTCCGAACAGGAGGAGGTAGTGGTCGGTCGAGTCGTAGACCATGGCCGAGCCACTGCGGGGCGTGGGCGAATGGCCCAGGGAGAGAGGGGTCCAGGTCCCGCCCGCGTAGCTCCAGGTGTCGTTGAGGAGGCCGGAGGCGCCCTGCCCCCCGAACAGCAGGACGTATCCGTCGGCCGCGTCGAAGGCCATGGCAGGATCCGACCGGGCCGGGGGGGTCGCTCCCGCGGCCGGCTCCCATGCGGTCCAGTTCCCCGCGGAAAAGGTCCAGGTGTCCCCCAGGTCGTTCGGTTGAAGATATCCCCCGTATAGGACGACCGCGCGGATTGCCGGGTCATAGGTCATCGCGCTCACCCAGCGTCCGCTCGGCGTGTAGGCACCGAACACTTCGCTCCAGGCCCCGCCCCGATACTCCCAGGTGTCGTTCTGGTATCCGTTGGCCCCCTGGACGCCGATGCTCCCGAACAGCAGGACGTAGCCGTCGGCCGCATCATACGCCATGGGGGCAGGCCAACGGGCATATGGGGAAGAGGTTGGATTTACCACCGACCAGTTCCCCCGATCGAACTTCCACGTGTCGCCGAACGCGGCACCCACCGTAGGCGCCCCTCCGAACAGGAGCACGTACCCATCCGTGGCGTCGTAGGTCATCGAAGTGGACCGCGGCGAGGGTCCGGTCCCGACGGAGGACGTCCGGTTGGTCCAGCTCCCGCCCGCGAACGACCAGGTGTCGGAGTAGGAGATGTTCTCGTTGTCGTTCCCGCCGAACAGCAGGACGAACCCGTCCACCGCGTCGTACGTGAGCCCGGCGAGTTGGCGAGCCGGGGGAGAGACCGAAGGGAACAATTGCGTCCAGTTCCCTCCGAGGAACTCCCAGGTCTGGTTGGACACCACCGCGCCATTCACCTGACCGCCGAATAGCACTACGTATCCGTCGTGGGCATCGTAGACCATCTCTCCCCCTCCGGTCGGTAGGGGGGAGACGGCAGGGAAGATTTCACGCCAGGAGTCGTTCTGGAACACCCAGGTCTCGTTGTAGAGGACCGCGCCGGCACCGCCGAACATGAGGACGTAGCCGTCGGCGGCATCGTAGGTCATCTGCATATCGCGTCGAGGGGCCGGGTTCGAGGTCGAAGAACCGAACCCGGCCGCAGGATACCAGGAGGGAGCGGTCGACCCATTGCCCGGGGGCCGGGCGGGGCCCGCGTGGGCCAGTGGGGTATGGAGCGAGTTTCTGGCCTCGGTCACTAAGTCCGACCCTGTGACGTGAGAGGCGCTACCCACCGTCGAAGCCTTGCCCGGGACGGCGTGAAGTGGCCCGGGGACGGACGGGCATAGCATCAGGAGGATCAGGCCGAAGACCACGGGGAGGAACAGCGGCCGTAATCGTCCGAACCGCCGGGGAATCAGCATGGGCTTGCTTGGGGTGAACGCCGCGCTCATCGACGACCGCTGGGACGGGAATACGGTATTTAGACCGCCGGCGGCGATACTCTGCGAGAACTCCGTTACTCGGTGGAGTCCGTGTCCCCGCGGTTCGGGGCCAGGCGTGTTCGACGGGCTCGACCGGAGGATTCGTCCGGCTCGGAGACCGCTCCAATGTGTCCACGGTGGCCACCGGAGGACTCGGATCCGGGCCAGGGGGACCCTCGTCGTCTCGATTCCTCCGGCGTCCCTGTCGGGTTGGGGATCTGGATCGGCCCGTGGGACTCGGGTGCCCAGGCGACCGATGGGGGGGCTGGGCACCCTGGAGGTCGCCCAGCAGCGCCGGAATCAGCCGGTCGCGACGCCCGCGGGTACCCTGGCCCCGGAGGCGTGGTTCGAAAGGCGCCCTCTCAGAGCGATCTCGGAGGTTGAGGCAGCGGTCGCGGGCAAGGTCGAGAGAGTACGGGCGATCTGCTCCAGCGCTTCTTCCTCTGACCCCGGCGCCTTCGCGAGATAGGCGACTTGGACCCCGTAGGAGCCGACGTCCAACGACAGTTGCTGGCAAAGCGCTTCGACGGCCGCGCTCCCGATGAGCTGCCCGGCCGTCTTGCCCTCCAGCGAACCCCGCTCCGGCGCGGCGCTGGCCAGGATGACCCCCCGGCCTTGGTAGGCCATCTCGCTGGCCGCGGCCGCCATGGTCACGAAGTTCGACCGCACCCGAGTGAACGACGCGGCGAGGAATTGCTCGTCGGTCAGGTTGCACAGACGAGTGGCGCCGTCGATCCCCAGGTATGCCAGGTTGAAGCTGAGGTCGACCGTTCCGTGCTTGATGACGATCTGGTGCAGGTGCTCGGAGACGGACGCCTGGTCGAGCGGATCAACTCGTGCGACCTCCGCCGAGCCGCCGGCGTCCAGTATCTCGGTGGCGACCAGCTGAAGCGGGTTGATCGCTCGGCCGCCCAGGTAGACCGTTGCCCCCTCCCTCGCGAACGCACGGGCGACGAGGGCGCCGTTCGGGTTGCTCGCGCCGTAGACGACCGCACTCTTTCCTTCCAGCTGCATGATGGCTCACTTCGAGCCTACGAATGGAGGACCCCTACTTAACCGAACTCATGTTTAGGTGCCTAAAAATAACAAATGCGAAACAATTAGAGTACTAACTTCGACATCGGTGACGGAACACGCCGGTTGCGTTCTCCTCGCCGTACTGCTAACCCTCCCACGTCGCTCAGGGGGCCGCTCGCGGGTCCTCCAGCGTTGGGCCGCTACTATTCGCGGATCCGGGAGGGAGCGGCCGGGTCCTGCCGGGGACCGAGAGATCGGCGGCGGACGCTCCCCTCGAGATCGGAGGACCGAGTGGCCCTTCGGACCGGTCCACCGGCGACGCCCGGTTCGATGGTCAGCGTCGAGCCCCGCACGTAGCTCTTCAATGCCTGACCGTCCACCCAGCCGAGCCGCTGGACGTCCTTCGGGGCGATCGAGAGCAGCCACCGATAATATGTCCGGCCTTGGTAGACCCTATTGACCACTTTCCTTGCCCGCAAGGCCGTCCTCGGTGGGGTGGATGGATTAGAGTCCTAAATATCCTTCGGGTTAAATACTCTGATGAACCATGGGAGGTGCCGTGCTGGGCGACTACCCGGAGTCTACCCGTCGGGCGTTCGCCCGAAACGTCCTACGGAACTCCCTCCTCCTGCGGCGCGGCGAGAAGTTGTTGGTGGAGACCTGGAGTGGAACCCAAGCCTGGGCCGATAGCCTCGTACTGGAGGCGCGCATTCTGGGGGCGCGTCCCCTGCTTGTGGTGGAGGACGAAGCCACCTACTGGAAGAGCGTCTCCGAGGCGCCCGCCGCCCACCTGGGGCAGGTCGGCGCCCACGAGTGGGCGACGCTGAAGGCAAGCGACGCTCACGTCTACCTCTGGGGGCCGTACGACACGACGCGAGAGGAGGCACTTCCCGCTTCGGTCCGCAGCCGGATCATGGCCAACGACCACGAGTGGTTCCGCCTGGTCCAGCGCTCGGGGATCCGGTCGATCCGCTGGGACCTCGGTCGTACCAGCGAGGTCTGGGCCCATCGGTACGGAGTGGATCTCTCGAGCTGGCGCTCCGAGCTCATCGAGGGAGCGACCGTCGACCCCCGTCCGATGCGACGGGATGGGCGGTACCTGGCGAAGTGGCTCCGAACCGGCAAGTCGATCCGTATCACCCACAAGAACGGTACTGATCTCACGCTCAGGCTGGCGGGCCGACCCCCGAGGGTCGACGACGGCGTCCTCGATGACGACGATGTCCGGGCGGGCAACGTGGTGCAGGTGGTCCCTAGCGGCGCCGCGGTGGTCACGGTCGACGAACGGTTTGCCGACGGGACCTTCATCAGCGATGGGCCCGGCGGGGTGGCGTTCTCTTCGGAGGCCCCGAATCAGATCCCGCTCAGCGGCGGCCGGTGGAGTTTCCGGAACGGAAAGCTTACCGACTACTCGTTCGAGCGGGGCGAGGCGGAGTTTCGTAAGGCGTACCGGGCCGCGGCCCAGGGGAAGGAGCGCCCGGGGCTGATCTCGATCGGGCTGAATCCATCGACGACCTCCATCCCCCTCCTCTTCGACCAGGAACGCGGCGTGGTCTCCCTGACCATCGGACGGAATTCCGAGATGGGGGGTCACAACCGCGGCTCCCGATTCGTGGCATACTCCCCGATCCGCAAGGCCGACCTGGCGATCGATGGCACTCCGATCCTTCGCGGGGGCGAGTTGGTCGGCGTCCACGACTGATCCGCGGGATCCGGTCCGGGTCGGAAGAACCGATCGATTGGCACCGCCCCTTGGACGGTGAGACGCTCCGGCGGGCACTTTGGAACAGGTCATATTCCCCCACTCGGGGGTCGCGGGACCACCGATTCCGTGTGCCGCCATAGGAGAGACGGCACGTAGGTGAAGTGTCGCGCACCGTGTCCCTTACGAGCCAAAGGTCTTCCTAGGTACCTCCGGCACGTCCTCCTCCCCGACCTGTTCGGATGGAAGAGCCAGGTCCAGCCACTTCAGCCATTACGAGGGCGAGGAAAGATTCATGCCGCTCGAATCGTAGCGGCCCGTATGCCGATGGATCGACAGAAGAAGCTTGCCGAATTCGTTGAAGCATTCGACGGCTACATGGCCCAGTTGAAGGTCCTGCAGCAGAGACTCGAAGCCGGAGGTAAGGACCCCAGGTCGTTCTACCCATTCGTGGAACGGGACGAGAACCAGCGGCTCACCGCGTTTCGGCTCGCCGAGGCCGAGGTCTTCAGGAAGGAGTAGTCGGCGCCACCCGCGCGTCGTCCCTGCCCGTGGGGGCTCGGCAGCCCGCATCCGATTGATCGCCCTCCCGGATTCCGGATTCGAAGGTTCCCAGCCTCGCCGCTCCCCGCCCCCGTAAACCGCGATCTCTGGCCACCGTTCGGACCAGTGGATCTCGTCAGGACAAATCGAGGGGGATGCTCCCGGCGGGAGGCCTACCCATTTCTGATGGATGCGAACCCAACGACCCGCTCGGCGGCGGCACTTCGGACCCTATGCGGGCGGCGCGCGGAGAGGGAGATCGCTCCCGGGGGGCCCCCCGCCAAGGATCAGGTTCCGCCCGACTTCTTCCTCCGATATGCGCGGACGGGAACGCCGTGTCCGATGCCCATGATGAGTTCGTCGCCGGTGACCAGCTCCTCCGAACGAGCGAGGGCCATTCCCGCGAGCTGGGCGTCCACCGTCCCGAGCGCGCGTCCCGCTCGACGGAGGGTCGCCTGGAGGGTCCCGGCCGACCGGGCATCGGCGGCAGCGAGCTCCACGGCCTCATAGGAGGTCTCGAGAAGTTCGAGCTGTTCGCGGTCGCTTGTCCGTCCCCCGACCCGTGACGCGCCCACCCACAGCTCAAAGAGTACCGGGGTGGGCAGTCGAAGCCGAGCACCTTCCGAATCGATCGCGGCCGCCAGCGCGACGGCCTCGGGCTGGCCTTCCATCAGATCGATCAGGAAGCTCGCGTCGAGCAGCATCCTACCGGTCCAGTCGTCGACGTTCCGCTCGATCCTCGACCACGGCAGCTCTCAGCGCGGAAGCCGTTTCGTGGCTCAGGACACCGGCGAAATCGGAAAGGGGCTTCCGTCGGGTCAGTCGGAGGACCACATCCGAGAAGCTCTCGGCGTCTCCCTTGTGGGCCCGAAGTCGGCGATAGGCTTCGTCCGTCACGGTGATCGTCCGAACGACCATGTGCGTTTAAACGTAAACTGGATATTTGAGCCCATCGACGCCGCCGGACGCGGGAGATGGACGCACGGTCGGGGACGGTCGCCGTGAGTTTCCTGCGGGTTCGGTCAATGCTCCCGGCGGGATGTAGACCCATTTCTTAGGGGAGCGAACCCATTCGCTACCATTCGAAGCGACCCGGACTCTCCCCGCCTGACGTCTGTACCCGATGGCGTCACCCCTCTTCTCCGACCACCGCCACAGAGCCCTCCAGGGGGAGAGCCGCCCGCGCCACGATCTCACCCGGGTGTCGCCACCAGTGGTAGAGGATGGCGGCGACTACGGCGACCCTGGCGTAGATGGACAGGCCCATCATCCATGACGTCACGTTGAGGGTGAAGAACCCGCCGTCGAAGACCGTCACGACTTGTGAACCTTCGAAGCCCAATTGCCCGGCGATCCATGGGGCCAGGGGGACGTGGGTCCCGAAGATCAGATTCCCGATGAAGAAGTAGCCCAGGTCGTTGTTCAGCGAGACCAGCAGGCCGAGACTGGTGGCGAGCGGCCACGCCTCCAGCCCCTGGAAGACGATCAACACCCCAAACGGCGCCATGTACGTCAGGATCAACCAGAGCCCATACGCCGGGACGACCTTGTTGTCCGGCAGGTCGATCCAGTTGATCAGGACGAGGCCGTAGAACGAGGAGAAGAGGATCAGCTTGAGGAGCACGAACTGGCGCGGGTCGGTCGGATGTACCCCCGCGACGACCGTCTCGATCCCGCTGATGAGCAGGATGACGCCCACGAGGATTGCGAAGCTCGTGAGCGCGAACCCGTAGAACGCGACCGAGGCGACGACGAGCACGACACTGAAGACCCCGGTGGCGAGGGTCGACCCGCGCAGCCACCGAGGGAGGGTCACACCCGTGGATTGCATGGCCCTTCCCAAGCCCTGGGAGATCACCGCCAGGGCCAGGACAAACACGACGGCCGTGGCTTCGAGCGTGGGGTCGAGGATCGCAAAGACGCTCAACGCGACGGCGATCACCCCCACTCCCACAATCCCCCACGATCGGATCAATCTCCACCAGGATCGTTCCCCGGCCTTCGTGAGGAGCCGGCCCCCGGCGAGGACCGTTTGGGCGGAGAGTACCGCTACGGCTTCCCCGAGGAGGTACAGCAGACCCGTCAGGGAGAGCTGCGGGCCAGCGAGGACGACGATGGCGAACCCGATCGAGAACAGTCCCAGGAGGACCTGGGCCAGCCGGCCGGCCTCGACGCGCACCCTGCTCGGGCGTCGGGAGTTCCGTCCCGGCCAGGAGGCGAGCGTCCGCCACCAGCGAGATGCGCGACGATTCCGAGTACGGGAGGACGCCACGGGACCTACCCAGTCATCGCCCCCGGTTGGGTCTCTGACCTTCCAACCGGAGTGGAGAGCGCGAGAGAGCCCCGGGGCTTATTCGTTGTCATCGAACGGCCTGGAGGAACCCCTCCGGAAGGCCAGAACATCGACGAGATATTGGTCGATGACCTACCCCCGAGAACTCGCGGACCCGACCTCCCTCGGTTACGGCTTGACCGTTCGGTGGCTCAGTTACTCCTTGGTCGCCCGGAAGTGCTGCACTGAGACGACTACCAAGACGACGCCGTTGACCGCCCGTAGGATCCCTTCAATGAGCACGGACTCTTCTCGGGGTTGGTCGGGTCGCCTGGGAGTAGGAGTGCTCCCGGCGGGATTCGAACCCACGTTGTCGGGTCGAAGGCCCGATATCCTTGACCGGACTAGACTACGGGAGCGCAAGTCTCCGTTGGGACCGCGGACCTATAGGGGTTTCCCGAGGGGGGGGAAAGGTGGGGGTCCTTTCCGATCGCGCGGGATGCTCCGCCGACGAGGGCGAGGCCTCGACGACGGGCTAAGCCGGTCAGCCGACCCGTTCCCACCGCTCGAGCTTCTGAACGGCCGACAGGGTGGACCCTCGCTGGATCTCTTCGCGGACGCGATTCTCGTGCTCGAGGACATCGAGCGCTCGGTTCGCGATCTCCGAGGCCCGCTCCCGGGGCACGACGACGAGCCCGCTGAGGTCCCCGACGATCCAGTCACCGGGTCGGACCCTCTGGCCTCCCACGACCACATCCACCCCGATCTCCCCGAGCCCCTTCGGCTCGCCGGCGTTGGGCGAGACATAGCGGCTGAACACCGGGAAACCCAGCTCCAGGATCGCGTCGATATCCCGCGCGGCCCCGTCGATCACGACCCCGCAGAGCTTGCGGCCGTGGGCGCTCCAGCTGGCGAGCTCGCCCCAGACCGCGGTCTGCCCGCTCCCGGCGTCCACCACGAGGACGTCGCCGGGCCCCGCCCGGTCGATGGCCTCCACCGGTTTCGCCCAGTCCCCGTCCCGGGTGACCACGGTCACGGCCGGTCCGGCGATCCGGACGCTCGGGTCCTTCAGGTGGGGGGCGAGGCCGTGGAGTGCGCCCTGACGCTGCATCGCGTCCGAGAGGTTCGGAGTGGAGACCTTGAGGAAAGCGGCCCGGACGTCCGCTCCCGAGTAGCGCCGGAACAGTTCCGTGGCGACCTCCTTCTCGGAGTCGATCGCCGAGCGGATCCGTCGCGTCGCCTCGGTGATCTGGGCGCTCTTGGTGATGGCGCCCCCGACGATCAGGATCCGCGCGCCCGCCCGGGCCGCGGCCGCGACGCTCTCGCTGTTGAGACCCCCCGCGACCCCGATGGGGATGGGAGAACCTTGGGCCAGGTGGGCGAGGACCTCGAACGGGGTCTTCCCCGCCATCTGCATGTCGATCCCGATGTGCCAATAGACCGCGGCCGCCCCGAGCTCGGCGACCCGCTTCGCTCGGGCCAACGGGTCCGCGACGTTCAGCAGGTCGACGACGACCTCCGCGCCGTACTTCTCGCCGCCTCGGACCGCGTCGGCGATCGTGTCGTCGTCCGCCGTCCCCAGGACCGTGACGATATCGGCCCCGGCCTTGGCCGCGATCTCGACCTCGAACGCCCCGGTGTCCATCACCTTCATGTCGGCGACGATCCGGTGGCCCGGGAACGCCTTCTTCAGCTGTCGGACCGCGTCCAGTCCCTCGCTCTTGATGAGCGGGGTCCCGGCCTCGACCCAGTCGGCCCCGCCCTCGACCGCCTCCCGGGCGGCGGGCAGGGCCCGGGAGAGGTTCTCAAAGTCGAGCGCGACCTGCAGGACCGGCCGGTCGAGCCGCATGCGGCGGTCGAGCGGCCCAGACTATTAACCCTCGACCGCTTCGCGACCCCGAGGCGACGACCACGCTCGCCCGGCCATCCATCGAGATCGTGGAGGGGTCGGCCGAACACCTGGGATCGGTCGCCGACGGCACCGTCGCGCTGGTCGTCACCTCTCCCCCGTACCCGATGATTCCCCAATGGGACCGGCAGTTCGCCGAGCAGGGGGCCCATTCCTACGAGGCGATGCATTCGCTCCTGGGCCGGGCATGGAAGGAGTGCCACCGGGTCCTGATCGAGGGGGGTATCTTCGCCCTGAACATCGGAGACGCCCTTCGCTCCTCCGACGGAGAGTTCCAACTCTGGCCGAATCACGCGCAGGCGACCCTCGCGTGCCGGGCGGCGGGGTTCCGAGCGCTCCCGTACGTTCTCTGGAAGAAACCGACGAACCGGCCGAACGCCTTCCTCGGATCGGGTTTCCTGCCCCCGAACGCGTACGTGACCCTCGACTGCGAGTTCATCCTGCTGTTCCGACGCGGGCGCAACCGCCGCTTCCCCCGGGGAGATCCGGGACGCTACGATAGCCGGTTCACCAAGGCGGAACGGGACCGCTGGTTCTCGCAGGTGTGGGGGGACATCCGGGGGATCCCCCAGCGTTCCGCCGACGGCCGCTCTGGGGCGTTCCCGCCGGAGATCCCCGAGCGATTGATCCGGATGTTCTCGGTGGCCGGGGACACGGTGCTCGACCCGTTCGCGGGTTCCGGCACGACCCTGTGGGCCGCCACGCGCCTCGGGCGGAACGCGATCGGGGTGGAGCTCGACCCGGGACGGGCCGCCGAGCTCAGGCGCGTTCGGGAGGAGACGATGTCTCGGTCGGCGGGGTGGCCTCCGGCGGCGCGTCCCGATGCGAGACCTCCTCGTCGACGGCGAGCTTGAGGTACCTCAGCGCCGGGCCGCTCAACCGGTCGAGGTGGAGCAGCAGGTAGTGAAGGTAGATCCGCTCGGGCCGTCGGGAGGGGCCCGGGGGGTGCGAGGGGGCGCCCGGACCACCGTTCCCCGAGCCAGAGGTCACCGAGCGCAACGTGGGCGCATGGTGCTCCTGGTCGGGGCCGTGCAAGGCGCGACCGGTGGCGCCGGTGAGCGGCGGGAATACGCGGCCGACCGGGCCTCCCTCTTCCTCCTCCGGCACCGGGGACGGGGCGTCGTACCCGGACCCCGGGGAAGAGCCGGGGCGTGCCGACCGGGCCGGCGCGTTCGGGGGGAACTTCACCTGGATGTAGGGATGGACCGGGCGTCCCGGTTCCTGGAATTCGGTGATCGGCCGCCCGGCGACCTCCTCGACAAGGGTCGTCAGGCTCCAGGATTCGCGGCGTCGGGGAGGCCGGTCGGCCGACGCCTCGTCCTGCGGCACGGGGGCGAGTCGGCGCTCGGCCCGTATATAGGGAGACGCTCGAAGCGAAATCCTATCGGCCCCCGGGGTCGACGGGCGCCGCGGGAACGGGGGAGGGGGATCCGAGGGCGCGGGTGAGGAACTCGTACTCGGGCGTCGACGCGACGAGCGCGATCGGCAGGTGGGCCTCCCCGAACCGGAGCAGCCCTTCGGAGTAGCCGGCCTCCCTCGGGAGCCGCGCCCGGGGGAGCCACTCGGATTCCGCGTCGGTCAGCCCGAAGAACTCGCGGCATTCCGGGGAGACGTGCGGGAGCCTCAGGAGCACCGTCGCCCGGAGGTTCCTCAGCAGGGAGCGACCGGATTCGTGGGAGAGGAAGTCGTCCGGATTCTGGCTCAGGACCACCACTCCCGCACCGAAATGACGAACGTGCCGGACGAGCCGGTCGAAGTAGGCCGAGGTCGCCGGATGGGCGGCCAGCAGGTGGGCCTCGTCGACGACGAGCAGCTTCGGTCCGTTCGTAGCGCGGATGCGTCCGTAGACCGCATCGAACAGGTACGCCAGGTGGAACGGACGGTGGGCGTCGGAGACCCCGGAGAGGTCGATGCTGACCGGCGAGCGACCCCAGCTCGCCGTGGTGGGACCGTCCAGGTAGCTCAGCGAACCGTCGGTGAAGATGTCGAACAGGCCGAGAAGCCGGTCGGGGGGGGAGCCCCCCTCCTTCAGGGCCCGGGCGAGGTCCGAGAGCACGGGCACCTCCGGCCCGGAACGGAACAGCCGGCTCACCGCCCCATCGAGGGCCGCGACCTCCTCGTCGGCGAGGCTCGGGAAGAGCGTCCGCAGGAGCGCCCCGACCCGGGCGGCCTTCTCGGCCCGGTCCCCCCCCGTGCTGGCCGGATCGAGCGGGTTCCATCGGACGTCGCTCCCGGCTCCGACCGTGAGCACGCTCCCTCCGAGCGCCCTCGCGAACCCCCCGAACTCCCCCAGGGGGTCGAGGATGAACACCTCGAGCTCGGGCCGGAGCCATCGGCTGCGGGTGACCGTGAGCGCGGTGGCGAACGACTTTCCGGATCCGGTCGTCCCGAAGATCCCCCACGAATGGCTCGCGTGCCTCCAGCGGTCGAGGAACACCGGCGACGCGTCCTCGAGGAGCAGGCCCACGAGCACCCCTCCGGGTTCGGCGATCGTCTCGTCGACGAACGGGAAGAACGCGGCGACCCCATCGGTATGGAGCGTGTGCCAGTACCCCGAGGGCCGGGCCTCCTGGCCGGTAAGGTCGGGAGGGGCGAGCGCCGAGGCGCTCTCGTACTCCGGGACCCGGGTCCGGAACCCGAGCACCGACAGCCGACGGGCCAGTTCGGAGCGGAATCTTTCCGCCCGGCGGCGCTGCTGCCCGAGGGCATGCAGGCCGATCCCCACCCGCCAGAGCTCCTGCTCGCGGGCCGCCACGCGCCGCCCGAGCTCCTCGGCGCTCTCGGATTCGCGGGCGAGTTGCGGGGGCCTTCGACCGCTCGCTCCCTCGCCGGTCGCGAGCTCCGCCTCGGCGACGGCGTGGGCCGAGTGGAGCATCTCGATGGCCGCGTGGGCATCGATCCGGTGGAGTTGCATCCGAAGCTCGAGGGGAGCGGATGTGGGGAGAGCCCGGCCGAGGAACCCGAAGGGGACCTCGCTCGGCAGCGTCTGGACCAGCAGCGGGGCGTCGAACCGGGCGCCCCGGCGGAGCCATCCCGCCCCCTCCTCCACGACTTCCCCCTTCCGGGACCGGGTGGTCATCGCGACCCCGGGGGGAGCCGACGGGCGGCCCACCAGAGGAGGCCGCTCGATGCGCCGAGGCAGAGGCCCGCCCACCCGGCGATCCACCGGGCCTCGCCCAGGACCGACCCCCAGGTGACGAGGAGGAGGCCGACGCCGGCCGCCAGGGTCGGATTCCGGCGGAGGGAACCGCGTCCCCCTCCCGCCGGCACGACGCGCGCGACCCACAGGCTCGCGGTGAACGCCGCCAGCACCAGGGCGAGCCCGGTGAAGTACGGGTCGACGGTCGAGAGGAACCCGGCGAGCACGGCAAACCCCGCGCTCGTCGTGAGCGGCTCGACCTCCGCCGAGAACGTGCGGGTCGCGGTCACTTCGGCCCCTCGAGCACCGGGTGGAATCCGCCCCGTGCGACGGCGTGGGAGAGCTCGCGCCCCCGAAGCCTTCGGGCGACGACCCCCATCTCCTCCAGTCCCTTTCGGACCGCCGAGACCTGGGCCTCGAGCTTCGGCAGGGCCGTCGGCGCGTGGGACCGGCCGAACAGGTAGACATCCACGCGTCGGATGGATCGCCGCCGGCAGAGCAGCCGCACGAGCTCGTCGTAGCCGGCGAACGCGGCCCCCTCGGCCGGGGTCGATCCTGCGGCCCGCCGACCCAGGAACGGGTGGTGCGAGAGGGGTTCGACCCCCACGCGGAGGAAGAGCCCCTCGTCCACCGAGCGCAGGATCGCACGGTAGTGCTCGAACCGCCGGCGCGCGTCGTCCGGGGGAAGAAACGCGACCGGGACGCCCCCCGTGGCGAGGACCGCCAGGAATCGCCCCCCGGCGACCCGGATCGTCCCGCCGCGGACCTGAGCCTCCGGCGGCGGAGCCCCTGCGCCCCGGGAGCGCCACTGCCATCGGCAATAATCGGCGAACCTTCGGTCGAGGGCCCGACCCTCGGGCTGGTACGAGCCGAACACGAACCCTCCCGCGACGAACGGAACCCATGCGAGCGGCCCGAGCAGGGTCGCCACGACCCCCCCGACGGCCGCGTAGGTGACGAACTTGAGCGCGCCGCGCGCGGAGGGAAACGGGCCGAGCCGTAGCGGGCGTCCCGTCGGTTCCGGGAGCGCGACGACGAGAGGTCTCCCACGATCGGCGGTCACGGGTCATCCCCCCGGATCCCGGTCGCCCACGGTCGGTAGCCGGTCGCCCGCTCCCGGAGACCCTGGACGGCGCCGGGCAGGTGGTGCAGGAGATGCCCCGTGCTCCGGCCGAGCACGTCGGCCGCGAGGATCGGGATCGTCGCGGGGAGCGCGGCCGAGGCTCCCGCGGTGCCCACCCCCTGGAGCAACTGGGCCGGTCGTTGGAGCGCGCGGGCGCTGGCGAGGGGCCGCAGGAATCCGTTGACGCTCGACGAGCCCGCCGCGAGGCCGCGCTGGATCCCTCCGGTGAGGGCGCTCCCTCCGGAGGGAAACCCCACCGACGTGAGCTGGCCCCCGGCGAGCGACAAAAGGGAGGGTGCCGAGACGGCGACGGTCAGGTAGCCGAGGAGCAGGAGGATGTTCGGTGAACCGACGGCCAGCTCGAGCGGGATGACGACGAGGCACGGGAGGAACGCGAGCTCGCCGAACAGAATCCAGGCCCGGCGGGCGAGGGGGGCCAGCGTCGGGATCGGCCAGAGCAGCGTGAGGACGGGCAGGACGACGAGGAGCACGCCGAGGAGCGCATCCCGAAGGGCCACCGCGGCCGCGAGGATCAGCACGAGCGAGAAGAGGGCGAAGGAGATCACCAGGGCGAGAACCCCGTTGTCCCAGGAGAACCCGACGCCGGCGTAGCCGTTGAGATTCTGCCAATGCTGCCACGCTCCCCCGTCGAACCCCGCGACGACCGGGTATGTGGCGCCGGCGATCCCGAGCAGTGCGCCGGCGATCGGCACGGAGAAGTTGGCGACGATCACGGCTACGATCAATCGGGGAACGAGGGAATCGATCCCCGCCCCGAGCTTCGGCATCAGGACCCGGGCGAGGTAGACCAATCCCACGCCGAACGCCACGAGGGCGACGGCCGGGTCCACGAGTTGCCCCACCAGATAGGTGCTGAACGAAGCGGCCTCGGTGAGGAACGTCGGGGGAGCGCCCGGAGTGGGAGGGAGCGGCGGATAGAGGGCCGAGGCGGAAAGTTCGGGCACCAGCAGTCCGTCATAGGTCGGACCGGTGACCGCGGCGATCGCCCCGGTCAGCGCGCCGAACAGGGCGAAGAGGATCGCGCGGACCGGGCTGCCCCAACCGACCATGGATGCGCCCGGTCAGCTCCCGGTGAGGACCCAGCGCGCGAGACCCCAGGCGAGCCCGGTGAACGCCGCCGTGAACAGCAGCGTCCCGACCAGGGCGTCCCGGGCCCGGTCCTTCGCCTGGATCTTCTTCGATAGGTCGTTGGAGAACCAGCTGAGAGCGACGCGGGCCCAGACGATGGCGAGCAGCGCACTGCCGGAGAGACCGAGGAGGGTGACGATACGCTGGAGGGCCGCGGAAAAATTATTGACGGCCCCCTGGTCGGTGGCCGTGACCACCGGGTGCGCGGAGACGAACGCCCCCGGAACCGGGACCGCGAGCGACCCGAGCAGGAGGACTGCGGGGAGGAGGAGGGCGATCGTCGCGGAGGCGATCGAGGGCGCGTTCATGGGGCACCCCGTCCCTCGGCGGAGATGGGCTCGACCGACCCCACCCACCGCAGGAGGGTCTCACCCTCGGTGCCGGTTTCGCTTCGGAGCTTTCCCGCCCTCGTCCACCGTTCGACGGCCGCCGAGGTCACCTCGGTGGGGATCCCCTCTTCTTCGGCGAGGAAGCTCAGGGTCTCGCGGTCGAGCTCGCCGGACTCCTGCAATAGGCGTCGGACGACCCCCATCCCGACACTCCCCGACGGCGACGGGGGAGGGGGCGAGCGGCCGGGGGGCCGACGAAACTTCCACCCGAGGAATGCTCCGCCCACCACGAGCAGCCCGGCCGCGACCCAGAGCCAGGACGGCGGAGCCGCACCGCCCCCGGCGGCGGGGAGCGCGGGGGTCGGCGCCGTACCCGAAACCGAGACCAGGACCTGGGTCGTGATGTTCGCTTCCGCCCCCAGCGCGTCCGAGATCCACAGGGTCACCGTCAGGTAGCCGGCGGCGCGGGGCGTTGCGGTGAAGGTCACCGGTCCCGGGGTGGTGCGGTTGCCTACCGCCGACTCCCCGTCGGAGGTCGACCATCCGTAGAGGTAGGGGGGAACGCCCCCGTCCAGCAGTCCGCCCACGATGACGGAGGTTCCCGGGGTGGGGGCCGGGGTCGCGATGGCGACGACCGGACGCAGCCCGGGGAGGCTCCGCACCGAACCGTTGGCCGAGGTCTCGATGCCGTTGGCATCGAGGACCATCGCGAGCAGCGAGAGGTTCCCGGTCGAGCCGAGGGTGCCCGACCAGCTCACGGTCCCCTCGGCCCCGAGCAGGCCGGAGTCCGCGGTGAGGGACCCGACGGGGCCCGACGGGAGGATCGACCACCGGAACGGCGGGGTGCCGCCGGTCACCACCGCCGTCAGGCGGATCACCTGCCCGGGTTCGCCGGTATCGGGCGAGACCGAGACCCGGGTGGACGGCAGGGGGTGGACGGGGGCGAGCGGCGATTGGACCGACTCGTTGGACCCGAGGGCGTCCACGAGGGACGCGGAGATCCATGCCGCTCCCGCGAGCGCCGCGGTGGCGGGTTCGAGGAACACGCCGTCCGACGGGAGCGTGGCCGTCCCGTTCGGCCCCGACGGGGTCACCCCCCACGAGAGCCGAAGCGGTCCGGCACCCCCCGAGACGTTGAAGACGACGGGGAAGGCGACGCCGGCGTCGCACCCGGCGGCCGGCACGCTCACATTGACGGACGGGGGCGCGACGACGTGGAGGTTCAGCGAGACCTGGGCGTAGTTTCCCTCCAGGTCGGTCACGTCGAGCGTCGCGTTGAACGTGCCCAGACGCGGGATCGCGAGCCCCCACGTGCTCCCGAGGAACGGCGCCCCGATGCCCTTCCATTGGAGGCTGTATGGGGGCAGCCCGCCCGTGACGTTCGCGGCCAATGTGAAGGCCCGGTCCCGGTCGACGACGGGACCCGGGCCTTCGATCGTCACCGCGAGACCGTAAGAGACCGGGATCGGCGAGGCGATGGTTCCCCGGATCCCGTGACCTACGCTATCCAAGATGGAGAGCGTCGGCTGGTACGAACCGGCGGCGAAGCGGTGGACGACCTCGCCGGGCCCGGAGACCTCCTGGGTGAACGTGGAGAGCGCGCCGTCGCCGAACGCGACCGACACTTCGTACGGCGGGAGTCCGCCGGCGAGACGCCAGCTGAGGAGGACGGGCGCACCGGGCGTAGCGGGGTCGGGGGTGGCGAACGGGCCGGCGAGGCTGGCCGTGGGGACGATCGTCAGCGACGCGCTCCCGCCGGCCCAGTCGCTCTCTTCGGTCCCCGCGCAGTCGAGCACCACCGACCCCTCGACGGTGAGTTCCACGAGCCCGCCCGCCGCCGACTCGAAGGCGGTGAACGTCACCGAGGGGCCGGCGCTCCGGTTGAGGAAGCCGTCGATCGCCGCGTTCCCGGGAAGGCCCCAGGTCGGGCTCAGGGCGGCGACGGAACAATCCGACGGGGCCCCGACGATGGCCACGGAGAACTGGGCCGACGTCGACGCCATCATCGTCCACGAGCCGGGCGAGATCGCCATCGCGAGACTGGAGGCGGTGCCGGTGGCTCCGGGGTCGACACGGGCCGCCCCTGCGGTGGGGGGAGTTCCGGAAGGCAGGAGCGCGAACCCACCGGCCGCCGCCGCCGCGATCAGGATCGCGGCGAGCTCGCCCAGTCGCCGGCTGGCTCTCGCGTGAACGCTCCGGAATCGATGCATGGCCACCGCCGCCGATACGAGCGGCCCGGTGTATTTCGCGCCCCACCGGCGGGCGAACGCTGAACGCTGCGCTCAGCCGGTGATCATCAGGGCGATGTGGTCGCGGGCGAACGGCGTGAGGTCCTCCGTCGCGCGAACTTTCCAACCGCGTTGCTCGAGCGTGCGCCGAGCCTCCGCGACCACGGAGGGACCGGACCGTCGTTGGGTGACCGAGCGCACCTTCAGCATCAGGATGCCGCGGCCCCCTCCTCTGAGGCAGGCTTCGGCGTTCTCGGCGAAGATCTGGGCCTGGGTGCGCTGCGCGACATCTTGGTAGAGCAGGTCCACCTCGCCGACGTCGGCCCGGTACCGTTCGGGGAGCTGGGCATCGGCGAGCAGCGGGTAGAGGTTGGCGCGCCGTCGCGACAGGGCGAGGAGCGGTGCGAAGGAGACCGGGCTCTTCTCCACGACGTACAGCGAGGCGTCGGGCAGGGCATCGGAAAGGTGGCTCACCGTCGTGCCGTGGGCTCCGCCCAGATAGAGGAGCGAGCGCGGCGAGACGAACCAGGGCTGGGGAGCGGCCTTCAGGAGGAGCGCGGCCAACTTCGACCGCCACGGGTCCCAATGCCGGTACTCCACCTCGTGGTCCGTGAGGAGATCCTCGCCGTACACGCGCTCGCCGGGTCGGGCGTTGCGGGTGTAGAGATCCTTGCCGTGCCGATAGACCTCGCCCCAGGCGGTTCGCTCCACGGGGGCCTCTCAGTCGAACGCCACGAGCATCTCGACCTCGACGGGCGCGTTCAGGGGAAGCGCCTGGACCCCGACGGACGCGCGCGCGGCCCGCCCGGCCTCCTCGAACAGTTCGATCAGCAGCTCGGTGGCGCCGTTGCCGACCTCGTGCTGCTGGGTGAACGTCGGGGTCGACGCGACGTAGACCCCGACCCGGAGGACCCGTCGGATGCGGTCGATGGAACCCAGCGTATCGGACAACGCGCTGAGGGCCTGCAGCGTCGCGAGGCGGGCCACTTCGCGCGCCTGGGCCGCCGACACCTCGGAATCGACCTTTCCTGGGAACAGGACGCTGCCGTCGCGGGCGACGATCTGTCCCGAGACCCAGGCCTGGTTGCCCTCGACGACCACGGGGGCGTAGGACCCGGCCGGTCGCGGCGGGGTAGGCAGGGTCAATCCCAGCTCGGCCAACCGTTCCGATGGGCTACGGGCCATGGGCGGTCCTAACCCGCCTGCGGGAAAACCCTATGCCGCCGCGAATCGGGCGCTCGGAGCCCACCGACGCGAGGGACTTAAACCCCCGAACACCGATTACGAGCGATGGTCGACCTGTTCCGTAGGCTCCGCCGCGACAAGACGGAGACCGACGAGGAACCCGAGGAGGAACCGGTCGCGCCGCCGCGGCCGGTCTCGCCCCCCCGCCCCCCCGACCGACCGGCTCCGAAAGCGCCCCCGCGGAACGTGGCTCCGGGAGCGCCCGTGCGACCCAAGACCCAACCCTCCCCCCCCGGTCACGCACCGACCGTGCCCCCCCGAAAGGTCGTCCCGAGACCTCCGACCTCCCCCGAGACGGCCGTGGATCACGGTCCCCCACCCCCGCTTCCCGAGCCGGATGCGGAGGCGAGTCTCCCGGCGATGCGGCCCCGCGCCCCGTCCTCCCGCTGCTTCCTGTGCGGGTCGGAGATGGACGGGCCGTGGTGCCCCAAGTGCCGAATGGCGTGGAACGACTGAGGCGCGTGCGCCTTGGACACCCCCCCCCGCTGATATCGGGATGGGGCGCGCGGCGACCCGCCCCAGTACTTATCTGGGGGGGGCCAGTGGGAGGGCACTCCAGGTCCCGAACCATCCATGAGCGCACGTCCCGACCTCGAGTCCACCGACCGCTCGGAGCTCGGCCTCCTGGAGGCGGAGGTCGTGGACCACGTGTTCCACCTCTCCCCGGGGTACGCCGTGTTCCTCGGCCTGCACCGGTACGATGGCCGGGTCCCCGACCTGAGCGCCTCGGCGACGGCCGAATGGGTCGCTCACAGCCTCCGTTTGCTCGAGCGGCTGAGGGCGGTTCCGGAAGACCGTCTCTCGGAGCCCCGTCGCCTCGACCGGATGCTCCTCGAGCTGCTTCTGGAGAGCTCCCTGTTCGACCTGACCGAATCGTTCGACCTCGAACGCAACCCGATGTCGTTCGTGGGCGCGGTCTCCCTGACTTCGTACATGGTGCGCGAGTACGCCCCCTTGGCCGACCGGGTCGAGGCGATGGTCCGTGCGCTGGAGGCGGTGCCCCGGCTGATGGCCCAGGGGCGGGCCCGCCTTCGACCGGAGCTCCCGAAGCCGTTCGTTCAGCTGGCGATCTCGATGGGGGGCGGGCTGCCCAGCCATTTCGCGGAGGCCGAGGAGGCCGCCCGGCGGGGAGGGGCCGAGCTCGGCGGACGGGTCGCTGCGGCCCGGGCGCCGGCCGAGGTCGCCGACCTCGATTTCCTCCATCGACTGCGGGAAGAGTGGCTCCCCCGGGCCGTCGACGAGTTCGCGCTCGGGGCCGAGCGATACCAGCGCCTCCTCTGGGTCCGGGAGGGGATCCGGACCCCCACCGCCGAGGTGCTCGCGTCCGGCCGGGCGGACCTCGCCCGGAATCAGGCCCGGTTGAAGGAGATCGCGCGCGGATCGGTCCCGCCCGTCACGGTGGAGGCCCTGCTCGAGGGGATGTACCGACGGCACACGACGGCCGCCAACCTCGTTCCCCAGGCCCAGGCGTTCGTGAACGAGACCCGTGAGTTCGTGGAGGCCCAGAAGCTCGTGACGATCCCCACTCCCTCCTCCTGCCGCGTCGAGGAGACGCCGTCGTACGGTCGGGCGCTCTCCACGGCGAGCATGAACCCTCCCGGTCCGTTCGACGTGGCGGGCGACGAGGGGATATATTTCGTGACGCCGGTCGACCCGACTTGGAGCCCGGAGCGGCAGGAACAGTGGCTCCGTTCGATGAACGACCCGATGCTCCGGAACATCACGGTCCACGAGGTCTATCCCGGGCACTACCTGCAGTTCCTGCACTTCCGGCGGGGAGCGGCCTCGCTCACCCGCAAGGTCTACCTCTCGGCCTCCTTCACCGAAGGGTGGGCGCACTACGCCGAGCAGCTCGCCGTCGAGGCCGGCCTCGGGGCGGGCTCGCCGGAGGCCGAGGTCGCCCAGCTCCACGACGCACTGTTGAGGGACTGCCGGCTCATCGCGTCGATCGGGTTGCACACCGGGGGGATGTCGCTGCCGGAGGCGACGCAGTTGTTCCAGCGCGAAGCGTATTTCGAGGCGCTGCCGGCGGAGCGCGAGGCGGTCCGGGGGACGTTCAATCCGGAGTACTTCTGCTACACCCTCGGCAAGCTGGCCATCCTGGATGCCCGAACGAAGTTCCTCGCCGGGGCGTTCGGCGGTTCCCTCCGGGCGTTCCACGACCGCCTGCTGAGCTTCGGCTGTCCCCCCGTGGGCCTGCTGGAGACCCTGCTCTCGGGGGCCTAGCCGGGCCGGCCCCGACCCGCGAGCCGCCGACGGGAGCCGAACCGTGACCGGATTCCTCCTTTCCCCGGGGATCACTCCCCAGATGACGGACCTCTTCGTCCTCGAGTTTCCGATCGCCCTGGGGTTCGGCTACTTCCTCCAGGGGCGCCGGGGGGTCGAGCTCGTCGTCGCGCTCAATGCGGTGGTCCTCGCCCTCATCAAGCTCACGACCGACCTCCCCGACCCGTGGGACGTGCTCGTGGCCGTCGGGGTGCTCGCGGGGGGTCTCGGCGTGGCCTACCCCCTCCTCGCCGAAGGGGCCCCGAGGCTGTCCTTCGGGCTCTCCGTCGGTCTCGGCGCGGTCGTAGGGGCGCTCGGATGCCTCAAAGCGCTGTCGGACTTCTACGATCCGTTCGACCTGCTGATGGCGGACTTGGGGATCGTCACGGGGCTCTGGCTCGGCCGGCCCTTGTTCGAACGATGGTTTCCCGCGCTGGCGCGGTCCGGCCGTCACCGCCCTCCGGAACCCGCCCGGCCCTCGTGAGCCCGCGGGGGGCCGCCCCATCCCCCTCGGGTCATGCGACGGGGGATGGATCGTCGACCGGTTCCTCTGGTGGGGAGCGAGGCCATCGTCCCCCGTCGCGGGGAAGGTGGCCCCCAGCCCGAGGGTCAGGGAGTGACACGCCCCCACCGATGGGCACATCAACCCGCACCCCATCGCCCGAACCTGAGGTCAGGAATGAACCCTTCGAGTCCTGATGGAACGATGGCTCCGTCGCCGGCGCCGGCCATGACACGGGTCGGCGGGCAAGCACCACCTCCCGGGGGGGTCAGCCCGTCGGCCGCTCCCGCGTGGGGAGCTTCGCCCGCCCCGGCGCGCCCGCGGACCGGAATGATCGTCGCCGTGGTCGTCGTGGTGGTGGTCATCCTCGCGTTCATCGGGCTCTACTTCGCCGGTGCGATACCGGGACTCAAGCCGTCCAGTACGTCCTCGGGAGTCAGCGATTCGTTCTCCTCGGCACGGGCGGCGGCGTCCTCGGCGGCCAGTCGCTATTCGAGCACCTACCCGACGCTCGCCGCCACGATCGGGCTGGGCCTCCAGCAGCCTCTCGCCGGGACGCCTTCGGATCTGGCACCGGCCGCCGGTTGCACAGTCGTCCCGGTGAGCGGTGCGCCGACCTCCTTCACCGTTCCGGCCGGGGCCGGCGGTGCGTCGTCCGGGTCCCTCCCGTTCTGGTGGTTCATCTACACCGGATCCACCGGCATGCTCTTTGTGATCGTGCTCAACGGCCAGGCGACGGCGCTGGCCACGGTGGCCACGGGGGGCTCGTGCCAGGCCAGCTTCTCCTCGTTGTCCGCGATCCCCGCGGACGTGATCGACTCGGGAGCGGCCGCTTCGGCGGCGGCGCCGGGGGTCGCAGGCGGCGCGGCATTCCTGCAGAACCACACGCACGCCAACGCGATCTTCCTGCTTTTGGGGGGGGTCTCCGTCTCCGGGTTCGGAACCGGGGCGGCGTGGGAGGTGTTCTACTCGGATTGTTCGTACGCGGCCGGCTCGAGTGCGACGAGCGCCGCTCAGTTCTCCGCGTCGGTGAACGGGACCCTCGGAACGCTCACGACCTCGGCCACCGCTACCGCCGCGTGCGGCTCGCTGATCCCAGGGGGCGGGACCAGCGGAGGTGGCGGAGGAAACCTCGGGTCGTCGATCACTCTTTCCACCCCGTCCGAGGCGAGTGCCGGAGGGTCGTACTGGTACAACTTCACCGTCCAGGCCGCCGGCGGGGGCCTCGTATGGAACAACATGGCGATCGAGATCGTCCACTCCACCGGGGGGATCGTCAACCCATCCCCGACGTGGACGGTGAATGTGCTGTCCATCACGGGGAGCGTGTTGGCCACCTATTCATTGTACACCGGGAGCTGGACCACGGGGGGCGGTTCGAGCGTGAGCGCCTCCCAGTCGCTCGAGGTGGAAACGGGAACCTCACTCAGCGGAGACGACCTCGCCCTTCTGGGCACGGGAAGCTTTTCGGGTGAGCTCCAGACGTACATTCCGTGACGGTGCCTACGGGGCGACGCCCCCGGGGGCGTCCGCTCGCGAGGGCGTCGGCCCCCCACTCAGGGTTTTAACCCGACGGCGGTGAGAGCGTTGATGGGCATCGCTCCCGACGCCATCCGCGATCTCCTGAAGGAGAACGAGGACCATGTGTGCCCGGACGCACCGGATACCTGCGTCCGGATCGTGGCGATCGCCGAGTTGCCCACCCGGTTCGGGGATTATCAGGTCGTGGCCTTCTGGAGCAATTCGGACAAGAAGGAGCACGCGGCGTTCATCCACGGCAACATCCTGGAGGGGGAGGACGTTCCGGTCCGGCTCCACTCCGAGTGCCTCACGGGGGACGCCATCGGCTCGCTGCGGTGCGACTGCCGGGACCAGCTGATCGAATCGCTCGAGCGGATCGGGAAGATGGATTCGGGCATCGTCCTCTACCTTCGGCAGGAGGGACGGGGGATCGGCTTTGCGAACAAGATCCGGGCCTACCAGCTCCAGGACTCCGGCTACGACACCGTGCAGGCGAACGAACTCCTGGGGTTCCGGCCGGACGAGCGGGACTACGGGATCGCGGCCCACATGCTCGGCTCGCTCCACGTCAATTCGATCCGCATCCTGACCAACAACCCGGACAAGATCCGGGACCTGCAGGAGCACGGGGTGAAGATCAATGGTCGAATACCGGTGATCGTCCCACCGAACGCCCACGACCGGCCGTACCTCGAGACGAAACGGCGGCGGATGGGACACCTCCTCGACCTCGAGCAGGGCGACGACCTCGTCGGGTATCCCGACCGCCCTTCCCCGTAGGACGATCGTACCGGTCGAACCTCCGGACCCTCCGTTCGGTTGGTCCCCCCGAGGGGGTGGACCTGGTTCTCGCGGGCAGGAAACCGGGTGGGTAGGGGAGGGCGACCCGGATGGCACCCATCGGCCCCCACATCCTCGCGTACCGGCCCGGGACGTGGCAGGGTGTGGCGGGACTCACCGCTCCCGTGCCGACCGCCGGGCGTTGGCCCGGATTCGCTGGAACTGTCCCCTTCGGTCCGGAGTCCATGCTATTATCCCTCGAATTCGGTCCCGCCCGGGCGAATGGCCGGTTCGGCAGGGGTTCCGCGCACCGAGACCGAGCTGCTCATGCACCGGCCGGATTCGCTCTGGCCGGGCGCGTTTCCCCGCCGCTGGCTCCGGGCCGACGAGCGGATCCTGTTCGAGGCACGGCCCGCCTTCCTCACGATGTATTGGGGGTGGACCACCTTCTTCGTGGTCATCTTCTTCATCGGCCTCATCGGGGCTACCTCCCCGGTGGCCTCCTCCGACCCGAGCTATTGGGGGTTCGAGGCATTCATCCTCATCGTCCCCCTGCTCCTGATCTACCTGTCCTGGCGGGGGCACGCCTATGCGATCACCAACCGACGGGTGCTCGCGGTCTCTGGGATCTTCTCGACCACCCTGCAGTACGCCAACTACGACGACATCCAGAACTTCACGGCGAGCCCCGGGACCGAAGGGGACCTCCACTTCTACCTCGGTCACCCCGGATCGGCCTCGGCCTCGCCGTTGAGCGCGGGCCCATTGCGCTCGGTCGAGTGGGACAGTGTCCCGGCGACGCCGCTCGTGTACGTGTTCGTGCAGGACGCCTTCCGGATCCACGCGCTTCGCGAGGTCCGGGCCGCCCGGTACCAGACCCTGGTGGACAAGGCGCTCGAGAACCGCGTCAGCTGCGAATACTGCGGGGCACTGACCGACCTGGAGACCATCGATCACGCCTCGCCCAAGTGCCAGCGGTGCGGCGCGCCGGTCCGGCTCCAGGGGTCGCTGACCTAACGCGATGGCCGCCGAACCGATCATGGCCGAGGACGACTCGAGCCACGTGCCCGCCCTCTATCGCTCGGTCGTGAGCGCGCGTCACGCGCTCGGCTGGTACGCGTTCTACGCGACGGCCTGGCTCGGCGTGCTCATCCTGCTGATCCCGGTCACCGGGTTCATCATCGTGCCTCCCAGCGTGAGCACGTCGCAGGGCGTCATCGTCCTCGGATTCCTGGTCGCGGGGTTCTTCCTCTCCTTCCTACTCCTTCTCCCGCTCGGGATCGTGGCGCTCCGCCGATGGACCACCGCGGTCCGGGAACTCGAGGTCGACCTTCCGGTGGGTTCCACCTGGCGGGATGAGGTGGTCGGGCCGGCCGAGCTCGCGCTCCGCGACACCCTCTACGGGGTGATCGCGAGCGCGGGGTTCGGGGTCGGGATCCTCGTGATGCTCCTGGTCCTCGGGGACATCTCCGCGAGTCCCGACTCCGGTCCGGACGCGTTGGCTATCGGGGAGACCGTGTTCTTCGCCGTGACCGTCCTGCTCTCGGCCCTCCAGGTCGCGGTCCACCTCCGAGCGATCCGGGCGATCATGATACCAATCTCGGGCTCGGGTATCCCCGCGATCGACCTCGATCGGTCGCGGGCGTACCGAACCGGAGCATTCCTCCTCCCCGCGATCTTCGCCCCGGAGGCGGTGATCGGCGTCGGGCTCGCATTCCCGGGGTTCGCGAGCGATTGGATCGGATACGTCGCGTGGGTCGGGCTGTTGGCGCCGGTAGGGCTCCTGGGGGCGGTGTTCCTGCTTCGCCGCGCCTTCGTACGTTGGATCCATCTCGCGGACCGACTGGTCGGGCCCCGCCAGGTGGTCTGAACGCATGGAACGGTCCGGTCGCGGCCCTCGGAAGAATCCCATCGAACCGCCGATTCGCGGCCGGGTGAATTCTTGTAGCGGATGCCGTATCTCTCCTGTCGGCGCACCGGGGGCCATGGACGGGGGATTCTTGCGCGCGGAGCCGCGGCGTCGGGCCACGCTGTGGGGCGCGCTGCTTGCGGTGCTCACGCTGCTCATCGTCCCCGGGTTCGTAGCGGCCGGGGCGGCTTCCCATCCAGTAGCCCCCATCGTCTCCGGGACCACGACAATCGTCCACCCGGTCGCCCCCGGGCCGTCGTACGTCTCGAACGGGGTCTCTCCACCGCCGGCCGCGTACGCCTCCTTCGCAACGAACCTCTCGGGGGGCTACTCGCTTCTGTTCGGCGGCTGGAATCTCGCCGGGATTCCCGTGGCCACGACGTGGGTGTTCGCCCGGGGGAACTGGTCGAACCTCACCGGTACCCTCCTCAACGCTCCGTCGGCGCGCTGGGGAGCTTCTCTCACCTACGATGCCCCCGACCAGCAGTTGATCCTCTTCGGCGGATGTGTCAGCTTGAGCTGCCAGCCCTCCCTCAACGATACCTGGGCGTTCGCCTCCGGACACTGGACCGACCTCACGACGGTCACCGGCCCGGCCCCCGCCGCCCGTGGGATGGCCGGCATGACCTACGACGATTCGGCCCGGGGCCTCCTTCTGTTCGGGGGAGATCCGGGGGGGTCGGCGGAGGCGTACCAGGACACCTGGACGTTCGCGAAGGACCGGTGGAGCCCGGTGCACCCCGGACCGGCTTCGGTGATCCCGCTGGGCCGATACGACGCGATGCTGCAATACGACCCCATCACCAACGACTCCGTGCTCTTCGGGGGCCTGGGACCGGCGACCCTGCTCGGCGATACCTGGACCTACCACGGCGGGAATTGGACGGAGCTCAACCCGGCGCTCGGCGCCGGCCCGGCCCCCCGTCGTGCCATGGCGGCATGCTTCGACTCCGGGGACAACTATCTGCTGATGTTCGGCGGATACGCGAGCGGAACGGTCCTCGGGGACAGCTGGACGTTCGGGCCCGCGGGTTGGACCAAGATCTCCCCCAGCGGGACTCCGGATGCGGGCCTCGGCTTCGGCATGGCGGTCACGTACGATTCGGTCGATGGATATGTGATCCTGTTCAGCGGGGAGAAGAACTCGGGCACTCTCTACACATCCACTTCGGTCTACTCCCACGGGAGCTGGACGATCCTCGTCAACCCGAGCCCCCAGGTGAACGTCGACCTCGTGGGCGTCGTCCTGACCGTGCTGCTCCTCCCGCTGCTCCTGATCGTCGTCCAACTCGTCATGATCACGGCCCAAACGGTTCGGCTCCGGCGGGTCTGGAAGGGGTTCAATACTCCGCCGGGCACCCCCGTCCAGTGGGTCCCCTCGGCGAACTGGTACCAGACACAGGCCGGCGCGATAGGTCTACCGTTCGTGATCGGCATCCTTCTGATCCTGCCATTCACGTTCGCCCTCTCCCTCGACGGGTCGGGAATCGGGCTACTGATACTCGTCCTCCCCCTGCTGGCCTTGTGGGCGGGGCTGTTCATCTTCTCGGTGCGCCAGAACAGCATCCGGGCGGTCGGGATTACGTCGCAAGGGGTGGTGTTTCAGCGACCCGGGTCCGAGCTCCGGATTCCGTGGGCGAACCTCCAGCCCTCGCCGACGGTCATCCCGCAGAGGAAGGCGTGGTTCGTCTTCCACTATTCTCGACCTCCGCCTTCGGAGGAGCAGGGGGTGGTCGGCGTGAGCACGGGGCAGGCCCGTGCGATCATCGAAAGCCCGCTCGCTCCACCCTGGATCCTCACCCCGCTCGTCGTGCAGGCGCTCGGTCTCCCACCGCATCGGGGCCTCATGCCGTCGACCGGCCCCGGGGCGGCGTACCCACCCACGCCGTTCTCCCAGAGCCCGCTCGGGGGGTCGAATCCGGTGGGTTCTCCGCTCCCGAGCTCCTCGGGGTTTCCCCCTCACTTGGTCCTTCCGCCGCCGCCTCCCCCTCCCATATCTTACCTACCCCCGCCTCCTCCTCCCCCACCGCCGCCACCGCCCCCCTACATCCCTGTCGCGACCCCCCGTCCGTCCTCGGTGCCCCAGGTCCGCTGCCCGAAGTGCCACGGGGTGTTTCCCCAGCTCGCGTACGTGTTCTGTCCGAATTGCGGCACGCGGCTCGCGTGAGAAGGGTCGCCCAGCCGGCACTCCCGACGGTGTGCCTCAGGCGTACTCGTGGTTCGCTTCGGGCCCCATCAGCCCGAACGCCTCGAACCGGAACGATTGCTTGATCACGCTCGCGATGGGGAAGAACGGGA
>JAKIWG010000044.1 GCA_022750155.1 Thermoplasmata archaeon | reverse complement strand
CCTAGTGCCGTGTCTAGTGGGAGAGTTCGAGGTTCCTGACCTCTAGCGAAAGTACTTTCCCGGAGGGGGCACTGTCCCCTCCTCATGCTCCGCGTTCGCGAGCTCTCCGATGAGGAGGGCCACGCTCTCAGCCGCTTGGTGAAACGTTCGAACGACCCCACAGCGGTCAAGCGAGCGATGATCGTCCTACACTCGTTCCAGGGGTTCTCTCCGCCGAAGATCTCGGGCTTGGTGCTCTGGAGCGAGGATTGGGTTCGACGAGTGATCAAGGACTACAATCGCCTCGGTCGGGACGCCCTCTACCCGAAGAAGAGCCCTGGACCCGAGCCGAAGTTCACCCCCGACATCCGCAAGATCATCGTGACCTTCGCCCTCTCCCGGCCGAAGGACCATGGGTGGCAGGGACCCACCAGTTGGTCCCTCAATCTGCTTCAGGAGACCCTGGTCTTCGAGGGCGTGGTGGAATCGATCAGTCGGGAGCGGCTGCGGCAGATCCTCCTCGAAGAATCGGTGACCTTCCAGTCCGTGAAGACCTGGAAGAGCTCGAAGGACCCCAAGTTCGCCGAGAAGCTCCGGCGGCTGAACGAGCTCACGAATCGACCCCACAACCCTCCGATCGTGGTCTCGGTCGACGAGATGGGGCCGATCTCGCTCCAACCGTATGGCGGCCACACGTGGGCTCGGTCGGGGCACCCCGACCGAGTGCCGGCGACGTACAAGCGGCTCGGCGGAGTTCGCTACCTGATGGGCGCCTACGACTACTATCACAAACGGTTCCGAGGCTACCTTTCCTCCTCGAAGAACGGAGCCGGGTACGTGCGATTCCTCCGATGGGTCCGAGGGAGATACCCCTCCGGTGGGCGCATCTATCTGATCCAGGACAACCTCTCGACGCACACCACCCCGGCGGCGATAGCGGAGGTGCGGAGGCTCCGGATCACCTTCGTCCCCACTCCGACCAACGCGAGTCACCTCAACCCGATCGAGACCCACTTCCGAACGATTCGTCGGTGGGCATTCACCGGATCAAACTACCATGACTGGGGCGAGGCGAAGGAGGCGCTCCGCCTCGCGATCCGACGGCTCAATCGAATCCACTGCGTGACCAATTCACGTCCCGCACTCCGCTGGTGGACGCGGCACTAGGGGGTGAGCGGGGAGCCGGACTCCGATAGCCCCCGGCGGCCTTCCCATGGACCAGCCACCCGTCAAGGACGCGTTCTGGGGTGAAATCCACGCTTCACCCAACCGAGGGGATCGCACCCGTTGAAAACGGTGTCAACGGTTCGCTATCCCACGGCCCGCTCAAGAGCTGAGGCCACCCGCCCGACGGTTACGGCGGTGCTGACTTCTTCGAAGATCTTGGTTATCCGCCGTTCAGCGAACCAAGCCGATCGCTCGTTTAGGATGAATGCCTCCCCGCCCGCCACTTCGGCGTCCCACTCGTAGGGCGTGTCGGAGCCGACCATTCCATCCTGATCTGTTGTCGACGTGTGAGCCCGATAGCTGAGGCGAATGATCGAACTCCAATATAGCGAACGGTTTCGCAGCTGCCACGCATACCCCGACGATAGACCGAGGATGGGTCCCGTGCCGAAGATCAGGACGGCAGATTCCCCGTAAAATCGAAGCAAGTGGTAGTACTCCCCGGCGAAAAGAAGGGGCACCATCACAGCCCACATCACGGCGAGACCGATGAAGAACCACCCCCGCCTTCGAAGTCGGAGGGTCCGCCCCCTATCCCACCGCAGATCCTTCTCGGCGACGACTAACCCTGCATGATGGTCGCGAGCGTTCCGAAGGAGACCCGGGCCCTTCGCAGGGTCGCGGCGCACTACGGCAAAGCCTAGGCTCTGGCGCGCGGATCCCGCCGCACGTTCGACGTTACTCCCGGATGTCTTTCGGAGGCGAATGACCTTGCGCTGAGGGAAAGTGTGTTCGAGGATTCGGCGATCCCCGAACTCGTACGGCTTGTAGGGGAAGTCGGTTGGCAGTCGTGGAGTGACCGACGACTCCGCGTCGCCAGGTCCTGGTGGATTGAGCCCCGAACCAAGAATGAGCACCTGCCCTCACCTCCCGAACCCTCGCCCGATCCGATAGGCGCTAGAAGAACTCTCCCGATCGAGTCAGGTCACCGTAGACAGAAAGCCAGAGCAGGTTGGCAAGCAGAGGATCTGCGGAAGGGTCGGTCCAGCAGACTTGGGACCGAGGGGGGGGGAAACTTTCCCGTTGACCGCGGCCGTTGGATCAGGTTGGATTGGGTCCGAGCAGCGCTCGGGGGGATGGACACGGGGGGATTTGAACCCCCGGCCTCTGCTTTGCGAAAGCAGCGATCTTCCGCTGATCTACGTGCCCGCAACGGGCGGGGAGCGGTCGGTCTCCTTAAGGCTTGTTTACGGCGGGGCGGGGTTCATCCGGTCGCGTGTGCCATCGAGGCGCGAGGTGCCGAGCCCGATCCCGAGCTTCCGGGGCTCGCCGCAACCTGGTTCGGCACGGCCTTGCCCTCCCGCGTCGAACCGCCCCGTCCGGGCGGAGGGGAGTTTCGGGACTGCGGACGTGACCGGCTCGGGAGCAGGACGCGCTCGTTCGCGTCGTACCGGAAGAGCTCGGTGTACCGACCCCAGTTGATGATGTTCTGCACGAAATCGTCCGCCGGGGCCGTGGTGAACTCGATGAGCCGGGTGACCTCCTCCTCGGAAAGCCGGCCCTCCGGGGCCCCCTCCAGGGCGCGCATGAGGGCGCGGAACAGGGTCGTCCTCTTCAGCTGGTCGCGAAGGATCGTCTTGCGCTCGGTGATTGTCCCGGCGAGGAGCTTTCGGCCGATGTCGGTGAGCGTCGCCCGACCGTCCGCGATGCTCAGCAGCGCCAGGGCCTCCGCGTACTCGACTGCCGGGAGGATCTCGTCGATCTCGAGGTCGAGGTCGTCGGCCAGCCGCGCGATGTCCTCCGTGCCTTTGTGGTCGTTCAACAGGACGAGGAGCCCTTGGACCTCGCTGGGTGCGGCCTTCGGATAGGTGGTGGGCACGGTTATCGGGTCTCCAAAGGGACGCTGGATTGTAGCAGGGCCATCTCCTATAAGGATTACCGAATCGGCCCGGGAGACGGTGGGTCCCCGCCGCCGGCGGGGCGGGTCCGGGGAGTGGTCTTGAGGGCCGGTGCCCCCTCGGTGATCAGCGAGTAGACGTAGTCCGTCAGCTCGTAGAACGCGGGAGACTTGCGGTCGCGCGGTCGGGGGAGGTTGACGATGACGCCGGCCAGCACCCGGCCCGGACGACGGGAGAGCACGATGATCCGGTCGGCCATCACGAGCGCCTCCTCGATGTTGTGGGTGACGAGGATGACGGCCTCCGGGGGGAGTTGAGGGTCCCTCCAGAGCTGGAGGACCTCTTCGCGCAGGCTCTCCGCGGTCAAAGGGTCGAGCGCGGAGAATGGTTCGTCCATGAGCAGGACCGCCGGCTCCACCGCGAGCGCGCGGGCGAGGCCGACCCGCTGGCGCATCCCCCCGGAAAGCTCCCGGGGATACGCCTCCTCGAACCCCACGAGGCCGGTGACCGAGATGTACCGCTCCACCTGGGTCTCCAACCGTTCCGGGGCCCAGCGGCGCGCCTCCAGGCCGAGCGCCACGTTCTCCTTGACCGTCAGCCAAGGGAACAGGGCGAAGTTCTGGAACACCATGGCCATCTCGCTCGCGACGCCGTCGACCGGCCGGCCGCGGAACATGACCGACCCCGAGGTGGGCCGGTCGAGCCCCTGCATCAGCCGGAGCAGCGTCGATTTGCCACACCCGGACGGCCCCACGATGGCGAGGAAGTCGTTGTTCGCCACCGAGAACGAAACGTCCGCCATGATCTGCACCGTGCCGTGGCGCGACGGGAAGCTCTTGTACAGTTCGTCCACTTCGATGAGCGCCACGATCCCCTCCCCGAGCTATTGCGTCCGGGTCGCCTTCAGTCGTACCGGTACTTCTCGACCGCCTTCCGGTAGAGGGGTTTCCATAAGAGTTCGTTCAGCACCAGCACGGCCAGGACGAGGGCGAGCAGCGAGGAGACCATCAAGACCGTCCCGCTGTTGCCCGGCGCGAAGTTCCCCACGTTGATCAATTCCCCGATCCCCAGCACCCGGAACGACCGTCCGCCGGTCTGAAGGTACTCGGCCACGACGAGGGCGTTCCAACCCCCCCCGAAGGCGGTGATCGAACCGGTGAGGAACGCCGGCACTACGGCCGGGAACAGCACCCTCCGGTAGTAGTTCCACCGGGGGAGCCCGTAGGAGCGCGCGGCCTCGTCCAGGTCCGGCGGGATCGCGCGGACCCCGGAGAGGATGTTGAAGAACAGGTACCACATCATTCCGGTGATCAGCATCAGGACGGACGCGCCCTGGAAGCCGATGTACGGGAGCAGCCCGAAGATGAAGACCGGAAAGAGCGCCGTCGCGGGGACCGACGCGATGACCTCCACGATCGGCAGGCCCACCCGGTACGCCCGGGTGTGATGGACGAGGAACACGGCGAGAGGGAAGGCGATCACCAGGGAGATCGCGTAGGCGAGGGCGAGGCGGCCCAGCGAGTCGCCGAGCGCGAGAGGGATCTGGGCGAGCTGGGCGCGTACCGGCGGAAGGATCGGCCAGCTGTAGACGATGTAGACCTCGACGACGATGGTGATCAAGAGCAGCCACAAGACCACCAGCAGCGCCCCGAGCCCCACCTCGGAGAGGTACCGGCGGGCGAGCGGTCGGGGTTTGCGGGTGATCGGCCGCACGGTCGCCGATGCGATCGACACGATCGGGGTGCCGACCAGCGTCACGCCGGTCCGAACCCGGCGCGCCACGTACCCCGCGGCCCGCCGGAACGACGTGGGTCCACCCGTGCGCCCCGCGGCCACCATCTCGCCGCTCGGCACCTGGTCGTAGCGGAATCGCTCGGCGTATCGGCCGAGGGGGCGCCACACGGCCAGGTCGAGCGCGGCGATCAAGACGATCAGGAGCGATAATCCCGCGATCAGCGCCGGACCGTTGTTCACCGATTCGATGAGAAAGCTCCCGATGCCGGGAAGTACGGTCTGGCTGGAGGAGTTGGAGATGAACTCGGCGGCGACGAGGAAATACCACCCCCCGGTCCACGAGAGGATCGAGTTGTACACGAGCCGGTTGACGGTGGCGGGGAGGAGGACCTGACGGAGGCGTTGGCGGCCGGTGACCCCGAAGGAAGCGGCCGCCTCCTTCAGGTCGACCGGAACGGATTTCACCGACTCATACACCCCGAAGACCATGTTCCAGCTCATCGAGGTGAAGATCAGAAAGATCGACGCGATGTTCGGGCCGATCCAGCTGTGCGGGGTCAGGGAGACGAACACGACGATCGCGACGGGGAAGAATCCCAGGATCGGGACCGACTGAAGCAGGTCGAGGACCGGGATCATGATCCGTTCGCTGGTCCGGTGCGTGGCCGCGATGTATCCGTACGTCAGCGCGAAGCCGAGGGAAAGCAGGTACGCGATCAGCATGCGGCTGAACGACGCGCCGAGGTCGAACGCGGCGACCGGGAGATAACCGCCGACCTGGGTGAGGTGGGGCGCCGCGACCCCGAGCATGACGGGGATCGCGACGAGCGGGACCGTCCCAGGCGTGATCCAACGCCGC
>JAKIWG010000005.1:24819-99723 GCA_022750155.1 Thermoplasmata archaeon | reverse complement strand
CCGCACAACGACCCGCACCCGTACTAAAGCCCGGGGGGGTGGATGCACCGCGTCCTCAGAACGACGCCGGGGCGAGGAGCCCCTGAGAAGTTCGAGCGGATCATCGCACGACCCGGACATGGGGGGAGCTCGACCCCGGCTCGACCGTACCTCGCGCACGAGACGGTCGATGACGCCTTAATCCGGACCCTCATCGACGCGCAGTGACGCCCGAAGAGCTCGGCCGCGGGACGTCCACCGCTGGGGGGATGCGTGCGGCGCGCCCGGAAACCAACCGCCCTCCACGGCCGGCTTCGACCCCCGCCGCGAAGTCGCGGAACGCAGAGCTTCCCGCCAAGGGGCCGTCGGGGAAGGCGGCGCGTCGGGCTCGTCGGCGCCGTCGCAAGCTGATCTTCGGGTCGTTGATCGCCGTCTTCATCGCGGCGGCGGCGATCCTGGGGGTCTGGGTCTATTGGACGATGTTCCGGGCCAACCCCGACCCAGGGACCGTGAGCAGCGGCCCGCCCGCCGGCGGAAACAACACCACATACATTCCCCCGACCCCCGTCACCCTCGTGCCGGCCGGCTCGCAGTACACCCTGGCGCCGAAGGAGCATCAGCAGACGCCGTTCGTCCTGAACAACACCTCGGAGATCACCGGCCATGTCTCCGGGACGCCCGGGGTCAACGTCTTGATCATGACCGAGAGCCAGTACGGCCGTTTCGTCAACGGCTCCGCCCCATCCTCGGTGTGGAGCTCGGGTTCGGTCCAGTCCGCCGCGATCCAAACGACGCTCCACCCGGGAAGCTACGAGATCGTTTTCCTGAACCCGAGCACCACTCAACCCGCGCTCGTGCACGTGCTGGCCCCGATCACTGCCGTGAAGGGCTGATACGGCACGCCGGGACCCCGCAGGGAACTCCGTCCCGGAGGGGGCGAGAACGGCGTTCCCTCGGTCGGTCAGTCCGGGGGCCCTTCGTCGTAGGGGGCCGGCTGCATCGGCGGGAGCCGGTACACATCCGGGTCGAACGACTCGTCCGTGTCCGAGGCATACTGCGGCGCGGGCTCTTCGGAGTACTCCGGGATCGGCTCGCTCCCCCCCTCCTCGGCCGGAGAGCCTTCGAGGCCCGGGTCGTATTCGGGATCCGGGGCCGGGCCATCGTCCTCCGCCGTGGGTTCCCCGGAGGAGTCGGCAGGCGGCCGCCGCCCCCGGCGAGCGAGGGACACCGCGGCGACGAGCCCGACCAGGAGCCCCACGACCAGGAGCCCGATCGCCACGGGGGCCCCCGAGTTCGACGCGCTCGACTGCGGCGCGGCGTACACCGGCGCGAACGACACGGATTCGGTCATCGGGCCGGTCACGGTGATCGAGGTGGTCGATTGGGTCCCGGTGTAACTTCCGGTCCCGGATCCGTTCCACGATTCGAAGTGCCAGCCGCTCTGCGGCGTGGCGACCAGTTGGAGCTGGGTCCCGGCCGGTTCCCAACTCGTCACCGCCGAGGTCGTTCCGCCCTGGGCGACGAGGACCGTCAGGAGGAACTCCTGGGTGAAGTTGATCGAGATCGAAGCGTTCGCGCTGACGTTCACGGAAATCGTGCCTCCGCCGGTGGGGAGGTATCGCGTCCCCGCGGCGATGTACGAGGGGGGCACGGTGAGGACGTAGGAACCGTTGAGCCCGTTGAGCGTGAGGACCGAACCGGAGGCCGAAGCCCCCGTCGTACCGGCCGTGACCTCCCAGGGCGTTCCGGTAGGCAGACCCAACTCGGAGACCTGGAGCCAGAAGGCGGCCGGCACGGGGAAGACCCGCCAGACGAACTGGGCCGACTCCGTCACCGGCCCGTTCATCGTCGCCGAGCCGGTGGGAACCGTTCCGACGAACGCCCCCGCTCCCGAACCGTTCCAGGCAACGAATCGGTAATGGAACGACGCCGAGGCGGTCAGGGGGACGACCGACCCCGCCGGCTCCCACGTGACGCCGGCCGACGGGCTGGTGACCCCATTCGGGGTCGCGCTGACCGTGAGCGTGTACTCCGTCGAGTAGTTCACCCAGATCGTCCCGTTCGATAGGACCGAGAATCCCCCCACGCCGCTCGGGAAGCTGGAGCTGACGTGCGAGACAGTGAACCGGGTGCTCTCCGATGCGTTCAGGTAAAGGTCAGGGCAGCTGACCGAGTAGCTCCCGCTGCTCACGCGGGGGATCACGATGGAATCGAACCCGTCGTAGCTGTTCCCCCCGAACGTCACGCCGAAGGCGGTCCCGTTCGGAAGGTTCCCTGCCACGACCGTCACGTTCCACGTGCGCGCCGGGATCGCGAGGAACTCCGCCACCTCCGTGACCGGGCCCCCCAACCGGATCGAGGTCGACGCGAGCAGATCCTGCGGTCCCGCGGTCGCCCCCGTGCCGGAGCCGGACCACGTGAGGAAGTAGTGGCCCGGCGCCGGCACCGCCGTGAGGTTGACCAGGCCGCCGGCCATCACCCAATGGCTCGACGGGCTCACGGACCCACCGGCGTTCCCCGACGTGGTCAGCCGATACATCGGGAGGTAGTGGACGGTGAGGGCGAGCGAACCGTTGACGGGGACGCTCGCGGGGACGACCTGAGTCTTGATCCCCGTGCTGTTGACCACGTAACGGAGGTACGAAACGTTCGTCGCATAGTAGCCGCTCCCGGAGTTCGTGTATACGAACGATCCGTTCAGGGGGAGGTTGCCGCCCCCGGCCACCGGGATGTCCGCCCCGGTCGGACCGACGGAGTATCCGACCCCTCCGACGTTTACCGACCACCGGCTGCCGTTCGGCAGGCCGGCCTCCGATACGTTCAGGTCGAACGTGGCGAGTGCCGGACTCTCGAGCGTGAACGAGACATCCACCTGGCTCGTGGCGGGGACTTGGACGGGGGAGCTCGCGTCCTCGGTCGGCACCCAGAGCTTGCCTCCCTTCGAAGGCACCGACCAGACCGTGTACGTCACCGGAGCGTCGCTCACGCTGAACCCCATCGTGGATCCGGAACTCGTCCCGGTGACCCGCCCGTCGAGGGTGACCTCCCACGTGACCCCCGAAGGGAGCCCCTTCTGCGCGAAGGTCAGCCCGTAGCCAGTGAGGTTCACGCAGATGATCGGTGCGTAGCCGGAGCATTGGCCGTCCGCGAGGAAATTCGCGGTCTCGGTGATGTTCGCGGCCATCTTCACCGTGATCGTCGTCTGGTTCGAGTTGACGCTGCCCAGACCGCTGCCCGTCCAAGAGAGGAAGGTGAGGTTCTCGTAATAGCAGTACGACGACGAGCTGCACGAGGGCGGGGTGAAGTTGGCCCATAGGGTCACGGACTGGCTGACGGCGACCGAATGCACGCCCAGAGTGGGGCTGATGTTCCAGTTCGTGGGAGTGGGGGTACCGTAGTTGGGCCAGCTCGGTACCGACTTGACGTCGAGGGAGACGCTCGACAGGGAGCGCACCGCGGGCGCGGGATGGGCCGATGGCCCTGCGGGCGATATGGGGACCACGGTCGGTCGGGGGGACCCCTGGGCGGCCAGTCCCTGAACGAGGAATAGGCCGATCACCACGAAGGCGAACACGCCGGCCGAGGAGAGAAGACGCGGTCGAGACGAAAGTACCGGCCTCGGGTCCCCGGGGCTCGGAGTGCGGGCGCTCGGCCCCGAGCTCATGGATCCTCCATAGGGGGAGAGGCCTCGCCGTCGGGCTCTGGGGCCGACTCCACCCCTCCTGAGGCGGTCGGGGGGCTCGGGGTCCGCCCGGCGGACCGGCGGCTCACCGCGTACCCGGCGACGACCCCCGCGGCCAGACCGGCGACGAGGAGCCCCGCCCAGACCCCGGTGCCCGCCCAGATGCTCGAGCTCTGGCTCGAGACGGGGGCGATCGGGACGAAGACCGCCCGCTCAGTGATCGGGCCCGAGACGGAGATCTGGACGCCCTGGGTCGTTCCCGTGTAATTGCCCGGACCCGAACCGGTCCATCCGACGAATTCGAACCCCGCGCTCGGGGTGGCGTTGAGGCTGACCGACGCGGAGGGGCCCGCCCAGAGATCGCCGCCGGAGACCGTCCCTCCGGCCGAGCCGGAGACCTCCACCCAGTACGACCGACCGAAGCTGAGGGGTACCGACGTGTTCGCCCGGACGTTCACCTGGTTCGGTGGGGCGATGGGCAGGTAGCGCGTCAGATTGTCCGGGGAGTACGTCGACCCGACCGACAGGGGGTAGCTGGTCGGGGCGAATCCGGAGAGGTTGAGGTACGCGGTGTTCGACGAGTAGCCGACGCCGGCGAGAGTGACGGCCCATACGGTCCCGAGGGCCAGAGGAGTAGTGAGGAGGAAGTGCACGGTGTACAGCGGGAGCACCTTCACCGGGACCGGAGTGAACATGGCCAACTCGGTGACCGCGCCGCTCGGCGAGATCGTCGTGGCGGAGGTAGGACCCGTGTACGCACCGGACCCGAGGCCCGTCCAGTTGACGAACAGATAACCCGGAGAAGGGAACGCCTGAATCTGGACGAAATCCGAAGGGAACGCCCAGAGGCTCGAGCTCGACTGGTTCGAACCCACGGTGACCGACACGGTGCCTCCCAGGGTCGCCTGCACCCCGACCGTGTACTGCGGGGTGAACTGGACCACGTCCGGTGGGGGAACGCCGTTGACGCAGAACTTGGCGGCGTAATGGCCCGGCACGAAGCGACTCAGGCTGGAGTCGTTCGCGTAGGCATAGGGGATGATCAGCGAGTATGTGCCCGCGGTCCCTGCCGAGCAGGAGTAGAGCCCGTTGACGGTGAGATTCATCTGATTCGTCGCATAGCCCACGCCGTTCAGGAACACCGACCACCAGACGTTCGGGGCCAACCCGAGCGCGGTGAACGTCACGTTGAACCGGTCCGTGGGAAGCGGCGCGAAGCTCGCCGTCTCCACGAGGGGCCCGCTGACGTGGACGCTCGCCGAGGGGGAGGTCCCCGTGTAGTTGCCCGACCCTACCCCCGTCCAGCCGACGAAGGAGTACGCCCCGATCGGCGTAGCGTTGAACACCGCGACGCTCCCGCTGGCCAACCAGTGCACTCCGGGTTGTGTGACCGCGCCCCCGACGCCGGCGAACACCTCGACCCGGTACGCCGGCGCGAAGCTGACGTTCACCGTCGCTCCGGAGGACACGGTAACGCGCGGGGAGATGGCGAGCGGAGTGTAGCCTACCGAGTCGTTGGAGGAGAGCACGCCCGCCCCCACCCCCCACGGGTAGGTGCCGGGACGGGCGGACAGATTGATCCACGGGGTGAACGAGGAATACGTCGTCCCATTGAACGTGAGGTCCCACACGGTCCCGTTCGTGAACCCCAGCGCGTGGAAACTCACCGGACCGGTCGCCATCGCCACGTCCACGTACGCGAACGACAGGTTGACCGTCGGTTCCGCCGGAACGATCACCGTAGCCCCCACCGAGGAGACTCCGAAGTACTCCCAGCCCGACGCGGAAGAGTTCGCCTGGATATCGGAAAGACCGTACGCCCCGGTAACGAGCCCGGTCACGGTCGTGGGCCCCGTCGCCGGAGCCGAGTAATTGGTCTCTCCCAGGCGGAAACTGAACACCGAGGTCGCCGGGAGCCCCGTTGGAGTGAAGCTCTCGTTGTAGACCCCGGCCGCGATCGCCCACAGGGTCTCGTTGATCGGCGAATCCATCGTCAGATTCGCTTGGGACCCAGTGCCGGTGTAGCTCCCGTTGCCCGTCCCATTCCAGTATCCGATGACCGGTACGGCATTCGGAACGATGTGGAGCATCGTCCCGGCCGGGAAGTACCACGGGAAGGCGGGGGCGATGTTGTGGTAGCCGTTGCAGCCGCCGGTGTAGCAGTACCGGTACTCGTTGTCGTAGTAGTAGGTCGTGTTGTAGGTGAACGAGATGTAGATCTGGGGCGCGGTATTCGTGGCGTAAATGAACTGTAGCCCGAACAGCTCCGTGAAATTGAAAAAGACCGTGGAGGATCGGCTGAACGAGACGGCGCTCGGCACGCTCTGCGAGAACGCGATCTGGGTCCAGAATCCGGGAATAAGTCGGAGGGTGTCGATCAGGATCGTCGTGTTCGCGGGAATTCCGGGAACCTTGACGCTACGGACCGTCTGATTGAACGCCGCTCCGTCGATGAAGAATGTCCACGGTGCCCCCTGGGCCAGACCCCCCTGAGTGACGTTCAACGTGATCGTCGGCCCGAGGTACGGGTACGAGATGCTGAGCTGGGTGGGGTAGCTGTAGTTGTAGTACGTGATCGACCCGGCCGTCTGCGTCGTCAGCTGCAGCGGGAACGGCAGGGCGTAACTCAGCAACGGCGTGCCGGTCGACGTGAATCCCACGCTCGAGGACCATCCGCTCCAGGAAGCGGCCGCCGTGGAACCGGTGGACTTCGCGTCGATGTTCACGAAGGAGGGCTCACTCCACACCACCCCGTCCGCGGAGTGCACCACCCATTGCGAGTAGGCCCCATTGAATCCGGAACAGCCGTTGCAGGCGGAGTTGTTCTCCTCGGTGTACGTGACGAAGACGGTACCATTTGGCGCCACCCCGACCGCGGGAAGGTAGAATTCGTTGGCCGTGTACCCGTTGGTATTCGCCTGGATCGTCGCCGTCTTCCAACGGACCGCGCTACTGGTGGATGAGCCCACGAAGACTCCGGATCGCAGGTCGGTCGCCGAGTTCGCGAGCGGGCCGGGGACGGCGAAGGCACCGGCCCAGGCGACGTACAGGTTGGAACCATTCGGCGAGAAGGCGATGGAGGTCTGGGGGGTCCACTCGAAGGGGGCGGGGAAACACGCGATCGGTCCGTTGTAGCCGCTCCAGCAGTGCGACTCCCCCACGCTAGCCTGGATCCGGTGGAGGGGACTCCAGGTGGAGCCGTTCGTTCGGGAGGTGATGACGACCACATCGTCCCCATATCGGGCCGCTCCAGGGGAAGCGCAACCGAAGACGCAGGAACGGTTCGTGGCGTAGGCGATGGCGAGGGTCCCGGTGGCGTTGACGGTGATCGAAGGGGCCACCGCCCAGAACCCCATGGACATGTTCTCGCCGGGCAGCGTGAACGGCCCGGCCCAGTGGACCCCCCCGTCCGTCGACCTCAGGAAATGTAGGCCGATCGCATGGAAGTTCCCCGAGCTGAATCCGCCGGGATAGGTCGTGCTCGTGTTGCTCGTGTTCTCGTACACTACGTAGACGGTCGAACCGAACTCCGCCACGACCGGACGCGTGATGTTCCCGGAAGAATTGAGCGTCACGACAGGACTCCAGGACGCGCCTCGGTTGTACGACGAGGCGAATCCCAAGGCGTCGACCGTTCGGCTGACGTAGCCGGGCGGGAACACCGGGGTCTTGATGGTGCTCTTGTTCTCCTCGACGAACGCGGTGACGAGCTCGCCGGTGGTGCTGAGTGCGAAGGAGGGCTCGGTGGCTTGCAGGTAGGCGCAGGTGTCGTTTCCGACGTACGAGAACCCGGTGAAATGGCGGCCGGAGTCAACGGAGGTCGCGAACGCGACCCGGCTCAACGTGTTCGTGACCGACCCGGTACACGACGTGGGGCTCTGATTGGTGTAGACCGAGTACCCCACTCCGATATCGCCATTCGAGAACCGGAGGATGGTGGGGTTCTGGGCTTGGTCGTAGCAAGTCGAAAGGTGGCTCGAACCCGAATTGGAATGTTGGCAGACCTGGAACTGGGCCGGAAGATCCGAAAATGTGGAGTTGGATCCGTAGAAGCTGAGGGATGGCGGTCCCCCCGACGGCAAGGCGGACCGCGATGGGGCATCGGAGGCCGACGAAGTCGGACTGCCGGGCGGAGTGCCCGAAACGGACACGGGGTGCGAGAGGGAGTGCGCACCGGCAGTAGCCAGGACCAAGGGGCCTGGGCTGGCCATGATCAAGCCGAGTCCAATGACCAGAAGCAGTACGCCGCCCCGGGGGCGGGCACTGGCGACAGCTACCGCACCGAAACGACTTCCCATGTCGGGCCGCGGAGTGCGCTAGAGCGTAAAATACCTCTTTACTCCCGACTTTCCCCGCGACGCGCCACGAGCGGCCGGTTTGCGACTATTTTCACCCGCAGCCAGCCCCATCGACTTTCCCGTTCGCACCCTCCTCTCGGTCGACCGGTCCGCGCTGCGGACCCGAGTGTTGGCACCCGAGCCGATCGGCCGAGGGTACCCCAGCCGGCGGGACCCCCCACGCGATGGCGCGGTCTACAACTGTGCGCGGCGCCCCGGGCGAACCGGCGAGCTTGAGTTTCTGGGCGCGGACGACCTGGGTCCGGCGAGAA
Source organism: Thermoplasmata archaeon (assembly GCA_022750155.1). Classification (GTDB taxonomy): domain Archaea; phylum Thermoplasmatota; class Thermoplasmata; order Lutacidiplasmatales; family UBA184; genus Lutacidiplasma. The sequence continues at coordinate 91,453 of JAKIWG010000005.1, read as the reverse complement.
GGTGCCCCGATAGAAAGGGAGGTGAACGCCACGGCTCGACGGTGCCGGTATTCCTCCCTGGAATCCTCGCACCACAGGACTCCCCCCCGCCCCCCGGTTTGCGGGGGAGAGGAGCGAGGGCAGACGGGGTGTGTCACTTTGTACTAGGACGACTTGGCGCTCTCGATGCCGACGTGCCAGAATCAGCCCGCAGCTCGCCATGCGTTGCCGTCTGCGCCGATGCCGGTCCACGACCGCCGAATCACGCTCACGATCCCGTGCCATGAGGACGCGACGTATGATTGCGGACTCCTGGGGGTCGGAGTAGGGAAGACTCGGCAGGGCGCCGTCGTCAAGCACTTCGAGCTGTGCGAGAACCACACGGAACTGTTCCAGCAGATCGACCTCGAACTGGTCCTGGACGGTTGGACCCGCTCGCACACCGGCCCGCCGGTCCGCAAGTTCTAGACGCCGGTCGGCTCGCCCCCCCGCGAGGGCGTCTGCTCACCGGACGCCCCCAACCGGCCACGCCGTATGACTCTAAATACGGCCACTTCGGTCGAGGCATCCCACCTTCGGCTCTGGACCGTCGACGGAACGGAACGGGGTGGGAAGGATACGGAACATGCGGTTGGGGAAGACGAAGTCGGAATATCGAGGAGGAACATGGGGAGCGGCATTCGCCGGAGGCGGCCTGTTGACCCTAGTCGCGGTCCTGGTGCTCGCCCCCGCGGGTCTCGGCGCGGCGCCGTCCCACACGACCACGCTCAAAGCTCCGTTCAAGACCCTGGTGACCGCGTCGTTCAGTTCGACGGGCCAGGTCGGGTGCGGATTCGACAAGATCGTCACCGCACCGCACTTCGTGGCCCACTCAGGCCTCGGCGGGTTCAGCCTCGCGGGAACCGCCCCGGCGTGCGCGAAGCTCCCGAACGGGATCGCGAACCGCGGGCAGACGACCGCCCAGGTCTCCATCGTCGTCCCGATCCTCGTCAAGCACCCGGCCATCACGATCGAGTCGAACTGGTCGATCTCGGCGAGCGGGTCGGTATCTCTCACGTCGACCCCCTGCCCCACGAGCACGGCAGCGACCTATGCCTGCTACGAATTCGCCCAGGCGTACCTGTTCAGCCAGTCGTACCTGATCGACACGACGAACGGGAGCCTGTTCTTCGGCACCAACTTCTGGCCGGGCTTCCAGAACGTGACCGAGAACGACACGTTCTGCAGCGGCGGCACGTGCAGCACGGCGATCCTCGGCTCGCCGAGCGGCGGGTTCAGCGCGACCCAGGGGATGGACCTCTTCGTGAACGCGACCGGCCTCAACTCGACGCACACCTACGAGCTGGAGGTCGACCTGTACGGCGGCGCCTTGGCAGAGCTGGACGCGTCGAACACCAAACTCGTCGGTGGCCACGCGGCCGCCACCGTCAACTTCGCTACGCTCGGCAACGGAGCCAAGCTGAACTGGGTCAAGTACACCTAGACCAGCCGACGCACCCGACGGCGCACCGGCGGGGAGCCCGCCGGTGCCAACCTCTTCACCGATCACCCACGCAAGACTCCCCCGAGATCGACCCGCAGCGGACCGTCGAACTCCTGGAGCCGTCTCTCGGAGGGGGGAAGGCGCAACGAGTGGGCCGAACCCCGGCAACGGCGATTGACTTATCCGCCAGGATTTGGTCGTCCCCCCGGTCGAACCCATGCGAATCGGAGCCTCCGCACGTCTGAGCAATTCCACCCCTCGACGGGCGATCTCGGCGGCGGCGTGGTTGGCCCCCGCCCTGGTTCTCGTCCTTCTGCTGAGCGGTTTCTCCGTCGCGCCGTCGGCGCCCCGCGTCGCCAAGGCCACCGTCAAGTCGAGCTGCCCGGCCCTCCAGTTGCCGACCCCGGTCTGCCATGTGTTCATCATCTTCCTGGAGAACCAGGAGGCAGGCCTGGTGATGAAGCGGTTCAACTTCGAAGCCTATCTCGCGACATACTACTCCTACGCCTCCCAGTTCTACTCGATCAAGCACAACTCGTTCCCGGCCTACTCGGCCACGACGTCCGGGTACGCGCACAACCCGATCGTGCCGCTGAACCGAACGAATGTCGTCGACCTCCTGCACAAGGCCGGCCCCGCCTTCACGTGGAACGCCTACTACGGGGGTATGGTCGGGACGTGCAACCGGACGGTCAATACCGCCTACCGCCCCTCGCACAATCCGTTCGTCTGGTACAACGATATCTACTCCAACCAGACGGAATGCAATGCGAACGACGTGAACCTGACCAACTTCCAGACCCAGTACACCGCTGGGAAGCTGCCCGTCTACGGGTTCATCTCTCCCAACGTCACGGACGAGTGCCTGAAGGTGGGGGCGTACTGCGACCCCTGGCTGCGCGGGTTCCTGAACCCTCTCCTCAACTCCACGCTGTTCAACAGCTCGGTGTTCATCGTGACCTACGACGAGGGCCCGCTCAACGACACCACTGGCGTGAACGGCGGAAAGGGTGGCGGCCACGTCTACACGTCCGTCATCAGTCCGTTCGTGTGCAAGAGCTACAATTCCACGGTCAACTACAATCACTACAACCTGATGACCACCACCGAGTGGCTCTTGCGCCTCGGGCGTCTGGGGGTGCCGGGCGACGATTGGGTGACCCACCCGCCGATGAAGAACATGTTCTGCTTCGCCAACAATGGGAACGGGTCGGTGGGCGGGATCGTGCCCGCGCCCGGTGGCCTGCACGGCTCCCCCGCGCCCCCGTCCTCTCCGGAACGCATCGCCGTTCCGCGCACCCCCTCCGCTTGATCGGGAACGCACGGGGGCTTCCGATCCAGGGCCGAACGGCCCGTCACGCAGGGGGGCGCGGGGACCCTAACGCGTATCGAATCACCGGGGCGTCGATGTACTCGAGCACCTTCTCCACACCAACCTCCCGGGCGATGGTCCGGGCCGACTCCAAGGTGGACCGGACCTCGTCCTCGGTGGGTGGCGGTACCCGGTCGATCGACACCCGCACGGGCGTCGAGTGACGGTCGAAGCACGCGAGGTACCCCTCACACTGCGGGAACGCCAGTTGGAAGCACCGCACTTGCAGGGCGACGTCCGGGGGCATCGGCATCGCGTGGTAGCTCTTCATTTCGAAGAACCGAAGGCTCCCGTCCCAGTAATCCGGCTGGGCGTAGACCCCGACCTCCTCCCCGATAAGGATCAGTCGGGACCGGGGCCTCGGAAGTCCGAACACCGGGCTCTTTCGGAACGCCCGGATCACGCCGTCGATCTGCGCGAGGACCGTTTCCCGGTCGGCGGCCGTGAGCTCGACATCGGTCTCGAGGAGACGGTCGTCGAGGATCTCCACCGCGTAGGCGAGGATCGCGGGGTGGGTCGGGCGAAGCTGCCGGCTGAACTGGTGGCTGTATCGGGAGAGCGCGCTATCGATCGCGGTTCCGACCGCCTTGCCGAGCTCATCGTCGGGGGAAGCCGGACGGGGATGGAGCGCCTGGACGACGTCGTGGGTTGCGACGACCTTGATCGAGCCCACCGATGGGTCCCCGAGGGAGGGTAGCGCGCCCACCCCTTCGGCCTTTCGGCCCCCTCGTCGGGTCGATTCTGCGCCCCCCCGGACCCCCGGAGGCCAGCAGTACGCCCCTGCCCGCACGCGGCGGGTGGAAGCCTTTAGGTCTGGGACCGACTGGCCCGAAACCCGTGCAGGCGTTCGTAAAAACCGACCGCGCCCCCGCTGGCCAGATTCGGTCGGTCCCGGAGCCTCAGCCCGCCGAGGACGAAGTACTCGTGGCCGTCCGGGCCTCGTCGATCTGCGGCACCGACGTCCATATCTGGGAATGGAATGAGTGGGCACGCTCCCGAGTGAAAAGGGTCCCAATGATCTTCGGCCACGAACTGAGCGGCGAGGTCGTGGGCGTCGGCTCCCGCGTCAAGAGCCTGCAGGTCGGAGACCACGTCTCGGCCGAGACCCACATCGTCGACGGCACCTGCTACCCATGCCGTACCGGTCGGATGCATATCTGCGAGCACGTCGAGGTCCTCGGGGTCGACCGGGACGGGGTCTTCGCCGAGTACGTCGTCCTGCCGGAGATGAACGCCTGGAAGAACGATCCTGACCTCGACCCTGCCCTGGCGTCGATGCAGGAACCGTTGGGGAACGCCGTCCACTCGCTCCTCCCAGAAGACAACATGGAGGACCTGGCCGGAAAGAGCGTACTCGTCACCGGGTGTGGGCCGATCGGTCTTCTGGCGATTGCGGTCGCGCGGACCCTGGGTGCGAAGGAGGTGTTCGCGAGCGAGGTGAACCCGTTCCGGATCGGGCTCGCCAAGAAAATGGGCGCCGACCTGGTCGTGGACCCGAGCCAACCCGGATCCACCCCCGCCCGACAGATCCTCGACGCGACCGGCGGTCGGGGCGTGGACGTCGCCGTAGAGATGTCCGGCCACCCGGGGGGGCTGAAGCTGGCGTTCGACGCCCTTGCGCCCGGCGGACGAGTCTCCCTCCTCGGGATCTTCGAGGGGGAGAGCTCGCTCAACTTCGACGATGCGATCATCTTCAAGGCTGCACGGGTCCACGGAATCTACGGGCGTCGGATGTTCGAGACCTGGTACCAGGTCAAGGGGCTCCTCACCCAGGGCGCCTTCCGAGAGAAGATGGCCCAGATCGTGACCCACCGGCTCCCGATGCGGGAGATCCCGAAGGCGATGGAACTGATGAAGTCCGGAACCGCCGCCAAGATCTCGCTCCAACCGGGGTGGTGAGGTGCGGGATCCGGCCGGGTTCCTCCAACAAGAGTACGATCAGCTCGTCCGCAGCGACCTCGACTGGAAGCTGAGGATCCTGCGGGGCCCGAGCACCCCGCGTTGCATGGTGGACGGCAAGGAGGTGCTGATGCTCTGCTCGAACAACTACCTCGGGCTCAGCAATCACCCCCGGCTCCGCGAGGCCGCCATCCGGGCGATCCAGACCCACGGGGTAGGTTCCGGATCGGTCCGTCCGATCGCGGGGACCATGGACCTCCACGTCGAACTCGAGGCCCGATTGGCGAAGTTCAAGGGGGCGGAGGCGTCGCTGGTCTACCAATCCGGGTTCGCGACGAACGCCGGGCTCATCCCCCAGCTCGTCGGAGAGGGCGACCTCGTGGTGAGCGATGAGCTGAACCACGGAAGCATCATCGATGGGGTCCGTCTGTCGCGCGGGGAGCGTGCGGTCTACAAGCACTCCGACGTGGAGGACCTTCGGCGCGTGCTCGCCCAGAGCGAGGAGCACCTCCCCTCGTACCGCCGGATCCTCATCATCACCGACGGGGTCTTCTCCATGGATGGGGACATCGCTCCCCTCGACCAGATCGCGCGAGCGGCCGCCGATCACGGAGCCATGCTCTACGTCGACGACGCGCACGGGGAAGGCGTCCTCGGAGACGGCGGCCGGGGGATCGTTTCCCACTTCCATCTGAAGCGTGACGAGGTCCACGTTGAGATGGGAACGTTCTCCAAGGCGTTCGGGGTCGTCGGGGGTCACATTTCCGGGTCGAAAGCCCTGACGGAGTTTGCCTACAACAAGTCCCGAACCTGGTTGTTGAGCGGCTCGCATCCCCCGGCGGTGGTGGCGGCGTGCCTCGCGGCGGTCGATGTGCTCGAAAGCGAGCCCCAGCACGTGCGAAGGCTCTGGGCGCTTACCGAACGCTTCAAGCGCGAGATGCAGGGACTCGGGTTCGATACGGGCCGCAGCCAGACCCCCATCATTCCCGTGATGGTCGGCGAGAGCTCGGCCGCCAAGCAACTGAGCCAGCGGCTGTTCCAGGCAGGGGTATTCGCCCTTCCCATCGTCTTCCCGATGGTGGCCAAGAACCAGGCGCGGATCCGTACGATCATGAACTCAGCCCTGACCGACGAGGACCTCACGTTCGCGATCTCCGCCTTCGAGAAGGCCGGACGCGAACTGAAACTTCGCTGAGAATCGCAGATTCGGTGCGGGCTCCCTTCCGACCCCGGGGACGGACCGACGGCCTTCCGTCGGTGCCAGGATCGGCCGACGCCCGGGACGCCGCGGGGCGACGGCGGCGAGAACCTGGGCGGGTGGCCCACGCCGAGAGCTTCGCCCGCCCCCAATTCGTTCAAGGATCCGTTCGGGCTGCCATCTCTCGCCTTCTCCTCCCGGCCGGCGCCGCGGCGGGGCCGGAGCCCGGAGTCACGCGTAGTCGATAGTTCGGGATCGTCTGGCGCCGCTTTCTAGGATATGTAGCCCGGGGGATTCTCAGCCCAGTGCCGTCGAACAAGGCGAGGTTCCATGGTCGGTCGACCCTCATCGTCGGGTCGACCGCGATTCTCCTCTTGTTGCTCGCACCGTCTGTCGCCCCAGGGGGCCGGCCGGTCGAGTCTTCCGCTTCGCTGGGCCCTCGCGCCCATCCCCATCCCGACCTGTCCACGGGAGACGCCTCCGCCCCGGGCTCCCACCCTGCGACTTCTCCGCCGGGCTTCGGGGAATGGCCCACGTACGTGTACGATGGCACGCGCTCGGGCGCGAACCTTCTGGAGCGGACCATCGCGCCGTCCAACGCTTCCCGTCTGGGGCTGATCTGGTCGAAGGGGACGGGGGGTGCCGTCCAGGACACCGCAGTCGTGCACGACGGCGTGGTCTTTGTGAGCAGTTGGGATGGGTACGAGTATGCGTTCAATGCATCCAACGGGAGCCTCAAATGGAAGACCTCGGTCGGCTCGACCACGTTCTCCGGGTGCGGCTACGCCGGCGCGCGGGGAACGACCTCCACCGCCACCGTCTGGAACGGAACGGTGTATGTCGGGGGAGGCGATGCCCGGTTCTATGCCCTCAATGAGTCGAACGGCTCGGTGAACTGGTCGGTCTCCGAGAAGGTCAACAATCCGAGCGCGGGAGATTACAACTGGGGAAGCCCCCTGATCGCGGGTACCGAGGGGTACATCGGCCTATCCACGGCATGCGGCAACCCCTCCTCTCAGGGCGAGCTCCTCTCCATCAACCTGAACGGGACCACGCACCGCGTCACGCACGCCTTCGCCATCGTCCCCACCGGCCAGGCGGGCGGTTCGGTCTGGTCCACTCCGGCCTACGACCCGAGCACGAACCTCGTATGGGTCACGACGGGCGACGAGATCAGCGCGAGCAGCGGATACTTCCGGGCGATCCTGGCCCTCAACGCCTCCAGCCTTGCGCTCGTGGGGTACTGGAAAGAGGGGCACACGGGCGTCGATTACGATTTCGGCGCCGGCCCTACCTTCTTCCACGACGTCGTCGGCCACCTCTATGTCGGGGCGACGAACAAGAATGGGATCTTCTACGCACTCAACCGGACGAACGTTTCCACGAACGGCACGTGGGGGCCGATATGGCGGGACAATGTGTCCTGGTACGCCAACTTCTCCACGGGCGAGCAGGCCTGCGGCTGCGCGCTCGCACCCGGCGCATTCAACGGGTCGACGCTCTTCCTCGGGGGCGGCTACGCCCGCCTCCCGAACGGGACGAAGGTGGCCGGGACGGTGCGGGCCGTCGACCCTTCGAACGGAAGCTACCGATGGACGCACCCGAGCCCGGGGATAGTGCGGGCCGGCATCAGTTACGCCGACGGGTTGGTGGTCGACGCGGCCGACGCGAACGACAACCGTACGGCCACACTGGAGGTTCTGAGCGCCGCCACCGGCCAAACGCTGTACCAGTACCGCGTCAATGGGACAATCAACGCCGGACCGTCGGTCGCCGACGGTCGGATCTATTTTGGGACCGCGAACTGGAGCGGCAAGGGCGGTGGCCGCCTGTACGCCCTCGGCCTTCCCCTGAACCTGTCTGTCTCGCCTCCCTCCGTCGCCGCCCCGGCGGCGGGTGCCCCCGTCAACTTCACGGCCACCGTCGGCGGCGGGATGCCGCCGTATCAGCTCCGATGGGATTGGGGTGATGGATCCGCCATCACCTCAGGTGCCGCGGCCACCCATCGATACCTGCGGTCGGGGATGTTCCACCCGGTGCTCACCGTGACGGACAACGGCAGCGAGATAGGGACCCGCCTACTCAGCGTCTACGTTCCGTCCTCGCCGATCCACGTGACGGCCTTCTTCAGCTCGCCGAGCTCCGTCGTGCAGGACTCGAATACGACCCTCATCGTCGATACGTCGGGTGGAGACGGTCCCCTGTCGTACTCGTACACCGGACTCCCGCCGGGGTGCACGACGGCGAACGCATCGGTCCTCCTCTGCGTCCCGCGCTCGGTCGGTTCGTTCCTCGTGGGCGTCGGCGTCTCCGATGGCTTTGGTGACGTCGCCTCGGCCAACCTCACGCTGCCGGTGTCGACCGATGTCTCCCCGCTCGCGCTCCTCGTGTTCGAGATCGCCCCCAACCAGACGCAGGTGGGGCAGCCGGTCACGATCTGGACGGTGGCGACCGGGGGCGTGGGTCCCTACCAGTTCGCCTTTTCCGGGCTGCCCACGGGGTGCGTCGGTCCGAATGCGTCCGAGTTCAACTGCACGCCGGCGGCGCCGGGGAACTGGTCGATCTCGGTGCGGGTCACGGACTCGGCTGGGGCCGCTGTGGGCTCCACAGCCCGTCTAGTGGTCCACCCGGCGACGCTTCCGGCGTTCACCCTGGTCGGACTGTGGGTGACCCCATCGAGCGTCCCTGTGGGAAGCTCGGTGCGGGTGCTTGCCATCGTTTCCGGTGAGGTCCCGCCAGTCTCGTATGCGTACTCCGGCCTCCCGGCGGGGTGCAGTTCCTCGAACGTGAGCCAGCTGAACTGCACTCCCACCGAGCTCGGGACGTTCCTGCTCGGGGTGCGAGCCGATGACGCGGCCGGGCGCACCGTGTCGGGGTCGGTCCAGCTGAACATCACCCCGCTCCGCCCCGTCTCCCCTCCGATCCCACCGACTGGCCTTCCGAACGCGCTCTATCCGGAGCTCGGTCTGGTGGCGGTCGGGGGCCTCGCCGTCGGGGCCATCGCAGGGATCCTGCTGAGCCGTCGGACGCCTCCACCCGCTCGCCCCCCAGGGCGGACCTGATCGTTGGGACGGGCGCGCCGAGTCCGAGTCGATCCCGACCGGGCGGGGGTCTCCCGCGGACCCGGGTCCCTCGGATCCCTCGGGCGAACGGCCGGGGCCACGGCCCAACGGCGGTCCAATCTGCTTGCCGCCGGGCCCACCGGGGAACCGTTGACTCGGCACTTCCCAGGATGCGCGAGCCTTTTCCGCCCGCCCGAACTGGCCCTGCGATTTAGATGGACCTGTTCACCCACGTCCTGTTCGCCTACCTGGTCTCCTTCGGGCTCTGGGGACCGAACGGACTGCAGTACATCGCCGCCGGCGCGCTCGCCGGGGGTTTGCCGGACGCGGACGCCCTGTTCTTCCCCCTCGCCGGGCGTTTCCCGCTGCTACGCCACCACGGCATCACCCACTCGATCTTCGGGGTCACCCTGGTGGCCGCCGTGGGGGCCTTCGTCGTCCCGATCCTCTTTACCGCCGTCGTGGGCGCCGGATTTGCGGCGGGGTCGACGCTCCTCTACTTCCTTGCCATGGAAGCGGGAGGCCTCTGCCATGTCTTCCTCGACGGATTCACCCACTTCTCCGTTCCTCCGTTCGCCCCCTTCTCCAAGTACGAGTTCCATCTCGATGCGGACCGGGCGATCAACGTCGGTACGATGGCGTTCACGGGCTTCTCGTTCTGGCTGATGATCTACGAGCGCGGACGGGTCCCGGTCTGGTTCTGGGAGGCGACCGCGTGGGCCCTGCTCGCCGTCTACCTCGGCTACCTCGTCGTCCGCCTTGCGGCCCGATGGCGGGCGGAGGTCGCTCGCCGAACGGGTGGGTTCAGCGCAGTCGTCCCCCAGGGAAATCCGTTCGTCTTCCTGCTGGTCGAGGAGGACCTCACCGGGCCGAGGGTGCGGGTTCGGATGGAGTCGTACCACCTGTTTCACGGGTCGCTCGGCGTCGCCCAGTCCCTCGAAGTCGCGAAGATTCCCCCCGAAGCGGGCCCCGTCCGGAGCGCCCAGGACGCGATGGAGCGGAGCTACGGGCCGGCCATCCAACAGGGGAGAATGCTCGGTCTGACCTATCACTTCGCCAAGGTCCGGGAGAGCCCGGGCCAGTACGACGTCTTCTGGTACTCCCTCGAGTTTTCCCTCTTGGGACGCGCCGCGGGAGTCCTCGCCCGGGTGGATGCCGCCACGGGCACGGTCGAGACGAAGAGTTCCTGGATGTCGCCGCTCCGGTTCGCGACATAGGTCGGCGGGTCCGGTCGATTCGGCCGGTCGAATCCGAGGGACCTGAGGCCCGACTTATGTATCCCGAGACGGTTTGCATCCGCCCATGTACGCGCGCGGTCCGAGGCGCGCACTTCGGTCGAAGGGGTGGGTTCCCGCCTCGGTCGTCGTCCTTCTCGTCCTCTTGGTGGTCGACCCCGGACCTACGGTCGCGGGAGGGGCTTCCGCTCGGGACGCCCCCGCGCGAGGGCACCCTCCGACATCCTCGAAGGCGCTCCACCGACCCAGTTCGGTCGGGTGGACGGGAAGCTGGCCTCCGCCGGACGGGCGGCCCCGCCCCGCCGTGGGATTGAGCCCCTCGTCCTTCGAGGTCAGCGACGCACCACCCCTGGGCACCGAGGCCGACGGCCTAGGTCTCGCCGTCGACCCATTGACCCAAGACGCGTTCCTGACCAACACCGCGGTCGGGACCGTTCAGGAGGTGAACCTTACCTCCGGCGTAATCCTCCGGACGATCTCCACGGTCACCGCCTTTCCGTGGGGCGTTCCCCTGTTTGAAGCGCTGGACCCCACCGATCACGAACTGTTCATCGGCTGGACGAACTTTACGACGTCTCCCCAACAGGGAGGGGTCCTAGTGCTCCGGGAATCCGACCTGAGCCGAGTCGCCGCGGTGGTCTTCCCTGGGGTCACGGGCGACGGATTTGTGCCGACCCAACTGGCGTGGGACCCGACCACCGACCAGGTCTTTACGGAGAACATCTCCCGGTCGGCGAACCTTAGCTTCGCCATTGCGGCGATCGACGCCCGGACCTACAGCGTCGTCGCCTATCTGTTCATAGCCCCATCCTTCTGCAGTCCGTTCGCCTCCTGCGGCCGCTTCGGCCTCGCCTGCGCGGAAGGCATATTGGTGGTCTCCGCCGGGAGTCGGTCCGTCCCGGTATTCACCACTCGTAACGACACCCTCCTCAGCGTCCTTCCCGGACTCCCCCGGTCGACCGCCGTACTGCCGACGTACGACGGGGGGTCGAACGTGTTCCTCGTCAACGAGTCGGGCAACACCTTCATCGACCTCAACCTGACGACCTTCCAGCTACGCGACCTCCCCATCGTCCTGCCAACGCGTACGACAGGGAATGCCAGTGCCCTCGCCTACGATCCGGCCCACCGGGCGCTGCTCTTCGCCGACGGGGCCACCGCTGGAAACCTGACGAGCTACCCCGTCAACGGCAGCCGGGTGGTCGGCCATTTCATGGACGCGAGCCTGCCCGGGGTGCCGGGCGCGTACGCGTTCACCGGCCTCGTGGTCGACCCCCCGGTCCATGCGGTCGTGGCGGTGGGCGGGCCGCCACAAGGCGTCGCGACCTTCGGGCTCCCCACGCTCGCCTCCCCCCGATTCTACTCGAGCGCGCCCCTCGGAGAGAACGCCGTGGCCATCGATCCCGCGGCGGGGCTCTACTTCGTGGCGGGGTTGTTCCCGAACGTGACCGCGGGAATCGGGATATCGGACAATCACGTCCTCTGGGAGAACGGCGCGGGGGGAAACCCGTTGGCTGGGGTCGTCGCCGCACCGGCACGCCACGAACTGTTCGAAGAGGGGGCGGTCTCGGGGACGATCGTGGGGCTCTCCGAGCTCACGGGAGCGGTCGAGCAGACGATCGATCTGGGGCCGGCTACCGTCGTCGCCCTCCTTGCGATCGACCCCGAGCACCAGTGGCTCTACCTAATCTCGGTCAATCCTTCGAGAGTTCTCCTGTACAACTTCAGTTCGGGACTCCTGGTCGGATCGGTCCCGCTCCCCGGGATGAGGGGATGCGCCATTGCGGTCGATCCGCAGGGGCTCCGAGCCTTCGTGTCGAATTGCGCCACCCCCGGGAACGTGACCGAGGTGGACGGTTCGACGCTCCAGCGGTCGGCCGTCTTCCCCGTGTCGGGCCGCCCCGCCAGCCTGGCGTGGGATGGCCAAGGCGACCTGTACGTCGGAAACCTGCTGGGGAGGAACATCACGGTCCTCCACCTGGGGAATGCGTCCCCTCCGACCATGATCGTCACTCCCCCCGGGTTGGTCCTGGGCGGCATGTCGGTGGACCTCGTCGACGGGGTCCTGTTCGTCGCCGCGACGGGGCCCCCGGGGAACCCATCGGTGCGAATGATCGGAACTGGGGCCGGATCCCCCTCGCTCGGTCCGCTCAACGTTACATCGGTATGTGGCCAGCTCGAGTGGGACCCGGGCACCTCCACGCTGTTCGGGTGCGGCGACGGCCCGATCTCCGGCTACTGGGCCCATCTTCGAGGGGTGGTCTCCCCGCCACTGAACTTCGGGCTCACCCCGAGGAATGACTCGCTCGATCTGAATTGGTCGACCCCGCTGTTTGCCGGGTCCGGGCCGCTCAATTATTCCGTCGGCGTCGCCTCCTCACCGCAAGGCCCCTTCTCCGCCACGGCATTCGGCAACATGACCCAGGGGACGGTCGGCGGGCTCACGGACGGCGTTCCGTACTTCGCGACCGTCCAGGCGTCGGATCCGACGAACCAGAGCCCCCGGGTTCCGCCTCTCCAGGGGGTGCCCGTCGGCGTGCCGTACCCACCGCAGTCCAACCATGCCGTTCTGGAACCGAACGGGACCATCGAGGTCACCTGGGCAGCGCCCGCGAGCGACGACGGATCGCCCGTGACGGGCTACGAGGTGCAGCTCCGGATGGGCGGCACCCTGGTCGGCGACGTGAACACGACCGGGGCGCTTTCCGTGAGCCTCGGCTCGCCGGGGAGCGGAGCTGCGTACACCATTGTGGTGGTGGCGTGGAACGCCGTGGGGTCGAGTCACCCGTCCTCCCCCGCCAACGTTCAGATAGGGTCGAGCACGGTCGCGCTCGAGACCCTCGGCCTGCTGGGCGTCGCGGTGGCCGGGGCCGCCGCGATCGCGGGGGTGGTGCTGGTCCGTCGGAGGGGCCGAGGGGGCATGCCGGGAGGGGCCGAAACGCAGGAGGTCGAGCCCCCGTCCGACGGGGGATATCCAGCCTTCGAGCCGCCCACGCAGATCCCTCCGCGGGGCGGTTCGAGCGAGCTCGAAACTCCGACCTACCCGCCCCCGACGGATTCATATGACTCTGGGCCCTGAGATTGCGGGGGTACCGCCATGTCTGAACCGGTCAGCGGTCCCTGGGCGTTCCGTCCGAGGGGTTCCACGGTGCTCCGGGGCCTCCGTGCACGCGTCCTGGCGACCCTCGGTGTGATCTTTGCAGGCGCAATCTCGCTCGTCCTGTACGCCGGTTTCCTCGCGACGCACTTCGCGTGGTATCAGAATGTCGCGGTGTTCCTTGCCGTTCTCATCGCCGGGGTTGGACTGGTCGTAGCCATGTGGGTCTCCTGGGGGATGCGGATGTTCCGCCAGGGTTGGGAGCGGGTCGACGACCCGTCCGATCTCCCCACGCAGTTTCTCTGAACGGACCGCCGGCTCGGCGGGCCCCACGTCCGTAGCCCGGGACCTGCTCCGACCATCCCGCGACCCGCTCGACCACCCCGGACTGCGACGACCTCTTCCCTCTGCCCCGTTGGGCGAACGCCATGGCGAACGGCCGGCACCCCCAGCGGCGAACCGTCCGACGGCATCCCACGTCGGAGCCGGTTCCCGTCCCCCACGTCCGCAAGAATCTCCGTCTCTGGCAGTCGCAGAGCGCCGAGTACGACCGCCGGTTCACGTCCGTGCTCTCCGGCCCCCGTGCGGAGGCCTGGGGGTTTGACCGAGTCCCCGAATCGGAACTGGATCTCCTCGGTGCGGTCCGCGGCCGGGACGTACTGGAACTCGGATGCGGGGCGGCACGCTGGTCGGTCGCCCTGGCAAGAAGAGGAGCGAGGGCCGTGGGACTGGATTTCTCCTCCGCCCAACTCGACCGGGCCCAAGGGGTGGTGGCCAAATCCGGGGCGCGCGTCCGGCTGATCCGGGCCTCGGCGGAGGCCGTTCCGATACGGGACGGCACCTTCGACCTGATCTTCTGCGACTGGGGGGCGATGACGTTCTGCGATCCACAACGGACGGTCCCCGAGTGTGCGCGGCTCCTGCGACCGGGGGGCCGCCTCGTCTTCGCCACGGCGAGCCCGATCGCGACGTTGGCCTGGAACCTTCGTAGCGACCGGATCTCTCCGAAGTTGCGTCGGGACTACTTCGGCCTGCACCGAATCGATTTTCCGAAAGAGGTGAACTTCCAGCTCCCGTACGGCGCGTGGATCGCCCTATTCCGGGAGAACGGGCTCCAGGTCGAACGGCTGGTCGAGCCCCGGATGGGGCGGGCTGGTTCGAGCCGCTACCTGTCCGGGGAAACCTATCGGTGGGGGAAGCGATGGCCTCTCGAGGCGATCTGGAGCGTGCGCAAGGAGGGAGGAATGCGTTCCGCGATCGAACGTTCCGGGCCGCGCAGGGGCGTGCGGGAACGGTCCTGAACCCACTTCCTCCGACCCCCCCGCGGCCGGGAGCTGGGCCGGCGTGGGAATGATTAAGGACCGCGGACGGGTGGCCCGGACCGCGATGGGTCTCCTCGAGCTGTTCGTCGCGGTACTCATCGTAGGGCTCTCGGCAGTGAACGCCGCGGTGCCCGCCGTCGCATTTTCCAGGACCCGCGACCCGCGGTTCGTCCTCCTCGTGGGCGCCAACCTCGGCCTCCTCGCACTGGGGGGGCTCTGGGCTTGGGGCGAGCTCCCCGTCGGGCCTCCATCCTACTCGGCGGTCTCGCTGCCGGTCCTCGGGCTCGCCGCGCTCGTCGTGCTCTTCCTGTTCGGGACGGTCCTTTTGCCCCGCCGCGCCCGCTGATGGAGGACGACCCGCTTGCCCTGGAGAGCCGCCGGAGGATCTACGAAGCGATTCGGATCCGCCCGGGGATCTCCGGTCGCGAGGTGGAGCGCGTGGCCGACATGGCCCGGGGAGAAACGGTCTATCACCTCGAGCGCCTCACCGTTGCCGGGCTCGTCCATCGGGAGCCGAGCGGTCACCAGGACCACTACTTCACCTCCTCCGTGCCCCTCGGGGAACGGACCCTGCTGCGCCTCGCGCGCTCCCCGTCGGCCCGCCGCCTCCTGGTGACCATGCTCAAGGAGCCGATGCTCACCGTCCCAGAACTCCGCGAAAAAACGGGGTTGAGCCAAGCGCGCATCTCGGTACACATGCGTCGCCTTCTGGAGACCGGGCTCGTGGAGTCCGGGCGCGAGGGGCGACTCCGCACCTTCGCCGTCACGGACCGGGCGAGGGTCCTGAGGCTGCTGGTCACGTACCGAGAAGGATATGCGGACCGTTGGGTAGAAGGGCTGCTCGAAACCTGGGCGGAGCTGTTCCCCGCATGACGGATTTAGTGTTTGGACCATCGGATTGCGGGTTCGGACCAAAAAGGGGGTCCCTCCGGACGGTCCATAGGGAGATGGCGATGACCCCCTCCCCGCGACCGGTGCATTCACCCGCCCGCCGCAGGGAGGGGACATCGTTCCCCATGAGCCGCCTCGCGGTGCTCGTCGCGGTGGCGACGCTCGCGGGACTGGGCTCCCCCCTCTCGTCGGCCTCGGCGGGAGCCCCCCCCTCCCCCCTCGCATGGTCCAACGGGGCGATCCTGTGCAACTTCACCTCCGACCACCCCGCGGTGACGGTTTCGGCTCTCGGCGCGCAGGAGACCGGACTGTACGCCGGGGTCTCGCAGGTGGAGGAGGTCTCCTCGTCCGGCACGGTCGTCGCGAGCTCCTCGACGATCGGGTCGAGCTGGAACATCACGAACCTGAGTAGCCCGCGCACCCTCACCTTGGGCTACGGCGCCACGCTACCGGTACGGTCCTCGCCCACCTCCGCCCCGATCGGGTCGGTGGCCGTGTCCGCCCACCTCTCCACGGGCTATGACGACGATGCGGCGGCGAACGTCTCCCAGGTCGCGATCCACCTCGTCGTCAGTGGGTGGCCCTGGGTCAGCAACTCGGACCGACTGGCGGTGCTCATCCCGCTGTGGCCCGCATTCAGCTCCACCGAGCAGCTCGTCGCCGCGAGCTCGAACCACTCCGAGGTCCAGAGCGTATCGCTTTCCACCGGAAACCCGGAGGAGTACTTCGGATGGAGCTCCTCCGCGCTCGCCGGCTTCCCCGGTGGCGGGTCGGCCTCCGTCCCGGTCTCCGCCCAGCTCGCCCTCGCCCCGGCGTACGCCACGGTGACGTGGACGTCGGGCTCGGGGAGCGGCGGGGCCTCTTCGCTCTCCTTCGACTCCCAGGTCGGCGTGGTCCTCCCCGCCCGGGTCTTGGGGATCCCGCTGTACGAGTACGGTCTCGCGGGCGGGCTGGCAGGCCTGGTGGCGGTCGTGGCCGCCGCAGGGCTCCGTCAGGTCCGCAAGCGCCCCTCGACCCTGGAGTTCGTCGAGGGGGAGGAACGATGACGAGCGGAGCGGAGCCGGTCCAGTCCGACGGGGATGAGCATCTTCTGGCGTTGCCGTGCGGCCACGGGGTTCGGGTGCCGAGAGGGGTTCCCGTGATCGGTCTCTCCGGCCCGATCCTCGGCCACCAGCAGCAGTGCGCCCGCTCCTCGCAGGGAGTCGGGGCCGCTTCGGCTCCCTCGGAGGAGTTCGGGAGCTTGCCACCGGTCTCCTTCCCCGACCCGGGATCCCCGTCCATGGTTCACTTTCGAGCCGACGGGAGGACGATGTGACCGCCCCGCGACCCCCTCGAGCGCCTGGACGCGTGGCTCGCAACCGTTTCCGGCAGCGCATCCCGTTGTGGTTGCTCATGGCGTCCGTCGCCCTCGCACTTCCCGTGAGCGTAACCCCCGCGCTCGCCACATTCCCTCACCCTGGGACCTCCCACCCGGCCGCAGGGGGGGTCGATCAGATCAACGTCAACACCCTCAGCAACCTGGGGTACGACCCGAGCACCATCACGGTACATCCGGGAGACCAGGTACAGCTCGTGGTGACCCAGATGGCGAACTTCGAGCACACCTTTGTGCTCTCCCCGCTCGCCAACTTCACCTTCGACAACGCCGCCACCGCGGCGAACCTGACGCTCTTCTTCCGTGCCCACGCCCCGATCGTCAATCTCACGGTCGCCGGAACCGTCGGTGCGAAGGCGTTCGCGAACTTCACCGCGCCCGCAGTCGGGAGCTACGAATTCGTGTGCATCGAGGCGACGCACTTCCAGGCGGGTATGCACGGTGAGCTCATTTCGACGACCTCGACAACCTCCGCCCCCGGGACCTCCACCACCGTCTACCTGGAGTACGGTGCGGTCGCCGGAGTCGTGGTCATCGTCGTGGTACTGATCGCGGTGCTGCGGATGCGCCGCATGGCACCGCCGAGCCCCCCGGCGGCCAGTCCCTAGTCCTACCGGTCGCGGCCGCCCGGCCTCGCGGCGACGATTGCTCTGGCGATCCGGGCCGCAGGCCCCAAACGTGGTTTCCCGCGTTCAGGCGGTGGAGGAAACGGGGTAGGACACCGGGATCGACAGTCCCGGCTCGGCCGCCACCAACGAGGGAGGGAGCACCGGCGCGTTCGCGCCGAGCAGGAGCGACACCGCGCCCTCGGGGAGACGCACGAATGCCGAGGCCTCACCGAAGACTCGGGGCCGGTACCGGACGAAGTAGCGTTCCCGCTCGCCCACGCGGGAGGGGTAGATCGTAACGCATGACCATGGCACAAGACCTCCGACCGTGGAAGTCCCACGCCACTGGGACTCGAACCTCAATCCGCGCCCGGTCACCCACAAGGCTTCCGGTGGCCATCCCCGCCGGCCAAGGATTCGCAGCGCGAAGTTCCATACGAGCATCGACGCACCCAGGAGCGCGAGACCCACCCCGAGCTCGCCCGTGGATGCCCAGCCGACGACTCCGACGATCCCCGTGATCCCCGGTGCGGTGAACCAGACCATCACGCGATGACGTCGCGCCCGGACCCTCGCCTCCCGGAGCTCGAATCGCACGGGGGAGAGCCGAACGGACAAACCGAGGGTCCCGGCCGGGCCGAGCCGCGGGCCGATGGGTCGACCGATGCCCGGCGCGGAGGGGGGAACGAGGCCGAGCGACTCCCAGCACCACGGAGAGAGGACGTGGGAGGGGAATCGGGGGTCGAGGACGAGGCTTCTCGCCTGGGCGGTGGTGACCACGCCCGCGACCTTCGGACGGCGCCCCGCGCGACGCCGGAGGATCGGGACGATCCCCCACCGAGGGGCTTCCTGCGGCCCCAGCATCTCCGACCATTCCCAGGTGGGTCCGGGCGAGCGCCATCCGAAAGAAACCCCGTCCGCTCCCACCCAGATCGACTGCGGCAACGAGTCCCCGCCGAGGAGCGCGAGGACGGCGATCCCCACGATGATCGCCGCGCCTAGAGCCAACGCCGGCCAATCCGCGCATTCGGCCGACGAACACTGGACCCCGTATCCGAGCGATAACCCGCCGAACACCAAGGCGACGAGGGGAGCGACGGGAAGGAGGGAGAAGGTGAGGATTCGGCGGACCGCGAGCCACCCCTGTGGCTCCGGGATGATCCGTTCGCTTTCCACCCGGCGTCCCACGGGTCCGACCCGATCCCCCCCCACGTGTATCACGCGAGTCGATAGTGTGGGAAGCGAGGAACGGGGTTAGGTGGATAAATACCATACATCGTTCCGAGCCTCGGTGACATGATGCGGGGAATCCGGTCGATGGGCGCGAGTGGGGTTCTGATGCTGCTGGTCGTCTCGTCGCTGAGCCTCCCGCTTGGGAGCGCCGGCGCCGCGGTCAGTTCGACCCACCTCGGCCTCTTCCACGCCAGTTCAGCGAACTGGGCCGGGTACGCCGTGAAGACCACCAAAGGCACCGTCACCGACGTGCAGGGCTCGTGGATCGTCCCGAAGGTGTCGTGCCCTTCCAAGGGCCATCTCTACTCGTCGTTCTGGGTGGGGATCGACGGATACGGGTCCTCGAGCGTGGAGCAGACGGGGACGGACTCCGACTGCAATCACGGAACCCCACAGTACTACGCCTGGTTCGAGTTCTATCCGAACCCCTCTCGCGGGACCTCGCTGAGCATCGCCGTGGGAGACACCATGAGCGCCGACGTGTCGTACTCCGGGGGAACCTTCACGACCTCGATCACCGACGTGACCACGGGAAAGTCGTACTCGGCATCCTCCACCATCAAGGCCGCACGGGCCTCCGCCGAGTGGATCGCCGAGGCGCCTTCGTCGTTCTCCGGGATCCTGCCCCTCGCGAACTTCGGCACCGCGAAGTTCGGGTTCGATTCGACCAACGTCTCGGCCACCTGTGGGGCGACGGTCTCCGGGACGGTCCACAAGCTCTCCGGGTTCTCGCAGTTGACCCCGCTCACGATGGTGAGCCGGAAGGGCGCGACCAAAGCGAGCCCTTCCTCTGTCAGCTCGGACGGAACGAGCTTCTCGGTGACCTGGGCGAGCTCGGGACCGTAGGGCCCTCCGGGCGCCCTGCTACGTTCCAAGTCTAGGACCCCCCGCCTCGGTCCCACCCGTGCCGGTCGGGCCGGATGGTACGGGGGCGGGGCGTCGGATGCTCCGCGGCCCGGAGCGCTATTAGCCATCCCGGCGGTGGGTCGTCCCGCCCCGTGGGGGGCCCGATCCGATGGCCAGCTTCGACATCACCACCCTCACCGCGGGAGCTTCGTGGGCCCTCGCGATCGGAACGCTCCTCATCCTCTACTGGCAGACCCGTCAAGCCCAGCGGCTCAACTCGGCGAATGCGGTGCTCGAGCTGCGACAGCAGTTCGACAGTCCCAGGATGCGACGGGCGCGCCACCACCTGAGCTCTCGCCTCATCAACAACCAGCACGAGGACATCACGAGTGTGGAGGTCGCGACCTTTTTCGAACTCGTGGGGGCGCTCACGCATCGGCGCGTCCTCGACGAGGACCTGATCTGGGAGGCGTTCGGAACATGGATCGTCAATTACTACACGGCGATGCGCCGTCCCGTGGACCTGATCGGTCGGGCT
The DNA here is from genome assembly GCA_022750155.1 of Thermoplasmata archaeon. Taxonomy (GTDB): domain Archaea; phylum Thermoplasmatota; class Thermoplasmata; order Lutacidiplasmatales; family UBA184; genus Lutacidiplasma. The sequence goes on along the minus strand of JAKIWG010000005.1, from coordinate 71,315 downwards.
CGCACTTCGCTCCAGGACCCGTTGGTCTTCCACGAGTTCGAGTGGCTGAGCGACCGGATCCGTGAGATCGACCAGCGCATGCTGGGGGCGGCGCACGCCGAGGTCGTGGAGAGCCCCGAGGAGACCCGGACGATCCTCAAGAGAGAATCGACGCTCGACCTCGAGGTGTCGTAACCGTCTGCGCTCTGCCCTTCGGCGTCCCCTGGCCCGTCGGCTGGGTTAGGCGAGCATCGAGCCGCGGACCGGTCGGGATTGGGCCGACCACTCCGCCGATTCGCCCCCGGGGACGCGTGGGCCGGTGTGGTGCGTGCACTCCCAGGCGCGCCTCGTGAAGGCAGACAGGGCATCCTCGCCGTGCTCCGCCATCGCCGGTCCACGCCGGAACCGTTAGATAATGGACCGGCGTGCCTCTCTATGGCTTCGGCCAGGAGGTTCCCGGGATGAGCAGGAGATTTTCGACATGGGTCTTCCCGGGAACCGCCTGATCCACCCCATTCCCGGGGCGGTGCCCCCCTCCGCTGACCGCAAACGGAACACACCCACCGAAGCTCATCGATGCCCAATCAGCCGTACCTCGACGCCAGCGTACGCTGGAAGATCCGCTCGGGAGCCGTCGGGTTCGAAGAACCTCGATACGCCGAGGTGGTCGAGGAGATCCTCACGAACGGCCTCGCGACCGAGGTCCTTCGCAAGGTCGGCTCGGGCAAGGAGGCGGACGTCTACTATTGTCAGGACGGAAGTCGCCCGGTGGCGGTCAAGGTGTACCGGATGTATCGGACCTCCCATCGCGGGGGCCGACCGGTCAAGGTCGACGTGATGGGCCACCACGCCTGCGACGAGTTCGACATGCTCTCCTTCGCGTACCGCGGCGACCTTCCCGTCCCGCGCCCGGGTCGGCGGGTGGAGAACATGTTCTCCATGCAGTTCCTAGGCGGCCCCGAGGGGCCGGCCCCGCAGCTCCTTCGGGTGAAGCTGACCCGGCCGGAAGAGCACGCGCGTGCCTTGATTCGGGCGGTAGAGGAGATGGCGATGTCCGGCGTCGTCCACACCGACCTGAGCGCCTACAACATCCTCGTGTGGGAGCAGCGCTCCTACTTCATCGACCTCGCCGCGGCGCTGCGTGTGGACCGGTTGGGGTCCTCCCCCTGGGTGAGGCTCAGCGAAGCGAAGGCCCATCTCGAGCGTGGGCTCCGGTCGCTCGGAGGGTACTTCCGTCGGTATGGGGTCGACTGGCCCGCGGAGGAATCCATCGTACGGATGGTCGAGTTCCTCGATCGCTTCGGCGTGATGGAGTGACCCCAGACCCCCCGAAGCTCCCGGATCGGGCCTCCGCGGGGTTCGAGGCCATTGGCTCGTTAGTGTGAAAAGGATTTGAGTCCGGCGGGGCTGGTCAACCGGGGTCCCATGCCAGGGGTCGTGCGCTCGGTCCTGTCCCTCGGCACCCTTCGTGAGACCCGCGCGATCCTGCGCAGCACCCGAGCGTGGGTACTCATCGTTCCCCTGGCCGGCGCGTATCTGTTCATCTCGATGCTCATTGGTGGAATGCTGACGCTCGCCCCTACGAACCTCCCGTTTTTCTGGGAGGTCCTCACTCCGGGCCCTGGGGCCCTCAGCTGGTGGAATTATCCGGCCCTGGTGGTCGTCGGGCAGTGGGGGGTTCTCGACCTGCCGTTCCTCCCGACGATCACCATGGCGATCGTCTCGACGGCCGTCGGGATCGCCACCGCCGCAACCCTCGTGCTCGTGTTCGGGAACTCCCGGGCGTTCCAATGGCTGTTCGCGCGACGGCGGGGCACGATGTCGATGGGGGTGGGCCCGGCGGCCGCGGCAGGGGCGGCCCCCGCGATCACCGGGATCGCGACCCTGGGCGCGTGCTGCTGCACCAGCTGCGCCAGCGTCGCCGGGATCTCGGTCGTGGCGGCGACCAGCGGCTCGAGCCTCACACAGCTCCTGGAGAACAGCTGGTACCTCTCCGTGTTCCAGCTGGTCGTGGTGGGAGCGGCACTGATCATCCAGGAGCGGGCGATCCGACTCGCCCGGACCGCCTGCCCGGTGCCCCCCCCCCGGGACCGTCGCTACTACGCCAGCTCACTCATCCGACTGGGGCTCTTGATCGCCGGGGTCACCTGGTCGCTCGCCATGCTCGTCGAGTGGATCACGCTCCCGCCATCGGAAGCCCCGCCCGCAATCTGGTATCATTGGACGTTCGAACACCAACTGCTCGCCGGCCTGGCCATCGGAGCGGCGATGCTTCCGAGGGAGTTCGTCGACGTGGTCATCGCCCGGAGCCGAACCATTACCATTCGCACCCTGCGGGGGCTGGCGCTGCTCGCGGGGATTACCTGGGGCATCTGGGTACCGCCCTACCTGACCGACCTCGGGCTCGGCGGATTCCTCAATGAGCTGCTCGGATATCTTGGCTACCCCGCCTCGGTGGGGGCGATCCCTCCCGATTCTCCGCTGGGGGCCGCGCTCTACTTCCATTGGTCGATGCAGCACCTTCTGCTAGCCTCCTTTGCCATCGCGTTCGCCGTGTCCCCGATCCGCGTCGGGTCGATGCTGCTGTGGAGCGTCGAGGCCCGGGGCGTCCCGTCACCCGCTCCGACCGAGGGGGCCGCACCCCCCGCGGCCATCTCCCTCCCGCCGGCGGTCCCGGGTCCGTTCCCGGTCGCGAACGCAGCAAGCGGAACCGCGAAGGCAATGGGGGGCCACCCCTCCGCACCGGTCGTCGGTCGGCATCGACCCGCCGCGAGATCCGCGACCTGACCGGGTCGGTGCGAACTACCCGACCGGGCGAAGCGTGGCCGCGGGCTCCGAAAGCGCGACCGCGGAGCCAAGCAGCCCGAACTCGCCCCAGGCAGCGCCCGGGCTCAGTGTCGCCGGGGTAGATCGCCCCGAAAATGGCTGCCCAAGGTGCGCAGCGGCTGGGCCGACCCCGTGCGGAGCGGCCACCGACGTGGCGATCGGGGATGCCGACGGGGTGATGTTCAACCAGATCATCTCGCCTCCGAACTGGTTGGCGGAGGATCCGCTCCCGTACTGGCCGCTGAAGATCCACGTCTGCGGGATCGTGTAGGCATTGGCCAATCCCCCGCCGGCGGGGACGTAGAAGGGGATCTTGCCGGGGTTCGACGACCAGTCGGTCTTCGCCTTGGTGTCGAGGTCCAGCATCGTCGCCGTCACCTTTCCGCTGAACGACCACACGTGCCCGGTGTCGAGCGGCTCCCCCCAGATGGTGAAGAAATCGGCGAGGGTCGGCGTCACGCCGGTCGCGACGATCGACCCCGGCAGCTCCGCGTGGACGATGCCGGAGCCATCGTGGGTGTGGAGCGCATGGATACCCGCGTTCGGACAGTAGTAGTTCGGATTCGTGAACCCGGCCTGATCGAGGTACCCTACGTCCGCGAACTGGCCCGGCACGTAGGGCAGGGGCTGCTGGGACCCGGAGTCGATGATGATGAGGAGGATATGGTAGTGCTCGACCTGGCCCTCCCCGCCGCAGTACGTGATGAGATTCGAACTCGGAGGATTGGGGTGGACGAGGATGAGATACCCGGAGACCGACCCGACGAGGAGACCCATGGCCACCAGGGCGATGACGATGCCACGGTACGACCGCTTCGATCCCTTCTCGGCCGCGGCCGCCGCCCGTTCCTTCTTCGACCGGCCGCCTTTGCCGCGCGCCCGTCGGCTCAGGTACATGGTCTTGAGCGCTCGCCCAGGGTCGGCGCCCGCGCCGGCGGAGAAGCCGACCTTTGGGTCGGCGGCGATCTCCGACCACGACTGGTCCTCGGCCCGCAGCTTGTCGACCCGGTCCCAGTCGGTCACGCGCCTCCCTTACCGGTGCCCCTATTTGGGCTCGGCGACGCGGACGTCGCGTGGGTGGGGCCCGGCCCCGCCCAACCCGACCGGGAGCGCGGCGGGGGGAGCCCGACGCGAACGGCGATGGTTCACACTCCACCGGGCCGGTCGAGACCGCCCCCGAGGACGGTGTCTTTATTACCGCCGGACCGGAGCCGCCGTGCGACGGGGGACGACGGGTGAAGCCGACCGCGTCGTATTCTCAGGCCCTCGACTCAGTGGGCCGTGGGACCACCGTCATGTCGGTGAGCACGATCCTCCTGCTCGCGTTCAATTTCATCAGCCGCGTCGCGGTGGCGAAGGCGTTCTCCATCGACGACTGGGGGATCTTCAGCCTCGGACTCGCCCTCTCGGGATTCCTCTCCCTGGTGGCGCTCCTCGGGTTCCACCAGGCGATGGCCCGGACCCTCTCCTACGAGAAGGACCCGGGGATGCGCCGGAAGATCGTCCGACTGGGGTTCGGGATCACCTTGGCGAGCTCGGTCGCGATCTCGGCCCTGACCTACCTGTTGGCGCGCCCGATCGCCGATGAGTTCGCGAGCGGGCACCCGGTGATCCTGACCCAGGTGTTCCAACTGTTCTCCTTCACCATCGGGTTCACGCTGATGTCGACGTTCTTGGCGTCGATCTTCCAGGGATTCGAGAACGTCAAACCGAACGCGTGGTTCAACCAGGTGCTCAACCCTGCGCTCTTCCTCGTCTTCTTCTTCGCGTTCCTCTACCTTCACCTGGGATTCGCCTCGGCGCTTTTCGGCTACGTGGTCGCCGGCGGTGCCTCGCTCGCCGCCCTCGCCATCTACACCGCGAAGGAGCTCCCTCGACTCCTGCCCCGCGACACGCGGGTGGCCACCGGGCCGATCCCCTCGACGATCTGGGGGCTATCGCTCTCCCTGTGGGGGGTGACCACCCTCGCCTTCGTCACGGCGTTCATCGACACCCTGATCCTCGGCGCCTACCGGCCGTCCCTGGCCGTGGGGCTCTACGCCTCGGCGACCACGCTCGCCCGCCTCCTGCTCGTGGCGAACGGCGCCCTCACTTTCGTCTACCTGCCGGTGACGGCCCGCCTCGCGAGGGAGCGGGACTTTGAGACCATCCGCTCGACGTTCGCGACGGCGACGCGGTGGACGCTCGTGTTCACGTTCCCGATGTTCCTGTTGTTCTGTTTCATGCCCATCCAGTCGCTCGGTGCGGTCTTCGGTCTTCGGTACGAGGACGCGGCCCTCGCGCTCACGATCCTGGGCGTCGGCTCGTTCGTCTCCGTGGTGGTGGGTCCGGTCAACGCCACGCTCGCCGGCCTCGGGGAGACCCGTTCGCTCCTCATGACCACGTTCATCTCCGCGACGGCGAACATCGTGCTGAGCTTCGCCCTCATCCCGACCTACGGTCTCCTGGGGGCGGCGGTGGCCTGGACCGTGGCGAGGGCCCTGTACCCCACCGTCGGGCTGCTCACCCTCTACGTCGCCCACGGCATCACCCCGTTCCGGCGCGCCCTCGTACTGCCCCTCACGCTCGCCTGCGGCGCGGGGATCCCGCTGTTCCTGCTCGTCGGATGGTTCACCCACCCGGTCTGGCTGGTCTTCCCGATGTTCCTCGTCGGAATGGGGATCTTCGTCGGAGCGGTCATCTTCACGCGAAGCGTCGACCCCGGCGACCTCGTCATCGCGGGCCTGATGGAGCGCGTCATCGGACGGCCCCTTCCGGCGCTCCGCCGGTTCCTCGAGCGGTTCGTGACCCCCGACCCAGCCCCAGCGGCGGGGCTCCGTCCCTCAAATGGGCTCTGATCGCCCCCGCGTCGGCTCGGCGCGGGCGAGCGGCTCAGACGATCCGGTAGAGCTGCAGCTCGGGCGAAATGTACGCCGGGGTCACGAGCGCCTGCGCCTCCAGGGCCGCCACCGTCGCGTTCGAATACTCTCGGGGTTCCGTCGACCCCCGAACGATCGACTGGTCGATGAGCACGTAGTGCACCCCGTAGGCGGCCATCTGGCCGACCCAGGTGCTCGATACGACCGAATTGCCTCCGTTGGCCAGGGAGATCGGGGTGAACGCGAGCGGCGCCCCCACGGTGCCCGGCACGTGGAACCAGAACGAAACGCCCGAGATGTTCGTGGGATCGTACCCCGCCCCGCTCGCCGGCTCTCCGATCAGCAGAGAGACCACGGTGTCCGTCGAATCCACCGGTCGGACGACGGTGTCGTAGGTCTGACCCACCACGTACCATCCGACGCTGCTCGAGAGCTGCTTGGCCGTGCTCCGCAACCCGATCCACAGCGAACCCCCTCCGAGCACCGAGGCGACCTGGGAGGCGTTCTGTGTGGTGTAGTGCAGCCGGAGCTGCACCCACTGGTGGCCGGTGGCGTTGATCGACGGTCCCACGCGGTAGTTGTAGTTGGGAAACCCGTTCAGGAGGTTCGTCGCCACTAGGCTGAGAGTGCCGGGGTCGACCCCGGTGGTGTTCGACGGACCGATGGGCCGCGTGGCGTTCGAATACGCCTGCGACGTGCTCGGGAGGTAGATCTGGTAGGCGCCGTAGAACCCCGGTACCACGACCTTGTTCGGGTAGTTGAAGCTCAGGTAGAACAGCGTCGCCCCCTCGAACCCCCAGTCCGTCTGGATGTACGGCGAGACCGCCGGAAGGAGGAGCGCATTGCCTCCGGAGGAGTGCAGGATGTTGCGCACATCGAAGTACGGCTGGGGGACGACGAACCCCGGAACGAACTCTCCGATCGAGTCGACCTCGGCCGAGCCGTCGAAGATCGGCAGGCCCGCGAGCAACAGGAGTCCGACCAGGGCGAGGGCCAGCGTGACCCCGCCCCAGCGGCGCAGGGGCGAGGGGGGCGCCCGCGTGGGGGCGGGAACGGCCCCTCTTCCCGCATCGGTGGCCCCCGCGGGAGGCGTGTCCGGCCCCGGAACCGCCGAGGGAGAGTACCACATTCGGGTGGCGACGACCCCCACGGTGAACGCGGCGAGCACGGCGTAGAGCTTCGTCTCCACGATGGCCTCCAGGAAGAACGACGGGACGATCGTGGACATCAGGGGGAACGGGCCGAGGATGACCTGGTTGATCGGTCCGAACGGGGGCAACGTCTGATTGCCCCAGACGACGCAGACCAGGACGACCCCCTCGACGGTCAGGATCATCCGTCGTCCGGGGAGGGATTTCTGGAAGGCGGCGAGGAGGAGCGGAGCCAGCACGGCGAGGACTGGCCACAGGTACGACGCGAGCGCGACCACCGAGTTCCCCGAATACATGGGATAGTACGAGAACCGGTAGAACTGGCGCCGGGAGAGCAGTCGAACCACGTTGCCGAACGTGTTGTACGTCGTGTTGGTCAGGGTGGAGCTGAAACTGCCCTCCACCGACGTGAGGGCACCGGGGTGCGCCACCCACACGCTGGCGAAGGTGTAGACGGGGTAGGCGAGGAGCAGCGCGGCGATCGGGGCGGCGCCGAGGAGCGCCGTCACCAGACCGCGGCGCGCGGCGGCCCGCTGTTCGTCCCGCGTGCCGAAGTACCAGACGGCCCCGAGGGCGACCAGGAAGGCGGCCATCTCGAGGGCCAATACCCGGACCACGTTCGGGAACGACACCGGCGCCGAACACCCGACCGCCAGCCCGAGGATCGCCGCGTCGACGAGACGGAAGGTGCCTCCGTGGAGCACCGTGCGGACGAAGCGGACGATCATCATCATGACGACGAAGAACGCCGCGTCGCTCACGTAGACGGCCGTGGTGAGCGAGATCAGCCCCCACGTGATGTTGTACGGGTTGACTAGGTAGAGGCCGGCCGAAAGCCCGGCGACGAGGATGAGGACCCGGGGGGAGAAATTGGGGCGGAACAGCTCTCGGGTGAAGCTCTGGCAGGCGAAGACCGTGAGGAACGTGTCGACGAAGAATCCGAGGTACTGCGCGGTATAGATGTCCCCGAAGCTGAGCCCGGAAGCGAGGGAGGGGACGACGTAGTTCACCGAGGGATTGAGGAAAAACCCGCCCGGCGTGTAGATCCCGACGTAGTCCACCCCGTAGAGGAGCCGACCGTGGACGTACACGTCGATGAGGGAGACGAATCCTGCCGCGAGGACCAGCGAGGTGAGGAAACGGAGCATGACCTCTGGGGTCCTTAGCCAGCCGAGGAACCGGCGGGCAAGCGCTCCCGCCGCCGAGGAGGCGCCGCGAGGGGGGTCGGCCGAGGCCTCGTCCGCTGGGCTCACAGGATACCTTCTGCCTCAGGCCGGGCGGAGGGAGAACTCTCTCCTCCGCTCCGGTCCGGCGCGCGAACCAACGGGCCCCGGCGCGTGCGGGCCGCCGTCGACCCGGGGGTCGGCATCCCTACGCACCGAGGGGTGCGGTCGGACCGCCCTCGCGATGTCGGGAGCCAAGCAGTTCCGAGAGAAGCGGGCCGGAGGGTCCACGGGAGGACCGGCTGCGGGGGCCCCTCATGTCTTTTTCCGCGCCTGGCGGCGGAGCAGGATGACGACCTCGGCGACAATGGCGAGGGCGATGAGCAGCGCGATGATGAGGTAGAGGGTGTCGTTGTTGGACGAGCCGGAGGGCGAGGTCGGCGACGTGGATTGCATCGTGACCGTCAGCGTGAGGCTGCTCGCCGTGGCGCGGCCGAACTGGTCGTGCGCGTGGAGGGTGACCGTGAACGAGCCGACCGCGGTTGGGGTGCAGTTGAGCGAGGTCCCGTTGACCGAGGAGCACCCGGCCGGCAGGCCGGAGTAGTCGAACGTCAGGGGGCCGGTACCCCCCACGGCCGTCGCGCTGAACTGGACGCTCGCACCGAGCACCACGCTCGCGGGAGAGGCCGAGAACGAGGAGATCGCCGGGAGCGCGTTCACCTGGAGCACGACCGAGGCCGTCGCTTTGGCGTTCAGGTGGTCGGTCGCCGTGACGTTCACCTGGAACGCGCCGGCTTGGCTGGGCGCGCAGGCGAACGCGGCGGTGGAGGGGGTCCCGCACCCGGCCGGTAGCCCGGCGTACGCATAGCTCCACACTCCGCTCGGCACCCCCACGAGGGTGACGAAGGTGGCGTTGATCCCCACGGTCACGGTCGATGGGGTCGCCGTGAACGAGGTGATCGTGGGCGCAGGTTCAGCGGTGAACGAGAGGTTCGCGAAACTCGACACCCCGAGACCGTCGCTGAGCTCCCCCTCGACCGTGAACGTCCCGGTCTGGGTCGGGGCACAGACGAGGGACGGGGCGTCGGAAGTCGTACAACCCACCGGCAGGTTCAGGAACGCATAGGAGAGGGTCCCGACCCCGCCCCCGCCCACGATCGTCAGCGAGGTCGAGCTTCCGAGGGTGAAGTCCGGCGACGAAGCGACGAACGAGCGGATCGCCGGGGCCGGCACGACCGCAATCTTCACCGGCGTCGAGCGCAGCGAGTTGCCGGTGGCATCGGTCACGAGCACGGTCACCGAGAAGTTGCCCGCGGCGCTCGGGGTGCACGGGAGCGACGGGACGCTTCGGGTGGAGCAGCCCGTCGGCAGGCCCGAGTACTTGTAGTGGAGCGGTCCCGTCCCGTTCGCGAAGGCGATCACATGCATGAGGTAGCCCACGTCGACCGCCGCCGGCGAGGCGGCGACGGACGGCGCCTGGAAGTTCACCGCCAGTCCCTCGATCGACCCGGAGCCGACGATCTGGACGGTCGTATTGAGGGCGCCCGCGCCGGCTCCTCCCAGTGTGAACCCGGTCACCCAACCGACCCACGTGGAGCCGGCCGAGAGCGTGGCGTTCAGTGAATACGTTCCGAGCGCCAGGTGGGCCGTGCCACCGCTGAGGAGGGAGGTGCCGTTGATCTTGGCCCCGAGCGCGCTCGGGGGGAGCGCGATGAACGTCACCGGGAACAGGCGCAGGACGAACTTCGCGGTGAGCGTGCCCCCGGTACCCGTGACCGAAAGGAACCCCCCTCCGACGCTGACGGGACCGGAGGCGGCGAAACCGACGAACCGGTAGCCGTAGGTCTCGAACACCGACAACAGGTAGCTGCCGTTGGCCACGCTCGAGTTGATCGTGAGCGTCGTGTAGAGGTCCTGGACATTGAACCGGATCTCCCCGGCGCCGGCCGGAACGACGTTGAACTGGACGGTGTTGTTCACCTTCGTCACGAACGTCGCCGTCAGCGTGGCGGAGGCGTTGACCTGGACGAGCGTCACGAGCGACCTCGGACGGAGGACCCATAGATGCAGGGCATCGTTCGAGCGCCACCGTAGGAAGGAGTACCCTCCGGACGGCACCGCGTCGAACGAGTAGACCCCCGGCGGCAGGAGCACGACCGTGCCGTTGTCGTAGACCGACGATTCGTTGAGCGAGATCCCGCCCCCGTTGGCGGGGTTGTCGACGAGCACGATCGTCGCGGCGAACGTCGCGGTCAGCGTGGCGGCGCCCGGCTCCAAGGTCACCCACGTCGTGTTGGTGAAGTTCGTGAGCATCGCCGACGGCCCGTACGTCCACTGGGCGAACTGCCAGGTGCGGGCGGGCGTGGCGGTCAGCGCGTACGCTCCCGCGACGACCGAGATATCGGCCGTCCCGTTGCGGGTCGTGGCGTTGTACGTGGTCGAGCTCCCGTTGAGCGTCACGGTCCCGTTCCCGTGGGTCCCGAGCTCCACGTTCACCAGTCCGGCACACGCGACGTAGGAGGCGGTGAGGACGAACGTAGGGGCCCCGGCCGGGAAGGTGAGCTGGGTCTCGGGCAAGGTCGGGGAGGCAAGAGCGTCGGACGGTCCGGAGGTCTTCCACGACGCGAAGCATGTCCCGAGCGGGGGCAGGGCCTGGACCGTGTAGGAGTCGGGCGTGAGGAGCGTCGAGTTTCCACTGGTGAGGTACACCGGGGCCGTCGAGTTCGTCGGGAGGCTGGGAGCGATCTCGACCGCGCCGCCCGGGGTACCTCCGACGTACTGGAAGGACCGGAAGACGGCCCCCGCGCGGAGGATCGGGTAGACCGCGCCAGTACCGACCACCACGAGGGTGGTCGATGGGCTCGTGCGATCGGTGACCGAGACCGAGCCGCTCGTCTGCCAGCCGGAGAAGGTGCTGCCCGAGGCAGGATGATAGGAGAGCGAGTAGGAGCCGGGAGGCACGTGCTGGAGCCCCACGGGGGTCGAACCGTAGAGGTGCGAAAGGAATTCGACCGAGCCGGAGGAGGCGTTGAACGTGACCGTGACTCCCACTCCCGTCCCGCACCCCGGCGTCGAGAAGTTCGTCGGAGGGAAGTACGGCATGAGCCCGGCGCTCTCGACCGGATTCGTGGCATACTGAAGCGACTGGCCGAAGTCCACGCTCACGGCCGGGTAGTCGGTAGCCCCGAACTCGAAGGTATTGAACGCGCAGGTGTAACTGAACCACGGGTAGGTGCAGTAACTGCTGCCGACCCGACCCGTGCACGTGGAGTTGCTCCGGTCGATGAGGGAGCCGCTCCCGCCCACGGAGGAGGTGAACGCGACCTGCACCGGTGAGTCCCGGGCGCTCGCGTTGAAGAAGGTCGGCGACGCGACGTTCCAGGGGACGAGGGTGTCGTTGCTCCAGCTCGACGGGTCGTAGGAAGGGCAGGGAACCGCGGGGTCCGCCGGTGCGGAGGGAGGAAGCCCCGGACTGCAGCCCCCCGCCGAACCGTTCGAGGGGATCGTCGGGTTCGCCCCGCGCCCGATCGCCAGTCCGAATGAGACGGGGAGCTGGCCGTCGCTGCTCCAGCTGAGCGAGTTGGGGACGATGCTGCTGGCATACGCGGGGTCGAGCGGGTAGCCCCCCGTCGCGTTGTAGATCTGGAGCCCGGAACTGTTCCCGCTGGTCAGGTCCTCGACCGAGACCCGCTCCCCGCCGGCCGAGCCGGGCCACCCCTGGAAGGTGACGTTGAGGTTGTCTCCCTGGGTCAGGCTGAGGTACTGTCCGGAGACCCCGCTCTGGTAAAGCGGGGAGTAGAAGCAGGTGTCCTCGACGCCGGTCGCCGGGTCGATCTTCCAGCCGACCGCGGCCGCCGCCCAGCTGCCGGGGGTGGTGGTCAAGGGACGGACCCAGCTGTGGTCGGGGTAGAACTGGACCTCGAGAAGGCACTCATGCATCCACGCATCCGGGGACGCGAGGGTCATCGCCACCCACGCGGCGGCGTACAGGTCCGATTGGTTCTGCGTCGCCGAGGCATCGACGGGGAGGGTGAGGTTCCACGTCACGTTCCCGCCGCTGCCCCGCAGGGGTGAGTAGAACTGGAGCCCCGCCTCGTCGGATCCGAAGCACGAGGCCGGGGAGTACGTCGCGGGGAGAAGCAGGGTGCTGGCGACTCCGCAGTTGGCCCGGGTCCCACCGCCCGAAGGCCCCGGGGGCCCGAAGAGAGCCGGGGCGCCCGGCGGGGAATGCGCGGAACCCCAGAAGGCAAAGCGCGGACCGTCCACCGCGGCCACCATAGGGTGGGAAGAGGGGCGGCTCGCCCCGACCGATGGGGCCATCGGTCCCGTGGCGGGGACCGGGGCGGGTTGATGCCCCGGCCACGACGCGGCGGCGCTCGACGGGACGCTCACGTCACGAACGGGAGACGCGAGCGCTACAGAAGAGACCAGGAGCAGGAGGACAATCCCTACTGAGGAGAGTACAGACCGCTGGCGGTCGGACGGGCCACGTACTCTGGGGGCGTGTCTGGAGGCCACAGGAGCCACCCGGGGCGCCAACGAACCGACTCTCATGGATAAGCATATCCGGGGCACCTCGGCCGGGTACCGCGCATGGATCCGGGGCGACGATGCATGACCGGCGCCTGTATCGGCATGGAAGCAGCGGAAACGGCGAGCGCATCGTGATCCCCTGGCCGCACGGGGCCCGCTGGGCGCGGAGATCGATTCGGTAGCGCCTCCGTCGATCCCGTTCACGGATTGCTCGCTCCGGGGGGGGGGCCGGTTGCCCGCGCATTACGGGGGGGTTCCGGTTGGGGGGCGGGTGGGCGGACGGCGTCGCTGGACGACCGCATAGAGACCGAGTCCGGCCACCAGGAGAATGGCCCCGCCCAATGCGGCGGCCTGTATCGGCGTGAGATTGATCAACGGAGCGCTCCCGAACCCTGTCGGCTGCTGGTTCCGAGGGAGTAACGTCAGGTTGAGCCAGATCGTCGAACCGGCGACCACCGTGACCGTGGAGGCCTGAGGCCAGTAGCCCGTGGCGTTGAAGAACCAACGATGGACGGCGTTCGGCGCCGCGGTAAGTCCCACCGAGTAGGATCCATTCAGTGTGGAGCCGACGGCGAGCCCGTCGACGACCAGGAGCACCGAGATGTTCGAGGGTTGAATGGTTCCGGCCAATCGGCCCACGGCGACGGACACCGTCGTCGCGGGAAGGGGCCGCAGCCGGATCGGCTCGAAACTGTACTCCCACAATTGGACCGTCACCTTTCCGACGGATGCGTTCGAGGGGACCGGCATCGACATGCAGCCGGTCGAGTCGGGTCCAAAGGGCTGCGTGATGTTGGCAAATACCCCCCCGGTCGAATCGACCCCCCGCAGACCGAATGTCCGATTCGTGACGGGGCCGCTGAGGCACACGGTGAACTGGGTCCCTAGGGCGACGCTGCTCGGCCCGGCATAGGTCACGGTGAACGTCTCCGCGGGGAAGATCGACTGGAGAACGCTCGGGCCCATCGACGCCCGCACCGCGTGGGCCGAGGAGTTGAGAATGTAACTCCAGGAGAAGTTGAGGGCGACCGTTCCCCAGGGGAGCGTGAAGAACGGGGCGTAGCCGCTGCTCGTCATCGTGGCGTTTAATCCGAGGTGAAACGGCGCCGTAACGTTGAGCGTGAGCGACGACTGGTAATTGAGGGATGCGTTGGAGGCGAACGTCAGGTTCTTGGGCGGCACGGTCAGGGGGAACTGGGGGTCGCTCCCACCGGTGGTCGGGAAACGTACCGACAGCCCAGGGATGTGGACCGTCACGAGACCCCACGCGGCGGTGTACGAGTCCAGCGATACGTAGGTGGTCACGGTCAGCACGTCCCCGACCGACCCGGTCACGTTCACACGCGTACCGTTCGGCCCGGCCGTGGAAGGGTTGGGCAGTGTGAGGGATAGATTCTCGGCGACGGGCGCGCGAGTCGCCGGATGGTCGAAGCCTACGAGGGCCGACCCCGTGCGCGTCAGGGCCGGACGCGCTCCGATCGACCCGGCGATCATGGCTGGGGTGAGGACCGATAGGACGATCAACGCGGCGACCAGACTCCGACGTCCGGGGCGTGCGCTGGACCTACGGACCCCGTCGAAGTCCGTCCTGGGGCGCTCGAGGAGCGCGGCGCGTGACTTCAGGAGGTGGAAATCGCGAGGGCGAAGGAAACCGCGACTCATCCTTCGAGCACCGTCCATTCGGAGTTCTGGAACGCCGACTGAAACCCGAGCTGCGTCTGGAACACCTGGATGGTCGGCAGGTAGACCGGGTTGTTCGGAAGGAGCACGAAATGGATCCCGTGGCTCGTCAGGAACTGGGAGGTGGCGAGCACCGGCGGGAGCTGTACGGCGGGGTTCCCCGTGCCGGTGGTCGACACCTCGAGCGAGGATCCCGTCACCGGCGTCCCGTTCCCCCCGAAGGAGAAGATCAGCAGGTTCGGAGCCCCCTTGGACGGGAGCGACATGTTGGCCGGAGGGCTCGCGAATGTGCCGGAGGTCGATAGGACGTAGGCACCAGGGATCTGACCGAGCCGACCGGCCATCTGCCAGAGGAAGCTCGACCCGGAGGTGCTGATCCCCGCGGGCTTGGCGGCGTGGAGGATCGGGTCGGAGCCCGACGGTGGGGCCAATCCGTAGCTGAACGAATCGATCGTGGCGCCGGATCCCGGAGTGGGGGTGACGGACACATTGAGGTACGCCGCTCCCCCGCCCACGATCTGGTCGGTTTCATTGTAGTAGAACACCGGCCCTGAAAATGACGTGGTGACCGACGGGGTCGCGCCGCCGGTCACGACGAAGGAGGGAGAGCCCCACTCCGTCGGGGAGTAGCGCTGTTCCACGCCGTTCTGCGTCACGTTCACGAACGTCGCCGCCGGGGTGATGCGGAACACGGGGAAGGGGATCCCCTCGACCAGCACGGAATAGCCGGGCTGCGCCGATAGGGAGGCAACGCTCGTCCCGGTGTACATGAGCGCGACGTGGTTGTCGGTCACCGTGGTCGCGCTGTTCAACGCGAAGTACGCCTCCTGACCGTCGACGATCTGGTATGGGTAGAAGAGCTCCCACGTCGGGGCGGAATCGAACGCCGCCCGGGCGGTGAGCGACTGGACCCAGCGCGTCGCCCCGTCGTAGGTGAGGACCGCGCCCGGGGCGTTGCTCTGCTTGAGGAAGGACACCGCGTCCAGGAACTGCGCGTCGTGGGCGTTCTGCGTGTTGAACCGCTCGCTGGAGATCGCCACCGGTATCCCGTACCCACCGGCGACGACCAAGACGGCGACCGCGATCGCGAGGTGAAATGCGACCCAAGGCCGCGGGATCCCGCCCCGAGGGCGAGACGCCGACGGGGCCGCCGGGGACGCACCGATGGGGTCCGCCCTCGGCCACGCCGTGCCGACCGCCGAGAAGCCCGTCACCCGTTCGGCCGCGCGTTCCAGCGCGACGACGATGAGGGGGAGGAAGGCGACCGGGAGGAAGAAGCCGAACCGAAGATAGTCGGTGTCGACGTGGGCGAGATATCCGAGCGCGGGAACCGCGAGCGTCCCGGAAAGCCAGCCGACCGCCATCACCAGCGACGCGTCCACGACCGAGGCGCGGGGTCCCGGAAGGGTTTCGGACCCCGGGGCGGCCGCCCTCCATCTGAAGCTCGGGCGCAGCGAGCCGCGGCGGAGCCACAGGAGAATGAAGAACAGGACCACCGGGATGAGGAGGAGGACCCCGAGGGTGAACGGAACCGGGAGTTCGTACGTCGGGGTCGTCGAGCCGCTGAGGGTGATCGGATTGAAGATTTGTCCGATGTTTGCGATCACGTACGTGGCCGGATTGGAGTTGATCAGCCCGGGGCGCGGAATTGCCAGCCATCGGGTCATCAGCGAGTATCCGACCACGACGATGCCGAGGATCGTGAGGCCGACCAGGTTCTGCCAGCGGACCAGGAAGCGGCCCTCCAGGAGACCGGTCGCCATCAGGAAGAACGCACCGATCGCCACGCCTCCGACGGCCAGGACAAAGGACAGGTCGTGCGAGAGGAACGTGAGGGACAGCGCTCCGTACAGGATGAGCGAGTCCCGAAGTTTCCCGGACCGCGCGAACAGCAACGCGCCGGCCATCGATTCCTCGAGGAAAATGAGGCCGGTGAAGTTCGGGAACCCCCCCCAGAATAGCATGCTGAAGATCGTCCCGTTGAACAGGACGACCCCCACCATCAGCACCCCGAAGGGAGGGTGCCGAAGGTACGTCCGTGCGACGTGCATCACCGTCAGTCCGAACGCCGTCAGGAGAATCCCCGCGTACAGCGCGATCGCGGAGAACGGGTCCCCGACGATTCGCACACAGATCGCCAGGAGCAGGAACGGGACGGGGGGGACGGAGTAGGCACTCCCGACTGCGGCCGCGGGCGGGGTGGGGAGGCCGGCGTAGCCGTAGGAGGTCCACAGCCAGTGGCCCGTATCGTTCCCCGGGGGCAGCGGCCACATGTGGAACTGCCATTCGAGGACCCCCACCGCGGCGGCCAAGATGGCCAGCATCGCGAGCCAGTACGGCCAGCTCCACTCCGGGAGGGTCGTTAACCCCGCTCCGGGCTCCGCGCCGGAAGGGGAAGGGTCCTTGGTCGCCACCGAGAGCTCCTTCGAGGAGCGAGTCAGAGATTCTCGGGTTAAAGCCCCACCCTCGAATTGCAACGCGACCGCAGGGACGAGTCGCCCAGGCGACCCACGAACGAACCGACACGGAGCCGGGCCCCCCCTGACGCCCCGCCCGGGCCGATGGTGACCATCCGTCGCAAAACCGGGAGGCTCCCGGCCTCCCGCGGCCGTGGCCGCTTCACCGAAACCATGATTAGAGGTGCCTCGCGTCGCGAGCCACCGGTGTCGGTCTCTCCCCCCGAAGCGGCGCCGCGCCCCGCGCCGCTCGGCTTCTGGCAGCTCTGGAAGCGCCTGCAACGCGCCGGAAACCGCCCGTACCTGGTCGCCTCTCTGCTCCTCGTCCTGTTCGCGGTGACCGTGCTGCTCCAGACCTATCAAGCCGCTCCCGTTCCGCCGGGGTTCGATTCCGCGGACTGGACCCAACGATCCTACGGGTTCGTAGGACTCCCGCACCCTCCGGTCATGGCGGTGGGCTCCCCGTACGTCTATCCCCCTCTGATCTTCCCGTTCCTCGGGATCCTCGCCCGCCTGACTCAGAGCGCCCTGTTCCCGGGGTTCATCTTCGCGAGCCTGATGCTCGTGGGGTTCGGCCTGACCACGATCCACCTCTCCCGACGACTCCTCGCTACCGGCCCAGCCCAGGTTGGATTCGTCGCGGCCGCCCTCCTGAACGGGACCACCCTCTCGATGCTCTACTGGGGGGGGTACCCGAACTTCATGGCGTTCCTCTTGGTCAACGAGGCGTTCGTCTGCCTGATCGGCTTCCTTCGGACGCAGAGACGGCTCTACGCGGTCGGGATGTGGGGGTTCGTTGCCCTCACGTATCTCGACCACACCCTGACGTTCGCTCTCCTCGCCGCCGAGCTTGTGTTCGGATGGCTCCTCGTCTCGCTCTTCGAGCGCGGAGCACGTCGGCTGGTCTTCAATCGGGGGAATCTCGCCGGGATCGCCCTGCTCGCCGGGACGGTCGCCGTCTACACCGCGGTGACCTCCGTCCAGAAGATCTCTCACGCTTCGTACCTGTACTCGAACCCCGCCGCGTACCCCCTGAACAATATCGGCCAGATCTTCCTCCCGCTCGGGTCCGAACCGGCGTTCTGGCCGGCAGGAGCCCCGCTCTACCTTTCCGTCGATGCCGCGATCGCCGTTCTGTTGATCTCCTCCGTCTTGGTCCTGGTCCCCCTCCTCGGGGCGAGGTGGAAGTGGCCGCGCCTTGTCTCCACCGAAGCGCTCCTGGCGGGCGGCTGGCTCGTCACCTGCCTCGCGGTTCCGGTGCTCGGCTGGTACGCCCACGTCGACACCGTATACAACCGGTTCCTGTACTACCTCCCGGTCCCGCTCGCCCTGATGGTCGCCGTCGTAGGAGACCGTTGGATCCTGGAACGCAATGCCCACATCGTCCCTGCGGGCTCGCCGATCGCGACCACCCCCCCATCGGCCCCTCCGGAGGCGGGGCGAACGACCCGCCGGGGGACGATCCGTTCCGGATGGGGGGTCGACGTCGGACTGTTCGTGGTCGTCGTCCTGCTCATCAGTACCGTCACCCTACCCACCGCCACGCGGCTCGAGCGCATCGACACTGGACTCACCCACGACCAGTTCTTCCTGCAGGCTATGCACGCGCTCAAGGGCAACCCCCAAACGGGGTCGGTCCTCGCCGCGGCGAGCGTGGTCCGCTGGACCGAAGCGCTCACGGATCGCGGTGCCTACGAGATCGGCCCGACGTGGCTCCTGTTCTTTCCCTGGCAGATCACCAACGTGGAGGAGACCTATTTCGCCCTCAACGGGCAAGGGGCGATCACCAACAACGAGGCCGCGTTCTCCTACTCGGGGCTCGGGGCCCCCGGCGCGGTTCCGTCGACGCCGATGTATTCGGTGCTGTACGAGGGCATCAACTTCCCGGTGTTCCGCGTCCTGCCCTCCACGCTGAACGTTTCCGTCCAGAACGGGAGCGGGACTGTCACCCGGACCGCCTCGCTACCGGGCGGAGGTGCCCTGCAACTCCCCGATGCCGCCGGGGGCGCCCAGCTTACGTTCAATACGGCGGGAACCACGGTGAACGAAACCACCGCGCTCGGTGCCGGCGGCGCGGGATGGCTGAACTTCTCCGTAAATCCGGCCTCCGGGAGCCCGGTGACCGCTCTCTCCTTCTCGTTGGCCGGTTTCGCGGCCAGCACCCAGCTGGTGAACCCGAGCCCGGTGACGAGCGGTTCGGTCGATGGGAGTTCGCTGTTCTGGAACCTCTCGGCCGGTGTGGGCCCGCTACCGGATCCGGTCCCGGTCTCCACGGTGGCCACGATGACGCCCGCTCCTTCCACGAGCGCCCTCAACCTCGCCGCCGCCGTTCCGACCGCCACCCTCCGCTTCGCCGACCCCGTCCCGGGGGCGCCGTTCCACGTCTCCCTCGCCCTCCGCACCGGGCCGACCTCGAACCCTGCGGTCCAACTCCCGCGGGTGCTGAACACGTCCTCGTTCCTCGCCTCCTACGACATCCACTTCGTGTTGCTCCCGAACAAACCGGATTACCTTCCTACCGCCCACCTGTTCACCCAGGGATTCGGGTTCCGAACCTTCTTCGTCAACTCCGAGTGGCTGATCCTGCAGGGGTAGGTGGGGCCGGCTCGAGGTGTCCCGTATGCGCCTACCCGTATCCGTGCGCAGTAGCACACACCCATTTCGGTTGAATCGCGGTCTAGAGCTTTAAGAGCGAACCCGGATGGAAGATTCCGGCCAACCGATGGTACCGGGCCATCCCCCCAACGTGCTGATCGTCGTGCTCGACTGCGTTCGGGCCAGCGACTTCCCCGGGGGCGCCGACCCTGTCTCACCGATGCCCTTCGTACAAGAACTCCTTCGCGACGCGGTCGAATTCCCGCTCGCGGCGAGCGTGGCCCACTGGACCGTTCCGGCGCATGCCACGCTGTTTACGGGCCGGTACCCGTGGGAGCACCAGGTCCACGCGCGTGGGCAGCTCCATCTCGACCCCGCCCTGCCGAAGGTCGGCGGCCTGCTTCGGTCGGCGGGCTACCGGACGCTTTCGGTATCGGCCAACGGCCTGATCTCTCCCAACCTGGGCTTGGTCGACGGGTTCCAGCAGGCCGCGTGGGGGACCACCCTGTTCGACCGGGTGAGCCGGGCCCGGAGCCCCCCGCAGAGCCTCGAGGGCCGTCCGAACCGGGCGGCCGCCCTCGAGAGCCGGGTACGCGGTCTCCACGGCGCCGCCCAGTGGACCGGCGTCTTCCTGGCGCGATACCCGGGGGTCTGGGACGTCGGGACCCGGGTGGCTCTCCACATGCGGGCGGGCGACGAGCCGCTTCGTCCCGCGATGGCCTCCTGGCTCGAGCCCACACTCGACCGATGGCTCTCGGAGACGCCGCCCTCGGAGCCGGTCTTCTGTTTCATCAATCTGCTGGACGCGCACGAACCGTACCTCCGGGACGCCGAGGGTCTCCCCTCGATCCGGGACTTTTGGGCATACGTCCGGAGCCGTCAGGACCGGATGGGGTGGGTCTCCGGTGACTGGAATCCGAGCCCCGCCGAGTATGCCCGACTTCACCACCTTTATCGGTGCACCGTCCAGGGCCTCGACCGGCGCCTCGGACAGATCATCTCCGCGTTCCGGAGCGCCGGTAGGTGGGACGACACGCTGATGATCCTCACGAGCGACCACGGCCAGGCGTTTGGCGAGCACGGGGCCCTCTTCCACATCCAGGGTGTGGACGAGGCGGAGTTGAGGATCCCGCTCATCTACCGTCCCCCCGGGGGGGGTACTGGACGTGTTCGCGGGAGCGGCTGGGCCAGCCTGATCGACCTCGGACCCACGGCGCTATGCGCCGCGGGCCTCCCCTCGGACGCCCTCGGGGGCGTGGGGGTGCCGCTCGAGGATCTCATCGACCGGCCCCGGACGGGTCCGGTGCTCGCCTTCTCGGACGGACTGGTGCACGCCGAGGATCGGCGCCGTGCTCCGCTCCTTCGACGCGAATCGATCGACCGGCTGCTCGTCGCGGCCTACGAGGGGGAGCGCAAGCTGGTGTACGACGTCGCGACGGACACGGCGCGGGTGTACGACGTGGGCCGAGACCCGTCCGAATCCGTCGACCTTTGGTCTTCGGAGTCGGAGGGATCGGCCGGGTTGCTCAAGGCCACTCGGACCGCCGCGGCTCGAATGGCGTCGGGGACGACCATCGCCCCCAGCGCCGACGTGGAGGATCGACTGCGGTCGTGGGGCTACCTATGATCTCCGCCTCGCCCAGGCCCCCGCCGCTTGGTTCGGGGTCGGCTCGATCGGAGGACGCCTCGTCGTGGGGAGGCATCTAGCGACGATGTCGGCGCCGGCTCCGACTCGACCCCGCGACAGCGCACCCACCGCGAGCTCGACGACTCCGGTCCGTGCCGCTCCCCCGAGACCTTCGCCCGCGGTGGTCCCCGGCGGACCAAGGCCGACGAACGCCGGCTACGTCGTCCGACGAATTCGCGCGCTCCACGCCTACTTCTTCCGCGACCTCCCCGCGCTGCCGGAGCCGAGCGGTCTGTTGGGAAAGGCCAAGGCGGACACCCCGGCGCTCATCCTCTCCTTCGGGATCGGCCTCGCCGTAGCGATTCTGCTCGAGTGGGTGATGCTCGCGCATCCGGTCCCTCCGGGCGGGGACCCGGGCGAATGGGTGACCTCCTCGTACCCTTGGGTCAACCTTCCGGCGCCCAGCTGGATCATCCCCGGACAATACCCGCCGGGCCTCTTCCCGCTCTTGGGGTCGCTGGTCATCCTGGGCGGCGGCCCGGTGATGGGGGCCCGACTGTACGTCGGAGTCGTCACCACGTTCCTGGGGGCGTCCACCTACGTCCTCGGCCGCTCGCTGACCCGGACCTGGTCCTTGCCCCTCCTCGCCGAGGGGTTCGTGCTGCTCAACCCCTCGTTCCTGCTGTTGTTCTTCTTTGGCGCGTACCCGAATCTCCTCGGGTTCGTGTTCTTCAACATCGCACTCGCCTACACGGTCCGCTTCAGCCGTTCCCACCGCTCGGCGCACATCTTCATCGCGTGGGTCGCCACGACGGCCGCGGTGCTCACCCACAGCCTCGTCGCGATCATGCTCGCCGTGACCCTGGTCCTGTTCTGGGCGGTGATGCTGATCTATCGCCGGATCCCCAAGGAGGTCTACTCTTCGAGCGGGGCGTGGGCCGGCATGGGATTGTTCGCGCTCGGGGTCGGGGGGTTCTACCTCGGGACGCGCCTCGTCGGGGTCCCCCATCCCCACTACCTGCAGACCGGCCAGTTCGCCCACGTGAAGAACGGCCCGGGCCATTTCATCTTCCTCCTGAGCCGGATCTGGCTGCACCACGCGATCCTTCCACCGGTCACCGCGCTCCTCGCCCTCGGGGTGGCGGAGGGGGCGCTGGTCGCCATCGTCCTGTATGCCCGCTTCTACCGGCCGAAGCTCCTCACCGTGAGCGAGGCGATGGTGCTGGCGATGATCGGCGCCCCCATCGGGCTGATGATCGGCGGGTGGGAGCTGTTCATCGTTTCCGACTACGTTCGCATGGCGTACTTCCTGATCACCCCGCTCGTCCTCGGGGTCGCGCTGTTGGTCCAGCGGTACCTGATGCCGCGACCCGACGGCCTGCCGCTCCCGCGCCCCCCGCGACCGAGAGGGAACGTCCTCCGCCACCAGCTTCGGCTCGGTCTCCATGCCGTGCGATACCGGGTCCCGAGGGCGATGCTCGTCTTCTCCGTCGGCGTGGTCCTCCTGATCGTGCTCGCCGACATGGTCTCGCTCCCCCTGTCGGAGAAGTACGAGCTCAACTCCACCCGGGTCGGACACGACCAGGCGTTCCTCGACGCGCTCAACTACATCCGGCACTCGGGGATCCCCGGCTCGGTGCTCACCGTCTCCGGGGCGGTAAAGTGGACGAGGGCGCTGCTGGTGCGTGATGCGTACGCCCCGTACATCCCCGGGCGCTTCTCCTTCGACCCGCCCCACATCCTGGCCGGGGAGCTCGCCTACCTCGCCCTCACGGGGCGCTATGCCGTGACCAACAACCTGGTCGCCGCGTCGACCTCCGGGACGAACGCCACGTTCATCGGCTCCTCCCCCGTCTACCAGGCGGCGATCTACGGGACGTTCACTCCGGTCGTGGTGATGCCGGCGAACCAGATCGTGGTCACCTACGGGCATTTCGGGGCGATCCGTGAGGTCAATCTGACCGGTTCGCCGACGATCAGCGTCACCTCCGCCAACCAGTCCTGGCTCACTCTCGTCTTCACCCGGGTCGGCTACCAGGTCGCGATCAACATGACCATTCAGCCCAACTCGCCCGAGGCGTCGTATACCGTCTCGGCGTCGGCGTCGCCGGGATACCGCATCCTCCATCTCCACGCGACGCTGGTCGCACCCCCGAACCTGACGGCCCGGTTCCACGGGGGGGACGGACCGGGGAACTTCACATGGATCCGCAAGACGCTCATCGGCGCCCTCACGACCCGCGGGTCGCTCTACCCCAGCGCGGCCCTAGGCGGGATCTTCGACGCGTACAACGGGACCCATCCCCCCCACATCGCGATCGACGCCAGTGCCTCGCGCTCCTCCTCCCTCGCCAACTCCGTCGCCTTCACCCTCAACCTCACCACCCCCCAGGCGAGCAACCTCATACGGCAGCTCCCGAACCTCGTCTCGACGACCGCGGTGTGGGCCAACTGGACCGCCCGGTTCGTGCTCTACTCGAGCCTCAATGTCCCCGCGGCTCTGTTGCCCAGCCTCGCGGCGAACGCCCCGGCCTACCTCGAGGGGGAGTACGGGGCCCGGGCCGTCTATACCTCGGGCGAATGGACCGTCCTGCTGCTCCCAACCTACCCGACATGAGACGAAGAGGGGGCGGCGGATGAACGGGGCGGGCACGCCGACGACTCCCGCGACGAACCCGACCTTGCCGGACCTGGTCATCGTCGTGATGGACTGCGTGCGCGCCGACGACTTCGCCGCGGCCATCGATGCCGGGCTGATGCCGTTCGCGGCGTCGCTTCGTGCGCGTTCCACGGTGTTCCCACGCGCCGTCGCCCCGTGCTCATGGACCGTGCCCTCCCACGCGAGCCTGTTCACCGGGTTGTATCCGTGGGAGCACGGGGCCCACGCGAAATCGAACCTGAAGCTCAGCCCCGACGTTCCCCGCATCACCGAGCAGTTGAAGCGGCTCGGCTACACCACCCTCTCGCTCTCGGCGAATCACCTGATCTCCCCCGACCTCGGCCTCGTCTCCGGGATCGACCGGGCCGCCTGGGCCGGCTGGTGGGAACCGTACTATCGCGGGGACCGCCCGACCCGACCGCCCCACCTTCTCGGTGCCGAGGGGGAAGGGGACTCGCGTCGGCTGGCCAAGGTCCGCGGCGGGGCGCTCTGGGGGATCATGAAGCGCAGCTCCCACGCCGTGCACCGATATCCATTCCTGCTCGATGCCGGAGGACGGTTCGTCCAGCGCCTGAAGCTCCCGGGGACCCCCACCGACCTCTCCGTCTCTCCCTGGATCGAGCCCACGCTCGCCCGATGGCTCTCGGAGATCCCACGCGAGCAGCCGTTCTTCGCATTCGTCAATCTGCTCGAGGCCCACGAGCCGTACTACCCGGGCCCCGAGCTCGCTCCCGGCCTCACGTCGTGGATACGCTGGTCCGGCGGCCGCCAGGACGGGGTCGGCTGGCTCTCCGGTCGCTGGAACCCCACCGCCCAGCAGTTCGCGCGCCTCCACGGCCTCTGCCGAGAGATGTTCCGGGCCATCGACCGGCGGCTCGCGTCGCTGGTCCAGGCGCTGCAACAGGCGGGACGGTGGGAGAACACGGTCCTCGTGCTGACGAGCGACCACGGCCAGGCGTTCGGGGAGCATGGCTCGCTGTTCCACATGCTCCAGGTCCACGACCCGCTCCTCCGGATCCCCCTCTGGCTCCGCCTGCCGCACGACGAGGGCGAAGGGCGCACGGCCGTGGGGTGGGCGAGCCTGATCGACGTCGTCCCCACGCTCCTGTCCCGCGTCGGCACCCCGGACGGGATGGCGACCTCCGGGGTTTCTCTCGAACGCCTCGTCGACGAGCCGCGTCCCACCGCGGTCTACGCGATGGCCGACGGACTCGTCTGGACCACGATCATCCCCGACCACGAGCGGGAGCGGCTCGCCACCGATCGGCGCGATGACCTCGACCGCGTCCTCGTCGCGGGGTATGAGGGGGACCGCAAACTCGTCTTCGACGCCACGCGCTCGACGCAGAAACTTTTCGACCTACGCGTCGACCCCGGCGAGGATCACGATCTTTGGGCCGCCGAATCCGCCGGAGCCGCCGCCCTGTCGGACGAGCTCCAGCGCGTCGGCCGCCGCCTGCTCGAGTCCCGGACCCCGCAGACCCCCGCGGACGTCGAGGAACGACTGCGGTCCTGGGGGTACATCTAGAGCCCCATGGCCGGCGAACCGCCCCGCCGGGAAACGCCGGCCGACCCGCTCCGCATCGGATTCTTCGGGGTCTTCTACCCCCACTCGGAACGCGCCGGCAGCTTCTCCACCTCGCTCGTCTGGGAGCTCGCGCGCTCTCCCCGAGTCGCCCTCGTCCGGGTCTTCGGACCGAGCGATGCGGTCATGCCCCCGGGGGGCGACCCTGCGCGGCTGAAGGTCGAGGGCACCTGGGAAGCCGACCGACCGTCCTCCCTTCTCCGAAGCCTCGGGCGGATGTGGTCGGCCAGGGCCGGGGTCGACGTGTTCGTGTTCAGCATCTACGTGAGCGCGTTCGGGCGCCGCGCGATCGCCAACGCGATCGGCATGCTCGTTCCCACGGTCCTTCGGGTCACGGCCCGTAAACCGGTCCTCGTCTACATGCACAATTTCTTCGAAACTCAGGACACGGCGACCTTGGGCTTCCAGGTCGGGGGCGTCGCGCGCCTCGGGGTGCGCACGCTGGAACGGATCATGACCGCCTCCACCCGGGTCGTTGTCCCGCTCGAAAGCATGCGGGTCGTGGTGGCACGGGAGATCGGCGGGGCGTGTGAGGTCCTCGTCCTTCCGTATCTGGAGGCGATCTTCGCGGCCACGCGACCGGACGCCGCATCCGCTCCGCGCCCCGCGCCCCCTCCTCCCGTACGGATCCTGCTGTTCGGGTACTGGGGTCCCCAGAAGGACCTCACCGGTTCTCTGCGGGTGCTCGAGGAACTCGTGAACGATGGCGCCCCGATCGACGTCACGATCGCCGGAGAGGCCAACCCGGGCTTTCCCGAGTTCGGCGCGCAGCTGGAACAGGCGAAGTCCTCCCTCCCGAAGGCGCAGTTCCACTTCCTCGGGCGCGTCGACGAGGAGGAGGTCTTCCCCCTCGCCCGGCGACACCACATCCTCCTGCTCCCCTACCGAGCGACGGGCGGGATCTCCGGCGTGATGAACGTCGGCGCATTGGCCGACCTCGACCTCGTCGCCTACGACGTCCCGCAGCTTCGCGAGTTCGCGCGCGACCTGGGGGAGAAGGTCACCTTCGTCCCGGCCGAAGACGCTCCGGCGCTTCGGGCGGCGCTGCGCGAACGGGTGGAATTTCTCCGGCGGCCCGGAGCGATGCCGGATCGCGTGCTCGACAAGGTGGCCGCGGCCCGCGAGGGGGTGGACCGGTTCATCGCCCTTCTCCGGCCGGCCGCGCCGTAGCGGATCGACGGCGGTTTCTGGAGAAACTTTCTCGGGTGACGCTAGCAGTAACCCCAGGATCGGAGCCGATTCTCGACATCCGGGCTCTGAGTGGGAGCCGGCTGGGCGACCAGGCGGCGCCCCGCCTCGAGGGCCACCGCGCGCAGTTCCTCGCCTCCCGCCTGGGCCCCGAGGTCGTGCAATTCGTCCGGGTCCTCGGCGAGGTCGAACTGGGAGTCACGGTCGGCCCAGACATCCCGAATGACCTTGCGGTCGCCGTGGTAGGTCGCCACCATCGGTCCGTCCCAGAATCGCACGCGCTCCGGACCACAGAGCGACTCCAACACCTGACGCACGTGGACCCCATCGGCGATCCCCACCACCGGTGCCGGCCGCGGTGCGCGGTGGAGCGCCGTAAGCGGGTAGGAGGAGGGAAAACCGTTGACGGACTGTCCAATCGCCTCCATGACGGTCGGGGCCACGTCGACCAGGCTCGCCCACTCGTTCACGCGCATCCCCGCATCGGCTCCCGCGGGGTAGTGGACCCAGAGCGGCACGCGAAGGACCGGTTCCCAGACCCGGTAGCCATGGAATAGGAAGTCGTGCTCCCCGAACGCCTGCCCGTGATCGCTGGTCAAGATGAACAGGGTGTCGTCCCACCTACCGCTCTCCTTGAGGGAGCGTACCACCCGGGCGACCCGCCGGTCCAGCTGCGCGATCATGTCGCGGTACAATCGATGGATCATCCGGTACTCGCGTGCGCTGGGCCGCCACGTGCCGGCGAGAGCCCGGGTCTTGTCCATCCTTAATGCGGCGTACCGCCACCACTCGAGGGGGCCGGTCACCCGCCGGGGGTCGGTGAAGTACGGCTCGTGGGCGTCGAGGAAATTCAGGAACCCGAAGACCGGGGAACTGCCCGGCTGCCGCGCGAGCCATCCGGAGAACGTCGACTCGATCCACGGCGAGAGATGGAGGCTGTACGGTTCGGACGGACGGATCACGCCGCTGACCGTGCGATTCAGGGTGTTGATGGCGAGCGGCATCCAGAACGGGTCGCGATCCTGCACGAACGGGTGGACCACGCGGCTCACCAGCTGGAAGGCCGGGGGGAGGCCGCTCGGGTCATTGGGCCGAGAATCGGTCGTGGCGCTCGGAGCCGCCTCCGACCAGGTGCACGGGGGATGGTCCCACGAGGAGAACACGCGGGCGAACCGTTCCCACCACGCCCCCCACGCCGCCTGCTGGAATCCGTTCGTGAGACCGAATTCGGGACTGATGAAGCCGTTCGCCGACAGCGAGTAGCTCGCATATCCCTCGCGCTCGAGCATCGTCCCGAGCGTGGGCAACGAGGCGTCGAAGTGGAGGTTCCCCTTCAGGTGCATTCCGTGCTCCCACGGGTAGAGCCCCGAGAAGAGGCTCGCGTGCGAGGGGATCGTCCACGCCGAGGGGGCCACCGCCCGAGAGTAGGTCACCATTTCGCGCTGAAGGGTTCGGAGGAAGGGCGTATCTTCGACCGGTGCCCGCCCGTCGGGAAAGTCCGAGGCCCGGACGCAGTCGAGCACGACGATCACGACGTTCGGAGTGGTACGACCGGTCATGCTCCTGTCCCCGCCGAAGTAAAAGTGCGACGGTTAGGCACCACGGCTTCGAGAGTCACCGGAGTGCACCCCCGACCGTAGGGCCGAGGGAATGGCGATTCCGGGGGGCGGGGGCGGGCGAGCGGAGACCTCCGTAGGCGGACACGCGCAGCGGCGTGGCTAGCGGCGAGCCGCATAACCATTCCCCTCCGCCGGCAGGTCGGACACGCCGAGGGGGAGTGGCGCCGACGGCCCGGGTCGTTCGGTCGACGGGAGGTCGACGCGAGCGACCTGCCGATGGCCCAGCACCCCCATATACCCCGGTCGGAGGTACTCGCACCCTCCTCTTCCACCTCATGCGGTCGTTGGCCCCGTTCCACTCGCTCGTGCCGGGCATGTGGGCGGTGTGCGTCGCCGCTCTCCTTCTGCTCGGCTCACCCCTACCGGTGGAGCGGTCCGCCGCGCACTCAAGCCTCCCCGTCTCCGGAGCAGGTGCGTACGAAATCCAATCCCCTCGTCTCGCTCCGGGCCAGTCCGGCGCCACGCTCGCGGACGATGCGAGCCTGACGACCACACTTAGCGGGGGCGGGCGGTCGGTGCTGACGGACTCGATCGATTCGTTCAGCGGCGTCGCAGGGGTCCGGTCATATCGGATCGTGCTGACGGCCTCGGTCGCCCTTCCCGCGAAGTCCGTCGACCTGACGACGACCCCTTCGCTCGAATGGGCCAATCCTGCTGCGATTCCGGACGGGGCGGACGCGCTCCCACCGCTCGCAGATTGGGGCTGGTGGGTGGGGGCCGGGCCGCTCAACGACACGGTCAACTGGACCTCGTCGCTATCGGTCGGGACGCTGAGCCGCGCCGCCCCCTGGCTGAATGCGAGCTTCACCATCTACGGGGCCACCAACCCGACCGAGAACGTCTCATTCTCCCACGGGGGCGTCGGGGCCGGCGCCACGACGGGGTCGGGTCTCTCCCTGAACGGGGCGGCGCTCCTTCCCAAGGTAGGGATCGCGTCGCCGACCTCGACGGCCCTCGCGGCGGGGCTTCGTCCGACGATGATCCGGGCCGGTCTGGTCTCGTTGGGAACGGTCATCGGGTGGAGCAATGCCTCGTCGAGCGCCTCCTACGACTTTTCCGCGATGGACTGGTTCCTCGGGTTCGCGCGAAACTTGAGCGCCGAATCCTACCTCAGCGTGCCCGCCGGGACCTGGGGCAACGGCAACCAGCTACCGACCGGGATCCCGCTCGACCCCTCGCTCCTCGTGAACTCTTCCGGGGCGATCGGTTCCTTCCCGACCCCGGCCGCGTACAGCGCACTCGTGGGCGGCGTCGCGGCCCACGTGGCCCACGCGAACGAGACGGTATCCTACTGGAACATCGGCAACGAGGTCCCCCTCACGAACGCCTCGCTGCTGAGCGCGTACATCGCGCTGTTCAACGCGGCGGCGCAGGCGATCCACACCCAGCTGCCTTCGGCGCGCGTCGGGTCGGACGTGATGACCGACCCGAGCGACTTCGCCCCGTTCGCCTCCCAGGCGAAGGGAGTCGGGTTCCTCGCGTTCCACTACTATCCCGCGCAGAAGGTCTGCATCGCCAACGGGACGGTCTGCCCCCCCGGGGTCGGCGGGGAGGACCTCACCGACTCGCAGATCTGGAACGCCTCCTCCGGGTTCGGGCACCTGCGGAACATCGCGCTGGGCGTCGGCCAACGGGCGTGGCACAACCTCACGGGAAACTGGGTGCCGGTGCTGGACGCCGAGTCCAACCTGAACACCGCCGGTGGGGGCCCTTCCACGAGCTCGAACGGCACCGACCCTCGCCAGCAGGGCCTGTTCGGTGCTGCGTGGACCGTCTCGATGCTGATCGATGCCAGCGCGGCGAACCTCTCGAGGTTCGACTATTTCGGATTCGAGGGGCCCGCGACGACCCCCACGTCGGTGACCGGCCCGTTCGGCGGATGGGGGTTCGGGCTCGTCAGCATCGGACCCACGGGAAACGTCACGCGATATGCACCCTGGTGGGGTCTCGAGATGTGGGGTCAGAACGTGCCGGTCGGGGTCGCTCCCCTGCCGATCACCGTCAGCGACCCGGGGCTCGCCCGGGCCCTTGCCGTGCGCAATGGGACCGGAGACGCGGCAATCGTGGTCAACCGCGCCGACGTCCCCGTGCGCTTCCAGGTGAACGATCTCGGGATCGGGACCGTACCCATCCAGCTCAGCATCCTCGACCGAAATTCGTACCTCGAGCAGCCCAACATCTCCACCGGCAGGGTGAGTCTCCTGCGGTCGAGCGTGCTGACGGTCGACATCGCCCCGGCGGGCACCGTCTCGTTCCTCGTGAGCGGGTACGGGGTCGCGGTGATCCTGTTCGGCGCGCTCCCCGCGCACGCCTCGACCCCCGGGGCTCCTCCTCTGCTCTCCACCTCGACATTCTTCGAGGCGACGATCGTCGGTGCCGCCCTGCTTATCGCGGCGACGGTGGTCGTGTACCTGCCGCGCCGGAGTTCTCCCCGGCCCGGTGGGAATTCCCCGCGCGAGCCCGTCGGTCGCGGCCCGACGGCCCCCGAAGAACCGGGCGAGGACGATCTCTAGGGCCGGGACGCGCGCGAACCGGGAGCCGGCAGGCTCCGCGCCCAGCCGGCGCTACAGGAGCAGGTCGATGGCGCGACCCTGCATCCGGGGAGGGATCTCCATACCCATCATCTTCAGCACCGTCGGCGCGATGTCGGTGATCTTCTGCGTCGGGAGCGTCCGCTCGGTGGGCTTGGAGGGGTCGGCCACGGCGAACACCCCGTTGAAAGAGTGCACCGAATCGTCCGGACCGGTGTCGTTCTCCTCGAGGAACAGTCCCGAGTAGCCGAGGGTCCCGGCCGAACGCCACCTCAGGTCGCCAAAGTAGATCATGAGGTCGGGCGCGTCGCCGCGGACCTCCTTGTATATTTTCGACGGGGAGAGCACCTGCGGGGCCAGCGGCTTGCCGTCCGGCCGCATCACCTTGTTGAGCTCCTCGGTCATCCGGTCGATCGTCTTGCCGAGCTTTTCCGGTGGTAGGATCCCCTGCGGCTCCCGCCCCTTGATGTTGAAGAAGATCCGGGCGTAGTAGCCGCCCGCGCCCCACGCCGTGGTCTTCGACCAATCGACGGTCAGCTTCTCGAGCGCCGTCCCGCGCGCAGGGGCGGGCCCCTTGAGCTTGAGATAGCCGGCCTGGATCAGCCACTCGTTGATGCAGAAGCAACCGTCCATTCCCTGGCTCCCGTGGTCGGAGAGCACCATGACCGTGACGTCCTCGGGGACCTCGCGAAGGAACGACCCGATCTCCTCGTCGAGCAGGACGTAGTAGTCCTCCACCAGCTGGGTGAACGTCGGGTGTTTCTCGTAGCGGGGATGCTTCTCGTCGAAGAACTTCCAGAACGTGTGGTGGAGCCGGTCCGGCCCGATCTCGTGGAGGGCGAAGAAGTCCCACTTCTCCTTCTTCCACAGATGGCGCGCGACCTTCCAGCGGCGGCGCGTCATCTCGACGAGCTCGCCCCCGATCCGGTCTCGGTCCTCCGCGCGGAACGTCACGTCGAACTCGTACCCGCCGCTGACCTGGGTGATCTCCTCGGCGAGCGAGGCCGGGTGGACGAAGTCCTTCGCGCCGTCGGGGGTGAGGAAATCGGAGATGTAGACGCCGTTCACCCGGGGCGGGGGGTATCCGGGGGGCATGCCGATGATGGCCACGCGCTTCCCCGCGCGCGAGAGCAGGTCCCACACGAGCGGATAGGGGACCATCTGGGGGTTCGGGGAGTACGTGTCCCAGTACGTCTTCGGCCGCCGGTGACGGAACCCGTAGATCCCGAGCGAACCCGGGTCCATTCCCGAGAACATGACGGCCCAGGCGGGGACCGTGATCGGAGGGTCGCAACTTCGCAGGGTCCCGCGGGCCGACCTCGCCAGGAGCGCCCGGAGGTTCGGCATCTTCGGCAGGAACCGTTCGAACAACAGTTCGGGCGGGACGGAGTCGAGGCCGAGGACGAGGATGCGACGGGAGTTCGCGGGCACGGAGCGGGGGGGGACGGGCTCGGCCTAAAGCTCTTGCCCCGAGTGGAACCGCCCGTGAGCCCGTCGAGACCTGGGGTGGACGGACGGAGCACCAGGCCGAGGCGAGTGCGCCGCTCCCCCATGCGATATAGCCCGGCTCGAGTACCGGGCGTTCGTGTCCACCGGGTCCGGTCATCGTCGGCTCCTCGCGATCGGTCTCGATTCAGCCCCCCCCGAGTTCCTGTTCGGGCGCTGCCTGCCGGAAATGCCGAACATGCGAAGGCTGGTGGAGGGAGGGGTCCGCGGGGTGCTCCGGACGACGGACCCCCCGATCTCGATCCCGGCGTGGGCCGTGATGTTCACCGGGGTCGACCCCGGCACTCTCGGATTCTACGGCTTTCGACACCGGCTCCACCACTCGTACAACCAGAACTACGCCCCCTCCTCCACCCTCCTTCCCGTCCCGTCGCTCTGGAAGATCCTCTCGGACCGGGGTCGCAGGGTCTGCGTCGTCGGAATGCCCCCAGGGTATCCTCCCCCCCCGGTGAACGGATACTACATCTCGGATTTCTTGACGCCCGGAGGCGCCCCCGAGACGACCTACCCCCCGGCACTCGCCAAGGAGCTGGAGGCCCGGTATGGGCCCTACCGGTTCGACGTGACCTTCCGCGCCACCGAGCGCCACCAGCTATACCGCGACATCGTGGCGATGACCCAGCAGCACTTCGCCATCGCCGAGGAGCTCTACACACGGGAACGGTGGGATGTCTTCGCGATCCACGAGGTCGGCACGGACCGTCTTCACCACGCCTTCACCAAGTACTTCGACCCGACGCACCAGGATTACCAGCACGGGAATCCGTTCGAGCACGTGGTCGAGGATTACTATCGGATCGTCGACCAGTCGATCGGCCGGCTGCTTTCCCTGATCGACGACGACACGATCGTCTTCGTGGGGTCGGACCACGGGAGCATGCCGATGTCCGGGTGCTTTTGCATCAACCAGTGGCTCGTCGAGAAGGGGTATCTCTCGATCCGACACCCTGTCCCCGCGGGGACCCCGCTCGAAAAGGCACCCGTCGACTGGAGCCGGACCTCGGTCTGGGGTGCCGGCGGCTATTACGCGCGGCTCTTCTTCAATATCCGTGGACGCGAGCCGGAGGGCTCCCTCGAACCGGCCCAGGTCCCGGAGGTACGCGCTCGGCTGCTTCGAGACCTCGCGGCGATTCCCGGCCGGGATGGACAGCCGCTATCGGTCGAGGTCCTCGACCCCCATCAGGTCTATCAGCAGGTCCGGGGCGACCCCCCCGACCTGATGGCCTACTTCGGGCACCTGCGATGGCGCTCCGCGGGGTCGCTAGGCCACCCGACCCTCTACCTGAGGGAGAACGACACGGGGCCGGACGACGCCGTCCACAGTTTCGAGGGGATCTTCCTCGTCTACGACCCGAAGGTGAAGGACGGGCGCGAGATCGCGGCCCAGCCCATCGTCGATGTGACCCCCACCCTGCTCGAACTGTTGGGAGAGCCGATCCCCGGACACATCCAGGGTCGGGTCATGCCCGGAATACGACCCGTCGCTCGAACGAGCAGCTGATCCATCACTCTGGACACGCTAGCAACGTCGGCGGTCCCCAAGAGGGGACGATTCAGTCGTATCCCCACGAGCGCATCTGTTCATCCCCCAGCTCTTCGCGCGGATACTCCTCGAATCCTGCTCCGGGGGTCAGTGGGTCCGAACCGCTGTACCCGAAGAAGAACTCCCGGCGCATCCGAAGCGCTTCCTCGCCCTCGACCGATTCTCCCGGGGTCCGGTCGGGGTCCCCCGGGAAACTCCAGCGTGAGATCTTCCCGGTGGCGAGGTCGAGCTGCATCTTGGTCGACCCGGCGTAGGCGACGATCTGTCGGTGGTTCCACGCGCGGTCCATCCCCACCCCGACGAGCGAGTGGTTCGGGTCGGACGCGGGGCCCGCCTCACAGTAGACGATGCGGTGACCCGGCGGCGACACCGGGAACGGGACGGTGATCGAGCCGTCCGCGTCGAACGCGGGTTGGCCGAGCGCGGCGGCCTTGAACCAGGAGGGCACGTCGCACAGGGAGACCCAGGTCGAAACGGTGCGGGGCAAGCTCATCGACCGGGGCGGCGAGACGACGAGGGGGACTCGGGTGACGGAGTCCGTCCCGCCGCACCCGTGGTAGACGATCCCCCCCTCCCCGAACGCCTGGCCGTGGTCGGAGGTGACCACGACCATCGTTTCCTCCTCCACGCCGCGCTCCTCGAGGATCCGAACGATCTCCCCGAGCTTCTCGTCTCCCCGCTCGAGGGCCCGGACGTACCCCTCGGCCACCGCCTCCCAGGGCACCAGGCGCTGGAGTGAATCGACAGCGAGCAGATAGAACCTCGGCGTACGAGCGAACCCCTTCTCGAGCCACGTGAGGCGCCCTTCGGGGATCCCCCCGGGGTACGGTTCGTGTGCGTCCGCGAAGTTGAACATGACGTGGAACGGCCGCTCGGTCGAGCGAGCACCCAGCCAGCCCGAGAAATCGCGGAGAAGATAGTCGCCGCAGACCCTCGCCTTGTACGCGGTCTCCTGCGGGTAATTGAGAAAGTTCACCGGGAGTACCGTCGCAGGGATACGGTCGACCAGGCGTCGCATCCCTCCCGAGTAGAGGAACCGGGTGTGCCCGGCGATCTCGTTCGCGAGCGTCCGGTCCTCCCCGTGCTCGGTGGTCGTGCGGGAGAACCGCTGGCCGAACCCGGTTTCGAGGCCCCAACCGCCGACGAGGTGCAGGGTCTCCGTGAACAGCGCGGTGTCGTATCCCCGACGCCCGAGCCAACTCTGGACCGTCTCGGGCAGCACGAGGTCCTTTCGGAAGGTCCTCAGCCGGTGCACGCTGGGATACGTACCGGTCATGAGCGACATGTGGGAGGGGAGGGTCCAGTTGCTCGGGGCGACCGCCCGCTCGAACGTCGTCCCGTGGGCTGCCAGGCGGTCGAGGGCCGGCGTCCGGGCGCGGCGCGGCCGCCCTTCGGTCGTGAAATTCGACGCGCGGGCACAGTCGAGGACCACGACCACGAGGTTGGGCGCGGACGTGCCGGACCCGGCCCCGCTCGGTTCCGTTCCTCTCATGACGTCGTCGGATCCCGCGGCCCGGCCTCGGGGCGACGCTCGGGAGTCACCCGGGAGTCCCGATAAGCGATTCGCTATCGGTCTCGCGCGGGCCCGGAGTCTCCCGACCGGACCTGGGGGGGGCAGAGGCCGAGAGGGGTCGTGGGCCACCCCGGACAGGAGGTTCGCGCCGGGCGAGAAGAAGCGCGATTCGTAGGGAGACTTAATGTGGGCTACCTCCCTCGGAAACCGGTTCGGGACTGAGAGAAATGCGTAGGGGGGTCGGCGGCAGCATGCCATGGGAGGCGGGAACGGTCGGACCGACCGGTCCGTGCTCGCCGTCCCGTTCCGTCGGGGCCCGTCGATGAGGCTCCGTCTGTTCCGCCGAACCCGGCCTCGACTGGTGCTTCTCGGCAGCGTCCTCGTGGTGGCCCTCTTCGCACTACCCGCGCAGGACCTGGTCGTCGTTCCCCCCGATTCGAGCGGGCTTTCCATCGATCGACTCACTCTCCCCTACGAATTCCGGACCCACATCAAACACATCGTCGTCCTGATGATGGAAAACCACGCCTACGACAATTACTTCGGAACGTACTGTCCCGTAAAGGGAACGTACTGCAGGAACGTCGCCGACGGCGAGCCCGCGAACCTGTGCGTCCCCCTCGACCCGAACAACACCAAGGCCGGATGCGCCAAGCCGTTCCCCTTCACCCCGGTGAACTGGAGCCTGACCTCGCGCCTTCCCCATGGGTTCCCCGCGGGAAACGCCGCCTACGCGAACGGCTCGATGGACGGGTGGTACCTGGGCGAGGGGTCCGGCCTCGACCCGTTCGGCTACTACAACGGGTCGACGATCCCGCTCTACTGGGACCTCGCCGAGCAGTACGGCCTCGGGGATCAGTTCTTCTCCTCCACCCTCGCCTATTCGCTGCCGAACCACTGGCATCTGGTGGCGGGCACCGCGCCCAACGAGTCGATCAGCCACATCTTCGGCTCCACGATCCTACCGGTCCGGCATGGCAACGACTCGAAGTACCTCGGGCAGGCCAACCATACCCGAAGCGCCGAGGACCTCCTACTCAACTCCTCCGTATCGTGGAGCTACTACGACCATTCGCTCGTCAACTACTCCACCGCGATCCAGGACGTGCCGACGAAATTGGGCGAGGCGTACGGACTGTTCAATGCGCAGGCCGCGAAGGCGGAGAGCTACAACGCCTCGTTCAACCCGCATTTTGTCAACAACACGCAGTTCTACGGCGACGCCGCGAACGGCACGCTCCCCTCGCTCTCGTGGCTCATGCCGACGTTCGCCGAGTCGGACCACCCCCCCCAGAACGTGACCCTCGCCGAGTCGTACGTCGCGAGCGTAGTCAACGCCGTCGAGTCCTCCCCGGACTGGAACAGCACGGTCCTGTACATCACCTGGGACGATTTCGGCGGCTTCTACGACCACGTCACCCCCGTGCACATTGCCGGGACCCAGACGCTCAACCTCACCGGGTTCCGCGTGCCGGTGCTCGTGATCAGCCCGTACACCAAGGTGAACTACGTCAGCCACACGTTCGGATACTTCGAGTCCTTGCTCCGCCTGATGGAGTGGCGATTCCACCTGGGATGCTTGGCACCGATGGACTGCAACGCCCCGATCCCCTTCGATTACTTCAACTTCCATCAACCCCCGAGGGCGCCGATCTTCTTCTCGACCAATCCGGCCAACTGGACCTACCCGATGGCGCTGCAGGCGCCGGGGGCGCCCCCTCCGCCGCCCACCGGGCCGTACGTCCCCCCGGCCTCCTTCCTCAACTTCTCCGCCCCCGGCGCTGGCGAGGCGATCGACTGAGCCCTCGCGTTCGGGGCGACCGGAGGGGGGAGACGCACGATGTTCCGATCCACGACCTTTGCCCGCTCACGTCAGCGGGCGTCGTTGATCGCGGGAGCGCTCGCGATCGTGGCGCTCCTCGCGCTCCCGGCCCAGGAGTTCGCCGTGTTCCACCCCGGGCCCTCGACCGGGCTCTCCGTCGACCGCCAGCTCCTCCCCACGCAGTTCCGTGCCCACATCCAGCACATCGTGGTGGTCATGCTGGAGAACCACGCCTATGACAATTATTTCGCGACGTACTGCCTGACGACGGGCAAGTTCTGCAGCCACGCCGCGGACGGCGAACCGGCGAAGACCTGCGTCCCGTTGAACCCGAACAACACGGCGGCTGGGTGCGTCAAGCCGTTCCCGTTCACCCCCGTGAACTGGTCGGTGACCTCGAAGATGACGCACGGGTTCACCTCCTCGTACGGGGATTACCAGAACGGCTCGATGGACGGGTTCTACCAGACGGAGAACTCCGGCCTCGACCCGTTCGGCTACTACAATGGGAGCACCGCGCCCCTCTACTGGGACCTCGCCGAGCAGTACGGCCTGGGGGACCAGTTCTTCTCCTCCACGCTCGGCTACTCCCTGCCGAACCACTGGCATCTGGTCGCCGGGTCCGCCCCCAACGAATCGATCGCCCACTTGTTCGGCCCGGTGCCTCCGACGAAGAAGGCGAACGACTCGCTCTACCTGAGCCAGGCGAACCACACCCGGAGCGCCGAGGACCTGCTGCTGAACTCCACCGTCTCCTGGAGCTACTACGACCACATCCTCGGCAACTACACCCGATCCCTCCGCGACACTCCGTCGAAGCTCGGGGCGGCGTACTCCTACTGGAACCCGCAGGCCGCCAAGGCCGAGAGCTACAACGCCTCCTTCGACCCCCACTTCGTCAACCAGACCCAGTTCTACCGGGACGCCGCCAATGGCTCCCTGCCGGCCCTCTCCTGGGTACTGCCGACCATCAACGAATCCGACCACCCCCCGTACAACGTGACGTACGCCGAGTCCTGGCTGGCGAGCCTGGTGGACGCAGTCGGCGCGTCCCCCGACTGGAACACCACCGCGATGTTCGTCGTCTGGGACGATTTCGGAGGATTCTACGACCATGTCGCTCCCCACCATCTCGGGGGTACGGGGACCCTCAACCTGACCGGCTTCCGGGTGCCGATGATCGTGATCAGCCCGTACAGCAAGACCAACTTCGTCAGCCACCAGTTCCTCTACTTCGAATCGCTGCTCCACCTCATGGAGTGGCGGTTCAAGCTGGGGTGTCTCACTCCGGTCGACTGCAGCGCGCCCATGCCGTTCGGGTTCTTCGACTTCAACCAGAGCCCCCGCGCGCCGATCATGTTCTCGACCAACTCGACCAACTGGACCTATCCGATGAAGCTCCAGGCCCCTTCCAGTCCGTTGCCCGGACCCCAGGGCCCGTACTCCCCGCCCGCCGAGTTCCTCAACTTCACCTCGCCGGGCTCGGCCGAGGGGATTGACTGAAGGGCGAATCGCCCGATCCTCGGCTCTGCGAGCCCGACCGGGTTCGGGTCGGTCATCCGGCTATCCGGCGGGGGGCGGCTTCGGCGCGAGTGCGCCCGGCGGGACCTTCGTCCCGGTACCCGGAGGAGGGAGGCCCATCGCTTCCAGCGCCTCCCGACGCGCTGCGCGCCGGCGTTCGCGACGGATCTGTTCCCTCCGGCGGTATGCAAGGACCCCGACGATGACGAGGAGGACCCCCGCGATCACCCCGACCGTTCCCCACTTCGCCAACAGGGACGGCCCGGGCACCGGACGCGGAGGCGAGACGTTCACCTGAAGGAACGTGCTGGTCGTGGCGCCCGCCGCGTCGGTCACGCTCACGTTGATCGCGTAGGCGCCCACGGCGTTCGGTCGGCAGCTCAGGTTGAGGGCCGCGGGGGCGCCGCATCCGTTCGGAAGATTCTGGTAGGAGGCGGTCATCGGGGGGGTTCCCCCGAGCACGTCGACCGAAATGGAGAGCGGGGTGTGCACCGGAACCGAGAGCGACGCGGCGATGAGCCTCAGCGTCGGCAGCCCGTGAACCCGGAGGATCCCGGTGCCGGTCGAGGTCAGGTTCCCGGCCGTCGAGATCGTCGCGGTGAAGGTGAAGTTCCCGGCGGACCGGGAGAGAAGGCCCGCCGTGGGCCCCGGCACCCACGACGCGTTCGGAAGTTTCCAGGAGATCGAAGCAGGTGGGAGACCTCCGCCCCACCACGCGACGGCCCGGGCGGGGAAGCCGACATCGGTGCCCGCGACGGGTACGGTGGTCGCTTGGACGAACGGCTCCGGCCCCCACGCCTGCATCGATGCGAACCTTCCGAAGAGGTCCCCGCTCGTGAGCCGGTAGCCGGCGAGTGCGAGCACGGCCCCCTCCCCCGGGTCGAACACCGCAGGGTCGATCGTCGGAGTCGTCGGGTCGCATCCCCGGCACGCCATGGACCACCGCCCCCCGGCAAACTCCCATAGGTCGGTCCACCGGCCGGAGGCAGCGATGCCGCCGAACAGCACGGCGGCTGCGGCGACCGGGTCGAACACCAAGTCCCCCTCCGAGCGCGCCGGGGGAGCGGAGCCGACCGCCGTCGTCCGATTCGTCCAACCGAGGTGCCGGAAGACCCACGTGTCATTGAGCGCGAAGGTGGTCCCGGCGGGGGAGGCTTGCAGACCGCCGAACATCACCACCCCACCGGAGGACGCATCGAAGACCATCTGGGGGGAGTCGCGTGGCGACGGGGAGGTGCCGGCGGCGGCGAGGGGCGACCACACTCTGTTGTGGAACAACCAGCTGTCCTGGACGAACGCGACGCTTCCGGGGGTCAATCCGGGCGTTGCCCCTCCGAACAGCAGGATCCCGTCGGCCGGGGGGTACTCGGCGAGCCCCGCGAACGCCCGCGGCGAGGGCGCGTGAAGCATGCTGATCGGGTTCCACGAGCCGTTGCGGAACAACCAGGTGTCGTTGTAGTAGGTGGTCCCGTTCATCCCCCCGAAGAGGACGACACCGCCTAGGGAGGGATCGAATGCCGAGACCGCCCCTGCGCGGGCGCTCGGGGCGGGATTCGAGCTCACGGCGTTCCAGCGCCCGGCCCCGTAGACCCAGGTGTCTCCGAAGTAGGTGTCCGCGGCGCCGGACGGAAACGGATTCTTCCCGCCGAACAGCACATCCTGCCCCGTGGCCCGATCGAACGAGAGGGACGAGAGCGACCGGCTCCACGGCTCCGGGCCCGTGAGCGCGGCTTCCCAGCCGGTGGCGTTCGGTGAGGCGCGGAACACCCACGTCTGGTTCGACGCGGCCGTCCCGGTCCACCCCCCGTAAAGGAGCATCGAGCCCCCGGTTGGATCGAAGGCGAATTGCACCTCCTCCACCGAGGGCGGGGATTGGGGGGGGCGGGCGGGGAGCCAAGTCCCGCCTCGGAGGAACCAGGTGTCATGAAGCAGGCTCCCGTTGGTCCCCCCGAACAAGACGAGGGCGCCGTCGGCGAGGTCGAATCCGAACGCCGCGTCGGCCCGGGGAGGGGGGGCGCTCGAGTTCGGCTCGAGGGTCCAATTGGCGTTCTGGAGCCGCCAGGTGTCCCCCAGGTACTTGGGCGAGGTCGACTCGCCCCCGAAAAGGACCAAATCCCCCCCCGATTCGTCGTAGGCGAGGGCCGCTCCGCTGCGGGCTGGGGGAGCGCGCGCGGGCGCGAACGGCGTCCAGTTGAACCCCCGAAGCGTCCAGGCATCCGCCAAGGGGGCGCCGTTGGTCCCCCCGATGAGCACGAGCGAGCGCGCCTCGGGGTCGAATGCCATGGCCGCGGATGCGCGATTCTGCGGGTGGCTCACGGAAACCAGATGGAGCTGGACCCAGCCGCTCGAAGAGAGATTCCACGTGTCCCCAAAGTAGGTAGTGACGTTGGCGGCCGTCGACGATCCACCGAACAGGACCAAGCCACCAATCGCGTCATCGAATGCCATCGCGGCGTGAGCCCTCGGGGGGGGCCCATTGGACTCGATCAGGCTCCACGTCCCGTTGCGGAACAGCCATGTGTCGCCGAGGTAACTGTGACCATCCCACCCGCCGAAGAGCACGACCCCCCCGAACGTGGGGACGAAGCCGATGGCGTACGCGGTACGCCGCCCCGGGCCATGAGCGGCACCGGGCGAAAGGTGGGTCCAGCCCAACGTCGGCTGGGCGGTAGCGTTGCTCGGTAGGGCAGGGGCCGCCAAGCCGGGCAATCCGGCAAGTGCGTCATAGTGCCGGGATCCCACAGGATCGTGGAGGGTTCCGATCCCCGCGACATGCCCGAGCGGGGGAACTCCCAGGAGGAGAGCGACCCCCAGTGCGACCCAGACGGTTTGCGCGTGCATGCGGAGGGCTGGAAGAAGACCACCTCCCGTTAAATCGCCGCCCCCACGTCTCGCCCAGCGTCCGAGCGGGGGCCTCCCCCCCGCGACGGTTCGCGCCCCGATTTCCACCCCTTCGGGCAGGCAAGCCGTGGCTCCCCAGCGAGTAGCCCACCCAACGGGCAACTATTATCCACCGATGGGGCTCGCCGCGGCGGTGCTCGATGTCGTGCCAGGTCGGAGTACCCCTTTCGGAGTGGACCGAATTCCCGTCGGGCCGATGGGACGTTGACGGAGCGAGGACGACCGCGACACCACCAACGTGCCTTTAGGGCGGAGCGGCGCGTAGTGGCACGAGATTGGCGCCGCGGGCGAGAGACCGAAGCAGGGGATCCGAGGAGATGGGATTGACGAACCCCGTACCGTGGTCGAAGGAGAAGGAGCCCCTCGACGTCCTCGTCGTAGTCCTCGACTGCGTCCGCGCCGAGGATTTTGCGGGGGGCCTCACCCCCGTCGGGGGGATGCCGTTCGTCGAGCAGCTGCAACGCGAATCCGTGGCATTCCCCCGGGCTACCGCCCCGTCGCCCTGGACGATCCCCTCCCACGCCAGCCTGTTCACCGGGTTGTATCCGTGGCAGCACGGCGTCCACATGAAGGCGGCACTCAACCTCGACACCAGCCTCCCCACGATCCCCTCCCTTCTCCATCGACAGGGCTACTCGACCGTGAGCGTCTCCTCGAACGGGTTCATCTGCCCCGAGTTCGGCCTGACGGCCGGATTCGACGCGTCGGCGTGGGGGGACTGGTGGGAGAAGTTCCTCCGACTCCCGGAATCGGAGCTCCCCCCCCGGGCGGTCAATTTCCCCCGCAC
Organism: Thermoplasmata archaeon; assembly: GCA_022750155.1. Lineage (GTDB taxonomy): Archaea > Thermoplasmatota > Thermoplasmata > Lutacidiplasmatales > UBA184 > Lutacidiplasma. Next base: position 29,272 of record JAKIWG010000005.1, on the reverse strand, counting down.
GCAGGACCTGCCGACCGGCTCGTTCTGGAACTCCCTCGAATCCCCCGTCCGCTACGCGAACCGGTTCCCGCTCCTACTCAACGCCGGGAGCCACCTGGCCTCCCGGATCCTGCGACCCGACGCCCCGTTCCAGCCGGTGGTCTCCCCTTGGATCGAGCCGACGGTCCGCGGGTGGGTCGCCTCCCAGCCGGCGCAGACGCCCTTGTTCTGTTTCGTGAACCTGTACGACGCCCACGAGCCCTACCTCACTGAACCCTCCGGGCTGCGCGGGTCTCGGGCGATCCGGGAATACGCCCGCCTGCGGATGGACCGCACGAGCCTGCTGACCGGCCATTGGACCCCGTCCCCCTGGGAGTTCGACCGCCTCCACGAGCTGTACCGGGACATGATCCGACGCATGGACGTGCGGATCCGCGCGCTGGTGGACGCGTTCAAGGACGCCGGCCGGTGGGACCGGACGCTGATGATCCTGACGAGCGACCACGGGCAGGCCTTTGGCGAGCACGGATTCCTCTTCCACGGCTACCGCGTCTGGGAGCCGCTCCTCCGCATCCCGCTCTGGATGCGCCTACCCGGCGGAGTCGCCGGGGGCACCCAGGCGAAAGGTTGGGCGAGCCTGATCGACGTCGCCCCCACGGCGATGCTCGCCGCCGGGCTCTCCCCGGAGGGGTTCCCGTCGGCGGTTCCCCTCCCCGACTTGATCGACCGGCCCCGGCCCGAGCCGGTGTACTCGATGGCCGACGGGGTCCACGTTCGCAAGGTCCTCGCCCGTATGTGTCCACCGGAACGGGTCGATTACTGGGACACGCCGTTCATCGCCGGCTACTCCGACGACCGGAAGATGATCTTCAACATCTCTCGCGAGACCGCTGAGCTCTTCGACCTGGTGAAGGATCCGCGGGAGATGAACGACACCTTCGCCGCGCATCGCGGCGAGGTAGGCCCCATGTTCGAAGGGGCTCGCGAGGCCGGTAGGCAACTCCTCGGCAAGGGCGGAGGGTCGCAGAGCCAGTCGGTCGAAGACCGCCTGCGGTCCTGGGGCTACTGCTAGCGCGGGCGGCCCCGAACGCGCCCGATGGTCCGCGTCGGGGTCTCTAGGCGCGCAGGACCCAGGTGTCGTTGAGCCACCCTCGGGGACTCAAGCCGCCAAAGATGACCCCGAAGCCGTCCGCGCGATCCCAGGCGAGGGGGACGCCGCCCCGCTTCGCCGGCGAAACGGCCGGGTGGACCGCCGACCAGGACCCGGCGTGGTACCACCAGGTGTCGTTGAAGATGGCACCGCCCTGGTGCCCGCCGAACATGACCACCCCCGAACCGTTGTAGTCGAACGCCGCCCCGGCGCCGTCGCGTGCCGGTGGTGCGAGCGTCATCGTCGAACTGAGGTTGGTCCAGACGCTGCCGTGCAGGGACCATGTGTCGCCGAAGGTGATGTGGTAGTTGTAGCCCCCGAACCCCAGGATGTAGCCGTCCAGGGGATCGTACACGATCGTCGGCTCCCCGCGGGGGGCTGGGGCCACCGGCGTCTGGAGCTGCGTCCATGCTCCGCCGCGGAACGTCCAGGTGTCGTTGTAGAAGATGTACTTCGCCGGGACGGAGAGGCTCCCGGCATGGCCGCCGAAGAGGACCACGTGACGCGAGGCGACGTCGTAGGTGACGCCCGCGACCCGTCGGGGCGAGGGGGCGGTCGACGGAGAGAGCTGGGTCCACTTGCCGGCATGGAACTCCCACGTGTCATTGAGGTACTGGCGGTAGTCCGACCCGCCGAAGAGGACCACGTAGTGGTCTACCCCGTCGTAGATCATCGAACCCCCACGGCGCGCCGGGGGGGAGACACTCGGGTGGAGCTGGGTCCACCCTCCTCCCACGGTGTACTTCCAGGTGTCTCGGTACAGCGTGTTCCCGGAATGACCGCCGAAGAGGAGGAACAAGTCGTCGGCGACATCGAAGACCATCATCGATTCGGCCCGCTTCGGAGGGGAGACCGACGAGGACGATACGCTCCAGTTCATCGGCGGAGTACCCGGGGCCGAGGTGGGACCCGCGAGGGCCGGGCCGTTTCCCAGCGGAGCCGGGGTCGCCGCGGGCCTCGCCGTTGCGGCTTCCACCCCCAGCGACACCGTGGGGACCACCAGGGCGGCGACCGAGAGTACGAGCAGCAAGTGTGCGTGGATGCGATGCATGGGTGGGTTTGGACCACCCTCTGCTACTAAAGGCCCGCCACACGTTCCCACGGGGCGGGCCTCGGCCGCCACAGAACTGGGCCGCCGTCACCTTCTCGGACCCGTGCGCCAGCGACGCATGCTACGCCCGGAGTTCGCGTCACCCGTGCGCGACACATCGCCCAACTCACTTGGATCGAGAGGTGCGGATTTCGGTCCGGGGCGGGCCTCATGGGGCCCTGAAGTCTCGCGTGCCGGGCCGCGGTCGGGCCGAAATCGGAAGGTGTATAGCCCCCGGAATTTAGGGGACTCTGGTAATACAGCGCGCGAGGGTGGTCGCAGGCTGTACCGGACCGTCCCGCGGGCGCGAAGCGCCGGGGGCCGCGGACGAATCCGGTCGAGCCTTCCTCTATTCTGGCGGCCGATCGAGCCGAGAACAGGGGGGAGGAACGCGAAGTCGGGCGGAGACCGCGTCGCACGCCGTCGCGCCGGGTCCAGCCGGTCGGGTGGCCGGTCCCGTGCGTCCCTGTGGATGGCCGCCGTCGGGGCGTTCCTGATCGTCCCGTCTCTGATCCTCACCTCGGGGGTGGCGTCCGCGGCCCCCTCCGGCCGTATCGCCACGGCCACAGGGCCCCAACTTTGGCTACCCACGGTGATCGACGGGGGCCACATTGACCTACTCAAGGCCGGGATCACGATCAGCGTCCTCTCGGACCGCGCCCAGTTCATTTCAGGCAACACCTTCTCCCGATCCTACAACATCACCCTCGGGGTCTCGGTCTCCTTCCCGCTGGTGTTCGCCCACGTCGAGACGTTCCCGCTGGGCCAGTGGGGCAACCCCCAGCAGCTCCCCGGCGGGGTCGACGCGCTCCCGCCCATGTCCTACTGGACCTGGAGCGTGTACCAGGGAGGGGTCAACGACACGGCCAATTGGACGTACTACTCCTCGGTGGCGGGCCTGATTCGCACGGTCGCGTGGTCTGCGGCCAGCTTCACGGTGGTCGGAAAGGTCAATCCGCGGTTCAACATTCAAGTGAACGCGCTCGCCAACACCGGGATGACTGCTCCCACCGTCGGGTATGTGGCGACGGACGTCCTTTCCCCCGCCTCGAACGCATCGACGGACCCGGACTTCCTGCGGCTGGCCCAGAGCCTCAAGCCCGGGCTCATTCGTTTCGGGCTCACGTCGATCGGGATGAACGTCACGTGGAATTCGACCTACCAGCTTCCGGTGTTCCGATGGCGAGCGTTCGACGCGATCACCAACTTTTCCCAGCACCTGCCCGCGCAGGCGCTCATGAGCCTCCCCGCGGGCACCTGGGGCGACGGGAATACCCTCCCCGTCGGTATGCCGCTCAACACCTCGTATCAGGTGAGCTTCTACGGGGCCACGGGGTACTTCCCCACCACGAAAGCGTACGGGGCCTACGTGTCCGGTCTGGTCCAGCACGTGCTCCTCATGGGGGACACCATCACGTACTGGTCGATCGGCAACGAGGTGCCGCGATTCACCGTCGCCGAGGTCAACGAGTACATCCAGCTGTTCAACGTGGCCGCCGCCACGATCCACGCCACATTCCCGACCGCCCTCGTCGGGTCGGACATCATGATGGACCCCCACTACATCACCCAGTTCGCCAAGACGACGAAGGGTGTGGGGTTCCTCTCCTTCCACTACTACCCGGCGACCGGCATCTGCATGAGCAACGGCGTCTACTGCGCCCCCGCCGGCGGCGCGAGCGGGACGACCGACGCCACCCTGATCGACGGGCCGAACTACATCGGGCACCTCTCGCTCTGGGACGCCCCGGCCCTCTCCCAGATGATCTGGCGGAACCTCACCGGCCGTTCCCTCCCGGTGATCGACGCCGAGACGAATCTCAACCACATGGGCGGGCAGTACACCGCCTCGGGGGGAACGGACCCGCGCATTCCGAGCATCTTCGCGGCCTCGTGGCTCGGTGCGACCCTGATCCAATCCGTCCAGCAGAATCTCTCCTCGCTCCTCTGGTACGGGTTCACCGGCCCGGCGGTGCAGACCCCGACGAACACCTCGCAGTACGGAGGCTGGGGCTTCCAGCTGACGAGCGAAGGGACCCACGACAACAACACGAAGTACGCCCCGTACTGGGCGCTCCGACTCTGGTCCCAGGGGGTCGAGCGGGGAGCCCCCGCGCTGTCGACCACCGGAGCGGACCCCTATGTCGTCGAAGCCCAAGCGTTCGGGGCCGGCACCACCGGGCTCTCGGTCTTCGTGGTGAACCGGGTGAACGCCACCGTCCACGTCACCATCA
>JAKIWG010000005.1:0-24809 GCA_022750155.1 Thermoplasmata archaeon | reverse complement strand
GCGAACGAGACGCCGACCTCGTTGCGGTTGCTGACCCCGCTTTCCTACAAGGAGGTCTTCAGCCCGGGGACGCGAACCGAACATCTGGTGCACGACTCGCTGTACAATGCCCCGACCCCCACCACGAACCCGGTCACGCTCACGATGAAGGGCTACAGCGTCGCCCTGCTGCGCGAGAAGCTGTCGCCGGGAGTCGCTCCCCCCCACCTCAACCCCCCGAACCCCACCGTCTCGCCGCACGCCCCGGCACGGGTGGCCCATCTCGCGGCCCCGCACCATTTCCAGGCTCCCCCGATCCGGACGCTGCCGATCCTCCGGAAGGCCTCGGCGTTCGCGCCCTGGTGGATCCCCCCGCCTCTGGGGACCGTTCCGGGGAACCCGAACCCCCTGCACGGCCCGCAATCCACCATATCGGCGAGTGGTCCTGCGACGGTGATGGCCACCGCGCTCACGCCTCGCCGCTTTGCGGCCGCGGCGTGAGCCCGCGGCGCCGACGCGTGACATTTCGCCCGCCGGCCACCATACATATTTATACGCATTAGTACGCATTTGAATCTTAGACGCAGCTTTGGCCCGAGGGCGTTGCCCCCGGCCGCCGTCCTGGAAGAGTGGCGCACGTGCACGTGGAGGGGAAGGCGGCCGCGCTCGCGTTGCTTGCCCTCGCGATCCTCCTGCTTCCGGCCGCCATTCCCGGAAACGCGTACGAGGGCGGCCGTTCGGCCCATCCACCGCCCCTGGCGGGCGCGGCGGACGCCCCTCTCACCATCGACTCCGCTCCGCTCCTCGGCATCCCGGTGCTGACCGACGGCGCGCGCCTGAGCGTCTCCACCCCCCTGGGATCGATCATCGCCTCCGATGCGGCGACCGAGGGGATCCTCCTCTCCGAGTACCGCTCCTACAATCTGTCCTTCCATGTCTCGCTATCCGACCCGCTCGTGTCGATCCTGGTCGAGACCGACCCCGTCGCGGAGTGGGCCTTCCCCGGTCAGTTGCCCGGGGGAGCGGACAACCTGCCCGGCCTCTCGGACTGGGCCTGGAGCGTCTGGGCCGGAGGCTCGAACGACTCCGCGAACTGGACGACCACGCCGAACGGGACCGAGCTCGCGCGCTCGACCCCGCTCGTCAACCAGAGCTTCGAAGTCCAGGGGTCGTCGCGGCCTTCCGACTTGGTTCAACTGTCCAACGGCACGGAGTTCGGGGTCTCGACGCCCGCCGTCGGCTTCGTGATGGCAAACCCCGTCCCACCGGGTCCGGGCAACCGCAGCGCCGCCGAGCTCCTCGGGGTCGCCCGTTCGCTCCAGCCGCAGGTGATCCGATTCGGGCTGTCGTCGGTGAATGCGATCACGGGGTGGGACAACCAGTCCGGTCAGCCGATCCTCAACTTCTCGGTGTTCGACTCCGAGCTTTCGTTCATCGAATCGGTCCCGGCCCGGGCGCTCCTGTCGGTTCCGGCGGGAAGCTGGGGGGACGGGAACTTCATGCCCCCCGGCATGCCGCTCAACCAATCGCTCAACGTCTCGTTCTACGGGAGCATCGGGCAGTTCCCGGACCTGTCGGCGTACGCGACCCTCATCGGGGCGATCGTCAACCACACCGTCGACGCCGGCGAGAACATCTCCTACTGGAATATCGGAAACGAGGTGCCCGTCTTCCCGACGTCGGATGCGGCCGGGTATGCGCAGGTCTTCAATGTCGCCGCGCACGCGATCCACCATCGGCTGCCCCGCGCCTTGGTCGGCTCGGACGTCCTGACCGTGCGGGCCGGCTTACCGACCCTCTCCGCCGAGCTACAGGGCGTGGGCTTCCTTTCCTACCACCTGTACTCGTCCACCTCGATCTGCATCCGCTCGGGAGCGTACTGCCCCCCGACCGCCACCGGTCCGGGCCTGAGCGACCCGCTCCTGCTCACGAGCGGCGTGGGGCTCTCGAAGCGGTACTTCTACGCCCCCCACCTCGCCCAGGAACTCTGGTTCAACGCGACCCACCGGTGGCTCCCCGTCCTCGACACGGAGTCGAACCTCGACACCGTGGGCGGGGGCGTGCTCACGAGCTCCTCGGGAACCGACCCGAGGATGCAGAGCCTGGTCGCCGCTAGTTGGGTGACCTCCATGCTGATCTCCGGCGCCGCCGAGAATCTGAGCGAGTTCACCTACTTCAACCTCCAACGCGCCTACCCCGGATCCGGCACGATCACCGCGCCCCTCGGGGGCTGGGGGTTCGGCCTGACCGGGGTCACGCCCAACCGGACCGTAGCGAGCTTCGCGCCCTACTGGGCCCTCGCCCTATGGGCCCATGCCTTCCCAGCAGGCGCCCCCCCCACCCCCGTCGTCGTGGCCGACCCCAGCCTCGTTCGCGCGTACGCCGCAGAGAACGGGTCGGGGCGGTCGATCGTCCTGGCCAATCTGGTCGATGTGCCGGTCCGAGTCGTCGTCGCCTCGAACGGGACCGGGCAGGTGGCACGGTCCGTCGAGTACCTGGACGGCTCCACGTACCAGCAACCGTTCAACGAATCGAACGGCACCGCCTACCTGGCGGGATCCGGGCTGGGGAACCACTCGTTCTCCCCGGGGCAGAAAGCGTTCACCCTCGGCGGCTACGGCGTGGCCCTCGTCCACCTGACCCCCCCGAGCCACAACGGAACGGGTGGGAACGGCTCGGGGAACTCCTCGGGCGGTTCGGGGAACTCGTCGGGGGGGTCCGGGAGCGGGAACTCCAGCGGGTCCGGGGGGAACGGCAGCTCGGGCGGGAACCACACCGGCAGCGGCAACTCGAGTTCCGGGAACGGCTCAGGGGGCCACGGGACGGGGGGCACCTCCCAGAACACCTCCCAGAACACCTCCCAGAACACCTCTCAGAACACCACCCAGGGCCGCCAGAACCGGTCGAACGATACCTCGGGAAACTCCACGGGAGGCGGGTCGAGCACCCCGGGCGGCAACCACAGCCTGGGGGCGGGAGGTCAGGGGGCCACGAACCTACCGGCCCTCTCGGCGCACGGCGCCCTGAGTGGGCCGATCCTCAGGCTATGGCAATGGAGCCTCCTGCTGCTGACCGGCGGGATCGTCCTCCTCGCCGTGCGCTCCGGATGGCGACCCCGGCGGCCCGATTGACCCTCGGAACCCGGGGACTCTGCAGGAAACCCCCGCCCGAGGGGGCTGGAAGCACCAGCGGGCCCCTTGTCGCAACCGGCCGGTAGGGTTAAGAGGCCTCCGACGGCATTATTCAGTGCCTCCGAGAAGCGCAGGGTGAATCCATGAAGGCGCGACCGACTCCGGTGGGACAACCGACCCTGGTCCCCCCCCCTTCGGCGGGCCCCTCGGGGAACGCCACGGACCCGATCCGCGGCGCCGAGGCGGTCATCGTGCTCCCCACCCTGGACGAGGAGGACGGCCTCGAACCGACGTTCCGCGGGATCGCCTTCCGGGAGATGCGCGACGCCGGCTGGGACGTCCGACCGTTGGTCATCGACGGCGGCTCGACCGATGGCACGGTCCCCACCGCCCACCGTCTCGGCATTCCTCTGCTTCGACAGAGCGGACGGGGCAAGGGAGCCGCCGTCCGGGAAGTCCTCCAGTGGCTCCGCGAGCGCGGGGTGCGGCTGGCCGTCGTGATGGACGCGGACCGAAGCTACTCCGGCTCCGCCTGCGGTCCCGCCCTCTCCCTGCTCTCGGCCGGCCACCATCTCGTGATCGGGGTCCGGCGCCCGCTCCAGTCCCGCCCCGAGAACGCCCGGGAGATGATCCATCGCGTGGGGAACGCGTTCCTGAACTATGCGGCCAGTCAGGAAGGTCGGCACCCCATCCTCGACCTGTGCAGCGGTTTCTGGGCGGTCGACCTCCGCGCGGAACTCGACCGAGACCTGGTCTCCAAGGGGTTCGAGGTCGAGGCCGAGATGTTCCTCAAGGCCTATCGGGCCGGTCTGAAGGTCGCCCAGATCCCCATCGGATTCCAGAATCGGGTGGGACAGGCGAAGCTCCGGGCGTTCCGCGACGGCGGGCGGATCTTCGGCACGATCCTGCGCAGCGCGAGCCGCCCGATGCGTGGACCGACGCTGCCCTCGGCGACCGGCGGGACCGCCGAACTCGCCTGCGAGATCCTCTCGATCTGCTTCATCCACGGGACCAACCAGGTGTTCCTGCGCGCCGACCCCTCGCGCGCTCGGGAGGCGACCGACCTCGCAGCCGAGCTGCGTCGGCACCACATCGGCTCCCTGATGTCCATCGTCACTGAGGTTTCGGAGCGGGGACTCTCCGCGGGAGAGCCGGGCCACTGGACGAGCCCGGACCGCATCACGACCGTCGTCACCTTCCCACCGGCCGAACCCCCCACCCCCGAATCCGCCCGACCGGTGCTCGTCGAGCTCCCCGACACAAGCCGGGTGGTCTACCTCGGCGGGAGGGGGCGTAGGGCGGCGGCGGGCGACCGCCCTCTGTCCTGGCCGGGCGCCCTGGTGGCGATTCCCACGGGCCACGACGGCCTCACCCTCGAGTACCGCGACCGGCGCCGGACCGCGCTCTCCCCCGTACGCGACCTGGGCCAGGTGCTGAACTGGTCCCCCCGACGGAAGGAGCTCTCGTTGCTGCGCGCCAGCATCGTCGGACCCCCCCTGTTCATCTGGTCGTTGAAGGCCTCCGACCCCCGCGTGGCCGCCGGCCTTGCCCGCGGTCGTCGGGGCCCGGAATCCGATCCCGCCTCGGCGGGCGAGTAGTCTGCCACGGCCGGCCCCCACCGGCGCCCTCCCGCACATCCGGCTTGGCGAGGCAGGTTCGCATACGAATCCGACAGCCGAGAACGAGGGAGAAGCCGTTAAGCCCCCGCCGTCTCGATTGGGGGTACGATGTCGAAGGGCTCGGTGGCCTTCGGCGACACGGACATCCGCGTTCCACCCGGCCGCTTCCGGCGGCGCCTTTCGCGGAGCCCCCGAGCGGACCCCCGGGTGGGGGCGGGATGGACGGCGGCCCTCGTGGTGGTCGTAGGTCTCCTACTCCCGGGAGCGCTGGAAACCCCCCGGGCGTATCTCCCGACCTCCCCGTTCGCACCTATCGAGGATGCGGCGGGGCCCCATCTACTTCCCGCCTCCCACCTCCTGCCGCCCACGGATCGCGCCCGCGCACCTCCCTCGGCGGCGGGGTTCGCGCCCCCCCCGTCCGCCTCCGGCGCCGAGGACTGGGCGACGTACCTTCACGACCCCTCCCACTCGTCGGTGAACCTCAACGAGTCACAACTTACCCCGGCAACCGCCCCGTCGCTCCGGGCCGTCTGGAACTTCACGACGAACGGAACCGGCACGAACCGGAGCGTGGTAACCGAGCCGACGGTCGCCGGCGGGACCGTCTACTTCGGGTCGATGAACGGGTACGAGTACGCGCTCAACGAGTCGACCGGCGCTCTCCGGTGGTCGGTCTACCTCGGCCGCACCGTCGACCTGAACTGCTCGCCTCCGTACGTTGGGGTCAGCTCCTCGGCGACGGTCGTGGGGGGTACCCTCTACGTCGGGGGTGGGGACTCGTACTGGTATGCGCTCAACGCACTGAACGGGAGCGTGAAGTGGCGGGTGTTCACCGGCAACACGAGCCTCGGCTACTACAACTGGGCGAGCCCGCTGGTGGTGGGAGGGTCCGCCTTCGTCGGCATCTCGAGCCTGTGCGACAGCCCGCTGATCCGCGGAGCGGTCGACGAGGTCAACCTGGCGAGCCACCTCGTCGCCCACACGTTCTACGTGGTGCCCCCTGGGAGGACGGGCGGAGGGGTGTGGTCCACCCCGACGCTCGACCGGGCGACCAATTCCGTCTATGCGACGACGGGAAATTCGCTCTCCTCGCCGCTCAACCTGACGGACGCGATCGTCCAGCTCAACGCCTCGGACCTCGCCTTGAAGAGCGCGTGGCAGATCCCCGCCTCGCAGCAGTTGGTGGACGGGGACTTCGGCGCCGGGCCGACCCTCGCCTATGACGCATCCGGCCGCTCGATCGTCGTCGCCACCGACAAGAACGGGCTCGCCTACGCGTGGAACGCCTCCAACCTCTCCCTCGGCCCGCGATGGACGACCCAGGTCGGGAACCCCGGGGGATGTCCACAGTGCGGCGTGTCGAGCATCGCACCGGCCGCGTTCGACGGGGTACGGCTCTACTTCGGAAGCGCGCTCGTCACGGTCGGCCTGACGAATTACTCCGGCTCGGTCGACGCCGTCGACCCCGGCACCGGCGGATTCCTCTGGCGGCACTTCACGCCGGGACCGGTGGTCGGCGCCGTCACCGCGACGGCGGGGCTCGTCGTCGTCAGCGCGGGTACGACCCTCCTGGTCCTGAACGCCGCCAACGGTTCCGTGGTGTTTCAGGGACCCCTCCCCGGGAGCGCCTGGAGCGCCCCCTCGATCGCCGACGGGTGCCTGTTCCAGGGCACGACCGATGGTTCGCTTTCCGCGTTCGGGCTCCCCGGAACTTCCTGCAATCCCCCCACAGCCCCCGAGTGGGTCCTCCTGCCCCAGACGCTGTCCCCCCCGCCCCGCGAGGACGCGGCGATGGCCTACGCGGGCGTCCTCCGTAGCATCCTGCTCTTCGGCGGCCGTGGGGCGGCCGGCGCCCTCGGGGACACGTGGGGGTTCAAGCTGGGGAACTGGACACCGGTCGTCTCGGCCCAGGCGCCGTCCCCCCGATGGGGGTCGGCCATCGCCTACGACCCCGGGGTGGGGGAGGTGATGCTCTTCGGAGGGACCGATGGCGTCCAGACATTCGGCGACACGTGGATGTTCAACGGGACGTGGAACAACCTGACGTCCAGCCTCTTCGTCGCCCCGTCCCCGCGGTTCGGCGCGTCGCTCGGGTATGACCAGGTGGCGGCCACCCTCGTTCTCTTCGGCGGCCAGAACACCTCCGGCCCGCTCGGAGACACGTGGGAGTTTTCCAACAGCCGCTGGCTCCCCCAGGCTCCGACCTCCGCGCCCCCCGCGCGATCGAACGCCACGCTCTCTCGCCAGCTATCGAACGGCTCGCTCTACCTGTTCGGTGGCGTGAACGGGTCATGGGGGTTCTCCGACCTGTGGAGGTTCAATGCCGGTAACTGGGTGAGGACGTCCCCCTCCGCGGTCCCCCCCCTACGCGCGAACTCGACCGCCTCGATCGACGGGCAGGTCCCGGCGGTCGTGATGTTCGGGGGCAACGGGCCGAGGACGGCCGACCGCGGCGTGTTCGGCGACACGTGGGCGCTCAACGGTGGCGAGTGGGCCCCGACCTCCCCATCGGCGTCGCCCTCGCCGCGGGCCGGTGCCGGCACCGCGTTCGACGCGCGCGACCACTACCTCGTGCTATTCGGCGGGAATACGGCCGCGCCGGGGGACCCCCCCACCCTGGTCGGCGACACGTGGGGATACGCGCCCGTGATCGCAGGAAATGCGACGGCGAATCGCACGACGGCCGACGTGGGGAACAGCATCCAATTCACCGCCAACTTCGCCGGCGGCTACGGGGTGGTCGTTCCCAGTTGGGTCTTCGGCGACGGCGTCCGCGCTCCGGGGAAGGACCAGCCGACCCACTCCTACTCCGCCCCGGGCACCTACCTCGTCCGCGCCTGGGGGAACGACTCGGTCGGCCAAACTCTCGAGCTCACCCTGACCATCGTCGTGGCACCCTTCCTCAACGCGACCCTCACCGCCTCACCGAAATCGGTCGACCTGGGCCAGAGCACGCACCTCAACGAGACGGTCACCGGTGGGACGCCGCCCTACCGATACGTCTACGGCAACCTCCCCCAGGGCTGCATCTCGCAATCCACCCCGAGCCTCGTCTGCCAGCCGACGGCCGTGGGCGGGGGCGTGTTCTTCGTCAAGGCCAACGCGACCGACTCGACCGGATCCATCTTCTTCGCCGGGGTGACCAAGCTGCGGGTCGTCCCCGCGCTGCAGGTCCTCGCCTACTCGCTGAACGTCACCAAGGTCGACTCCGGGGTGCCCGCCCAATTCTGGCTCAACGTGACCGGAGGGGCGGCGCCCTTCAACATCACCTACCACAACCTGCCCGCGGGTTGCGCCTATTCCGCGTTGGGAGGGTGGAACTGCACGCCCACGATCCCCGGGCCCGGTCCCGTGGTCTATCCGATCAGCGCGACGATCTCGGACGCGAATGGGGCGGTCGTGGTCACGCCGACCTGGACGCTCTCGGTGTACCCGGCCCTCTCCGTGAATCTGACCGTGTCGCCGGCGAACGTCACCCTCAACTCGACGAATCCGGCACCGGTCTGGTGGAACGCGACCGTATCCGGAGGAGATCCTCCATACTCCGGCGTCCTGAGGGCCCTTGGCCTCCCAGCCCCGTGCCGCTCGCTCTCGTCGAACCTCAGCAACTTCTCCGAATCGTGCAACCCGAAGATCACGGGCGCCTTCGAAGGGAACTACTCCGTGACCGACCAGCTGGGTGTCTCCGTGAGGGCCTCGGCAAACCTCACGATCGTCCCCCTGACCCCGATCCCGATCGGCGGGGGGTCACCCCCGACGAAGATCGGTCCCTTTGGCGGCCACCTGTACGAGTACCTCGCGATCGGCGCGATCGCCTTCCTCGTGCTCCTCGAGATCCTGGTGCTGTGGCGACAACGCCGGAAACGGTCGTCGGCCCCTTCCCCCAGCCCCTCCGGGGCCACTCCCCCCGAGCGGTAGGCCCGCCGTTCGGCCCGGTCTCCGCGCCCGCGGCGCCCGGATTCACCTTCCGGCGAGCGCGGTCTTCATCCGTTCGAGGGCTCGGATCTCAAACGGATCGACCGACGCGAGCTCGGCCAATGCCAGCGAGAGGTAGTCCGCCCAGGCGACCCCCGTGGTGAGCGCGAGGAGCGGGTCGGGGCCTGGTAGAGGGACTCGGTGGACGGCGACGCGTCGAGCCTTGAGGACACGCCCCAGATATCTGAATCGGAGCTGCAGTCGGGAGTCTTGTCCGGTTGCCTCCAGGAGGATCACGGCCCGGCGGGCCGCCTCCTGGGCCGAGAGGCGCTCCCACGGTACGAGGGCGTTGTGGAGGAGCTCCGGCAGCAGGTCGAAGTGCGCGAGGCGCTTGGCGTTCTCCTCTACCTGGGTTTTCCAACGGCGGGCGAGCGCCGAGAACCCCTCCTCGGCGTAGACATAGGGGCTCCGGCGGCCGAGCGCCCGTGCGAGACGGGCGGGACCTCCTGCGGGTCGTTCCAGCGAGCGGATCCGGCGTTCGAGCTCGGCGGTCACCGTGGCGAGCCGTCCCTCGTTCGATTCGGGGAACGATGCGTCGAAGACGCCCAGTAGTCCGCCGAGGAGGAACCCCAGCGCCGCCCGGGGCGGGAGCCCCGCGGGAACCACGAGGCACGGGACCCCGTCCTCGGCGGCGCGCTCGGTGAGCGTCCCACCGGAACTGACGACCAGGCGCGCGGCCGAGCGGCGCCCCGCCTGGTCGTATGCGGCGAGCGTCTCCCAGGTGTTCCCCGAGTAGCTCGTGAAGATGGCGAGCCAACGATCGCTGACCGCGGCCGGCAGCGACGGGCCCCGATGAACGGTGAGGGTCCGTTCGGTCTCCCTCGCCAGGATCCCGGCGAACAGGTCCGAGGCGATCGCCGAGCCCCCCATCCCGGCCGCGGCCCAGTAGGTCGCGCGGGTCGGCACGGGGAACTCGAGGTCGACGCCGGTGCGGAACCCCCGCCGCAGCTGTTCGGGGAACTGGGCGGCGTACCCGCGCATCCGGGCCAGCCCGTCCTTCGCCGGAGAACGCATCGGTTCCTCTGGGTTCGGGGTCCACTTATGGCTTGTGGGGAGACTCGACCCGATGCCTCGGTGAGACGCCCCCACTCGGGGCGGGACGGCGTGGGAGCGCCGGCCCCCCGGGCTCACGTGCCCGGTGCCGACTCCGGCCGCGTCAGCCCGAGCCTCGGCAGGTCGAGCCAGTACCCCCCCTCGCTGCCGGGGACGCGCTCGAACCCGAGCCGCTCGTACAATCGCAGGGCACGTTGGTTCCAGGTCGTCACGACGAGGCGGGGCGCGGGCGCCGACTGAGCGCGCAGGGCCGAGACGGCGGATCGGAGCAGGTGGCTCGCCAGGCCCCGACGCCGGTGCCCCGGGGCCGTCATGACCTCGGTCACGAGCGGTCCGTGGTAGTCGTTGACGAGGACGGCCGCCGCGAGCTCCTCCCCTTCGGCCACACCGAACGAGGCGTCCGACATCCAACGGCCGTACTTCCCGTGGAGCAGGTCGTGGGCGGATTCCCGCGCGTCGCGCACGGGATCCTTCCACCGGACGAAGACCGCCTGCTCCACGGGATTGTCGGCGTACGCCTCCCGGAGGAGTCGCGCGAGCCGGGGCTCGTCCTCCATCGTGAGCGAACGGGCCCTGTCCGGCGCCGCCCCGACCGGAGCGAACAACGGCTTGAGGAGCGGGTAGGCAAGGTCGATCCGGGTGACGTGGAACGCCCCGAACGGCTCCAACACCCGCGCCTGGGAGGCGAGGGGGATCCCCGGGACCTCGTCGGACCACGAGATGACCGGGGCGGCGTCGCGGTCTCCCTCGGACACGAGCGCGCTCACGAAGGCGCGGAACGTGGCCTCGTTCCGGTATCCCTCGCTCAGGAAGGTCGAGATCCGTCGACCCACCTCCCCGTCGGCGTCCCACGTCGCGAGGCCCACCGCCTCGTCCTTCGGCCCGATCCAGAGCGAACCGTTCAGCTCGCCCGCACGCAACTTCGTTCGCGCGCCCTCGACCGCCCGAATCGCCCACGCCCGACCCTGGAGCGTCCATGCGTCCTCCAGCTCGGCGAGAAGGCGGAGCGCCTCGTGGGGCGCCCGCGCCACGCCGACGAGCTCTCCGGAGGGAGTCATCAGCGGGCCACCCCCCTGCACGACGCGGCCCTCCCGCCGGGAAACCCATCGGCTCCGGAGGGCGGGCGCGCGGCCCGCGAAACGAATCGGCCGAAGGACCGGAGGAGGAGAAGGTACGACACGGGCGACGACAGGGGGTGGGGGCCGCCTAGAGCAGCCCCTCCTCCATCACTTCGACCGACTCGACGTGGGGAACCTTCGCGAGCGCTTGTTCGGTCGTGTCGAGGATCCCGGAGGTGTCGGCCATCACGACGCTCACCAGGAGCGCCTTGAGGCCATAGGCGATGTCCTTGACCTGCATTCCCCGGATCGTGGCCCCCGCGGGGATGGCATGGCGGACCCCTTCGGCCATCGCCTTCATGTCGGTCTCGACGCCCTCGGGCATCATCCGGAACAGCACCGCCACCTGACCCATGGGAGCCTCGGGCGCGCTACGGGCCTTCGAAGGCGCAGTTCGGGCAGGTGTAGACGACCGACTGGTCCCGGCAGCGCGCGCACCGGCCCAGGTTCGCCTCGCCGCAGTTCGGACACTTGAACTGGACCGTCCCGCGGGCGCCGAGCGCGACGCCGCAGGAGGTGCACCGCGCATCCGAGAACGCCATGGGAGTTGGTACCGTGTTCCGCCGGCGTCGCCTCTACTTCTTCGATTTGCCGCGGCGGCGCGCGCCCACCCGCGTGGTGAATATAAAGAGTGCCACCACGAAGGCGCTCGCTCCGGCGAGATACCAGAGCGAGTTGTCCGGAGCGGGGCCCGGCACGTAGAACGGCTGGTTGAACGCCGTCGAACCCCCCGAAAAGGTGACGAGGCCGTGCTCCGGGGCCACGTTCATGGAGAAGGTGTGCCAGCCCGGGGCGAGGCCCTGGGCGACGTACTCGAAGCTCAACGGGTAGTTCGAACCGGGGGTGAGCGTGGGGACGATCACCGTCCCGACCGGCTGTCCGTCCAGGGTGACCGTGATGCTGAACGACCCGACCGAAGACGCCGAGGAGACGACGATCGTCGCCGTGAGGCGGAATGGTTGGACGATGTTCACGTGGAAGGAGAAGTTGTTCGACGTGTTCGTCGAGTTGAGGCCGGAGACGCTCGAGGTGACGAGCACGAAGATCGTGAGCGATTCGGTGAGGTTCGGTGCGATCAGCGAGAGGGTGATGCTCTGGTTGATCAGCACCCCGGACGGCGGGCTGAGCACCGCGCCCGTGGTGTTCTCGCCGGCGAGCGAGGATCGGTAGGAGAGGATGCCCGTCTGGGTCCCGTTCGGGGCGAATGCGGGTCCGCCGTTAGCGTGGACGACGTAGCTCGCCTTCTGGCCCGCCCCGACCTCGGAGGGGCCGGCGATCCCGCCGGTCACGGGCGTGAGGATCGGTGCGGCGTGCACCCCTCCGAACATTCCGAGCACCGGTAGCCCGAGGATGAGGAGGATAGCGAAGGCCCAGGGGGCCACGGTTCGGGTCCGGGCGCCGGTCCGGATGGGGGATGGACCGCTCGTCATGCTCCGCTCATCTCCTCGTCCAGCGGCGGGTCCGGTACCATCTCCAGGTGGCGACCCCGATGACCAGGGCGACGGCGGGGAGGAACGAGAGGAGCGGAACGAGCCAGTCCGGGTACGTCGGCGGCGAGCCGATGTTCGGGCCGGTGATGAGCACCGTCGTCGAGTTGAGCGAGAGCTTCAGCTCCGGCACGGCGAGCGGCTGCAATCGGACCAGGGTACCGGAGAGGTTGAGCACGTGGGCGGAGACCGTCACCGACCCCGGCGGGAGCGCGGCACCGGTCGGGGCGGTCAGGTGGACGAAGAACGACTGGTTCGCCCCGGCCTGGACCGTCTGGGGGGCGTTGACGACGGATTTCCCCTGCAGGATCTGGTACGACCAGCCGAGCCCGGAGACCCGGGCGCCGTCCTGGATCGACAGCGCGATCGCTTCGGGGACGTTTCCCGTGTTGAGGAGATAGAACGGCAGCGTCGCGGAGGTCGGGCTGAGCACGAACGTCCCCACCGCGCCCTCGCCGATCGTCAGCCCGACGTAGGGGACGATGTTGAGGGTCGGGGTCGGGTTGGCGAAGCCGGCGACGGTCCCGTCCGGGGTGGTCAGCACTTCCAGGTTGATCGTGGGGTGCGCCACCGCCGTCCCGGCGGGGATCAGGATCCGGACCTCGCCGAAGACGGTGTTGTTGCCGGCGAGGACCCCGAGCGAACCGTTGGCCGGGGTGAAGTCGAACGTCCAGAACGAGGGGGTGCCGATGAGCCGGTAGGAGTACGGGACGTTGCCCGTGTTCCTGAGCGAAAACGAGTAGGCGACCCAGTTGCCGTCCACGACCGTCGCGGAGTTCGGCCCGAGGATCTGGAAGGAGGCCGTCTGCCGCCACTTGTACGACACCGAGAGCGACGAGGCGGTGTTCCCCGAGAGGAGGTCGACTGAGGCGGTCGCCGTGGCGTTCGTCACGACCCCGTACGGGCGGCCGGACGCGTTCGCCTGCAGGGTGTAGATCCCTGCGGGGAGCAGGTAGGAGACCGAGGTGCCGATGGGCACGTGGTGGAAGGCGAGCGAGAGGCCCGTGCTCTGCCGGAACCACAGGTTCGCGGTCGGCGAGAGGCCTGGGCTCCCGGAGGTCACCGTCACCGAAACGGTCCATGCGGGCACGAGCGTGACGACGAACGGCGAGCTCGCCCCGGAGGGCGGGGCGACGAGGGAGGTCACGGCGGCGATCGGCGCCCCCGACCCTCCGACCGCGTACACCTGGTACGTCCCGGGAGTGAGCGTCACCGTGACGCTGCCGGAGGAGACGTTGAGGGTCGTCACGTTGAGCGAGGGGGCCGGACCGATCAGCTGGAGGACCCCGGAAACGAGCGACGGGAAGCTCCCGTAGCGGAGTTGGATGCTGACGCTGGTCTGGATCGCCGAAGCCGTGAGGGGGATGTTGCACTCGGAGAGGGGGGAGGTCGCCGTGCACGTGGTCCCGGATGCGGCGTGGAACGACTCGTACTGCGATCCGCTCGCCGTGGAGACGAGTTGGACGGTATCGACCGACGGGGTGAACCCATCGCCCGTCGGCACCACGACCGAGTATCGCCCGCTGAACGCTTCGAGCGGGATCGAGAGGCCGTAGGGCCCGGTGAGCGTGAAGGGGAATGTCGCATTGAGCGGCATGCCCTCGGGCCTCGTCAGGTTCCCGGAGAGCGTCGACCCGCTCGCCGTCAGCACGAGCGGCGCGGCGATCGCGCCGGTGGCGTTGATCGTCGTCGTGGTAATGGTGGAGAAAGTGTTGTTCCCGGAGAGCGCGACGGCGTAGACTCGGTAGGTGCCCGGGGCCGCGAAGAACCGTCCCTCGAAGGTGGGGCCGCTCACGGTCAGGTTGAGCTGGGCCGAGCTCAGGTGGAGCGTGACCGACGAATTGCTGACATTGGCGGGGAGCGTGAGCTCCCCCGTGGAGCGTACCTCCCGAAGGAGCAGGAGGGTGATGTTGGTCTGCTGGGATCCGAACGGGATGTACGTGTTCGAGATCGACGAGGGAAGGTAGAGTGCCGAGCCGTTCGAAACGGTGGCGTAGGCGCTGATCCGATAGCTCCCCGGGCGTAGCGACAGCGAGAACGTCGGCCCACCGGTGGTCGAGACGCTCTGGGCGGTCGAGCTGTTGGCGGTGAGGTTGAGATTGAGCGAGGTCCCGGAGGGGAGCCCGAGGACATCGACCTCCACCGGTACCTTGGTCACCGAGAGCGGGACCGCGGTCAGCGAGCTGAGCGAGCTCGGCGAAAGGCCGCAACTCGAATAGGGGTCGTAGCCGGCCGCTGCGACCGTGAGGCAGTAGGTCGAAGCGGGCGAGAGGGTGCCCGGGAGGACCAGGCTGATGTTCCCGGTGCTGTTGGATAGGGTCGAGATCGTGGCGCCGCTCGGGCTCACGGAGACCGAGACGGCCGCGCGTACGGCCGGGTAGTATCCCGTGGTACCGGAGAACGTGGCGAGTCCCACCACCGCGTTCACGCGAATCGCCGGGACGAGGGCGAGGTCGAGGGTCTGGGAGGCGGCCCTCAGCGTGACCGTCGTCAACTGGGCATAGCTCGTTCCGGCCGCCGACAGCCCCTCGCCGGCGAGGACCGTGTAGGTACCGGGAGGCAGCCACGCGACGTAGCTCGACGAGCTGTTGGAGAAGGTGGAGACCTGCTCTCCCCGGGCATTGAAGAGGGTGACGAGCGTGGGGGCCGCCCCGACGTTCGTCGCGGGCGCGTGGAGCGCGCCGTGGAGCTCGACCGCCGGCGCGACGAACAGCGGGGGCAATGGGAAGCCGCCGGGATTGGCGGTCACGTACGCGTCCTCGAACCCGGCCTCGAGGGTCGACCCGAGGAGGCCGAGGCCGTAGACCGAGTAGTTGCCGACGGGGAGCACCGCACTGATCGTGCCATCGGCCCCCGTGAGGAACGTCGTCGAGTTCGTGGAGGTCGGGGTCGTCCCGCTGCCGGGGACGGGGATGAGCGTCGTGGAGTTGCTCGTGTGGCCGGTGCTGTTTGTCACGCGTACCGGCACGAAACCGAAATTCGGAAGGGTGGAGAACCGCACGGGGAATCCGGCGACCGGATTGCCTCCGGAAACGACGGTGAGGTCGACGGTCTCCACCGGGACGAGGGTAAGGTTCACCCTCGATTTCCCGCCCGCCGCGCTGATCGACACCGCCGACGGTGCCGAGGCGAGGGTCCCCAAGGAGGCGGAGACGGTGTAGTTGCCCGGGACGAGGCTTCCCACCTGGAAACCGCCGGTCCCGTTGGCGGTCGCGCTCCCGACGACGTTTCCGGACGAGGAGACCACGCGCACGGTCGCGCCGTTGGCGGGGGACTCGTCGGCATAGTGCGCGATCCCGTTGACCTGGCCGGGACGTAGCGCGGTCGTCTGGTTGATGACCTGGCCGGGGAGCGCGTAGACCTTCGTCTCTGTGAAGTTCGCCCCCTGGTAGAGGACGGAGAAGTTGTAGACGCCGGCCGGGATGTCGGTGAAGACGAACGCGCCGCTCGCGTCGGTGACGCTGTGGTGGCTCGAGAGGCCCGCCCCGTACAGCGAAACGGTCGCCCCCACGGCCAGCGGGTCGAGGTGCGGGATGTAGCTCGAATTGTTCGCCGCGTTCCAGTAAACGATCCCCTGGACCGTCGTGGCCGGCAGCACGATCGGGCGAACCACGGTCGGTGCGTCGGTGGCGAGGCCGTAGGCGTCCGGGACGAACAGGTGGATCGTCCCGAGGTGGCTCGTCCCCGCCTGGGAGATCCCGTCAAGCGGACCGGCGGTGACGTTGATGGTCACGTTCCCCGGCGGTAGGAGGACGGAGTAGGCGCCGGTGGGACCCGAGAGGGTCGTCATGTGCGGGATCCCCCAGCTGTCGTAGACGGTCACCCGCGCCGAGCTGACCGGCGTCCCATCGGCGAGCTGGACGGTCCCGGTCATCGGCTGGCCGGAGTAGTACTCGAGCATCGACTCGCCTCCCTGGAAGTAGGCGTTCGGGGAGGTGTCGGCGGTCCCGTTGTGGGCGTGGGCGAGCGTGACGGCGGTGGGGAGGTTTTGCGCGCCGAAGCATCCCGGGTGGGAGTTCGGGTTGGCGTACGGACAGTAGTAGGCCGTCTTGTAGACGACCCGGAAGTGCTGGAGCATCCAACCGGGTTCGATCGGCGAGGAGGCCGCGGCCCCGGTGAGACCGGGGATCCCCCCGCCCGCTCCGATCTGTGTGCCGTTGTACCCGATGAAGATCTTGTAGATCATCGTCTGATAGAACGCGGGAAGCCAGTTGATGTTGTACTGGACGATCGAAATCCCGGCGGGCACGTGGTTGACGGGGTAGGAGTTTCCGTCGGAGCCGGTTGCACTCAGGGTGTAGTAGGCCGAGGCGGACCCATCCGAGCCGATCTGGCGGTCGGTCAGGTCGGCCGGGGCGTAGAAGATACCGGTGTTGCTACCGGAGAACGGGAACAGGCGGTTGTCGACCATCGCGTAGCGGATCGACCAGCCGGTGTAGGCCTGGACGTCGTTGTAGACCAACGCGCTCGGGTTCAACCCCCGGCTCGCGAGGAGGTAGGAGACGGTGTCGTACAGGGCGTTCGCCGCGTCGAGGTGGTTCGGGTCGACGGCGACGTACCGCTCCGGGTGCGCGATGACGATCGGGATGTCCCTCGACGTGTTGACCATCAGGGTGTGGAGCGTCGTCAGGTTCACGCCGTCGCGGGCGAGGAGCTGGTCGAGCCCCGTAGGCAGGTAGGCGTCGCCGGACCGCTTCTGCTCGGCCACGAGCAACGTCGTGGTGAGGATCCCGATCGCCTGACTCTCGTTCTGGGACAGGAGGAAGTTTCCCGCGGGAACGATCCCGTTCTGGAAGTTGTCGGCGACGGTCGGGTGCAACCCCTGGCTGACCGCCTGGAAGCCGTAGTCCCACCAGCTGATGAACGCCGGACGTTGGGGGGCGGGAAGGTTCTGGTCCTGCTGGGCGAGCCAATTGTAACCGGCCTCATCGTACTGGTTCGGGGTGTCGAGTTGGGTGCCGGCGGCCCCGAGGTAGAAGCTCGACGCGTTGGATGCCGAGGTCTGCAGGAAGCTCGGCAGGCTATGGTAGATCTGCTGGTTGTAGGTGCTCTTGGTGTTGTACGGGATCCCGGCATCGATCGCATACCAGATGTTGGGGAGAAGTAGCCCGACGACCAGCACCAGGATCGCGATGTGGCGCGCCTTGATCGACTTGCGGAACGCGGTGAACTGGCTGCGCCGGTCCGAGAGCGAGGCGACGTTGCGCCGCAGCTTCGTGTAGTTGCCGATGTCGAGGGCGCGGACGATCGCCTCGGCGGGCAGTAGGGCGAACGCGGCCGACCCCAGGAAGAAGAACTTCGCGGCGGAGATCGGCAGGTAGATGGAGATGACCGCGAAGACGAGGAACATCAGCTGGGGGCGGCGGAACCGGCCCCGGATGACTCCCCAGACCGTGAGGGCGAGCCCCACAAAGGCGAGGAAGAACGTCACGATCCCGTAGCCCAAGATCAACGCGTCGATGCTCGGGGCCTGGGCCTCGGCGACGGTCGAGTACACGAGGGTCTTGACGAAGTACCCCTGCCCCGTGACGATGTTGATCAGGCTCGCCTTGTCGATGAGGTAGAGCGCCCCGACGGCCCCGGCGACGACCGCCGCGAGGACGGGGATCGACACCACCCACGGCTGGTCGCGAAGCACCAGGAACGGCAGCATCACGAGCAGTCCGCCGAAGAACACGAGGAGCGGAAGGTCGAACCAGCCCGTGAACAGTCCCTGGGGGACGTAGTAGGGGACGGCCATGGGGAATCCCACGAGACCGACGATCCAGGTCGAGACGTAGAGGCCGAACGAATCGACCCGGCGGATCCGCTCGATGATCATGGCGACGATGACGAAGATGATGATCGCCGCGACGACGAACGAATACCCCTGCCAGGCCAGCGCGACCGTGCCGAAGCAGACGCCGGTGAAGAACGCCCATTTGACGGCGGTGCGTTCCACCCTCACGAACTGTCGGATGGCGGGGAGGAACTGTCGGGGGTGACGGTAGTCCTCCACCCATTTCCGGGAGCCGACGGCCCGGACGGTCCGAAGGTACCCGTAGACGGTGAGCAGGATGAAGAACGTGTAGAACGACAGATAGTTCGCGTACCCGAGCGTCGAGGAATCGATGTTCGCGACGAGCAGGGGGTAGATCATCGCGGCCACGAGTCCCGTGCGGCGCGAGCTGACCTCCCGACCGATCAGATAGACCGGGAACACGCCGAGGGCCGCCCAGATCGGTCCCTGGGCGTCGAGGAACCACGCCGTGGCGTTCGCCGCGCTGCCGTGGAACAGCCCCGCGAACAGGATCCCGAGGATGGCGTTCATCCAGTCGAACAGGGGCTCCCGCGGGTTCACGGCCCCGTTCGGGTAGTTCAACAGCGGGTCCCGGACGAGGTTGTGGTGGTTGAGGACGATGTATTCCGAGACGCGGGAGTGGTAGAACGAGTCCGACCCGCCCCCGTACACGTAGAGCGGGCCCCACTGCTGGATGATCTGGGCGGTCCAGAGCGAGCGGATCAGGATCGCGGAGGTGAACGCAGTCAGCAGGATGACGACCGTCCAGACGTGGCGACGCCACCATCCCGTTTCGGACCAGTCCATCGGCCTTCGGCTCCTCTCCTGAACCGCGCGCGAGACCAAGGGGGGCTATTTATAGCCTTCAGTCGCCGGAGTTTCGGGTCCCGGTCGGCGTGAATTATGGCTCGGTGCGGAAGCGGTAGAAGACGCGTCCATCGGGGAGCTCGAACGGCTCGGCCGCCACCGACATGCCGAGCCGGCACGCCTCCCAGCTCTTGCCGACGATCCGGCCGAACAGGCGGAGCGGGACCCCGTCCAGGTCGACGAGCCCCACGACGAACGGAACCTCCGACTCCATCCCGAGCGGAGCGCCCGCGAGCACGGCGCTGAACGCGTAGACGCTGCCGCCCTTGGGGAGCTCGACCCACTCCATCTCTTCCGAGTGGCAGCTCGGGCAGACCACCCGCGGAGGCCAGGAGAGGCTCTGGTCCTTCGGACAGCGGGTCGTCATCAGGCGCCCGAGGCGCAGCTCGTCGAAGAATCGCGAGAGCCGCGTCTGGGTGGCGTCCTCCAGGGGGAAGAAGTCGAGGAGGAAAGGCGGACGCTCGTTCGGGGGCTCGGGTGGACCGGGGGAGCGGCCCGCGGACTGGGCGCCCGGGGTGGCCCCGGCCATCTAGCCCCCCCGCTGGTAGACCATCATCGAGTGGACGTTCGCGCTGCCGGAGAGATTGTGGACCAACGCCCAGTTCGGGTCGGGAACCTGCCGGGCCGGCGGCACCCGGTGGGCGAACTGGTCGAACACCTCGACCGCCTGGGCGACCCCGGTGGCGCCGAGCGGGTGACCACAGCCGAGGAGGCCCCCGCGCGGGTTCACCACGATCTTCCCGCCGAGGTCGGAGGAGCCGTCCGCCGCGAACGCTCCGCCGGCCCCCTTCGGGCAGAGGCCGAGCGCCTCGTACTCGACGATCTCGGAGATGGAGAAGCAGTCGTGCAGCTCGGCGAGGTCGAGGTCGTTCACGGTGATCCGCGCGCTGCGGAACGCCTCCTCGGCGGCCCTTCGCATGCCCGCCCATTCCGTCAGGGACCCGGCGTTCGCCAGGTTGTGGAAGTCGGAATACTGGCCGCTCCCACGGATCCAGGCCGGGGTGTCGGTGTACCTCCCCGCGAACTCGGCGGCGGTCAGGAGCACCGCCGCGGCCCCATCGGTCATCGACGAGCAATCCCCGAGCCGAAGGGGAGGGGCGACGAGCGGGAGCCGCAGGAGCTTCTCCTTCGAGAAGACCTTCTCGTGGAACTGGGCGTTGGGGTTCGTGTTGGCGAAGCGGTGGTTCTTCGCGGAGACCGCCGCCATCTGTTCGGCGGTGGTGCCGTGCTCGTGCATGTGGCGCTGGGCGACCATCGCGAAGAACGGCGGGGCCGTTGCCCCATGGGCCCCGTCCCACGGCCGGTCCATCACGCACGCCATCGACGTGTTCGCCTCGGCCATCGAGGGCAGGTTCATCTTCTCCACGCCCACGGCGACCGCGATATCGGACAGTCCGCTCGCGATCGCGGCATACGCGGAGCGGATCGCCGACTGACCCGAGGCGCACGCGAGCTCGGTGCGCTGCAGGATCCGCCTCGGGGTGAGGCCCATCTGCTCGGCCGCGAGGGGCGCCACATGGGACTGGAAGGCGAACCGCTCCGGTTCGGCGGCGCCAACGAAGAGGGAGTCGACCTCGGCCGACTGGAGCGCCGGGATCGCGCGGAACAGCGCGGCCCCGGCCTCCTGGGCGAGCTCGGGCCACGTCGCGGCGCGCAGGCCGAACCTGGTCGTGGCCCCTCCGACGAGGGCGACCTCGCGACGCTCGCTCATCGGGCCTCGGCGCGGACGGCCTCGAGGACCCGGTCCCCGGCGCCGCTGGTGGAGACCGGTCCGCCCTGGTCGTAGGTCCGGGCCCCCCCCGCGGCGATGACCCGGGCGAGGACCCGTTCCAGCCGCTCGGCCTGTCCGGTCATCCGGGCGTCGTGGTGGCGTTCCCCGAGCCAGCGGAGCATCATCTCGACGGCGAAGAACGTCGCGAACGGATTGACCTGGTCCTTCCCGGCGTACTTCGGGGCGCTCCCATGGACTGGCTCGAACATCCCGTGTTCCGCACCGATGTTGCCGCCGGCCGCGAATCCCATTCCGCCCTGCAGCACGCTCGCGAGGTCGGTGATGATGTCGCCCATCATGTTCGTCGAGACGACGACATCGAAGTGCTCGGGGTTTCGCACCACCCACTGCGTGAACGCGTCGACGTACGCGTAGTCCCGCTCGATGTCCGGGTACTCCGCGGCGATGCGGTCGAACGTCTCCCGGAAGAATCGGCATCCCTCGAGGACGTTCGACTTGTCGACGCACGTGACCCGCTTCTTCCCATCCTCCGGGGCGCCGCGGGCGCGCCGACGCGAGAGCTCGAAGGCGTGGCGGATCACACGTTCCGCTCCCTTTTTCGTGATGACCCGGGTGTCGATGGCGACCTCGGTCCCCTCGCCTCGCGTGAGCCGACCGTGGGCGGGCGTGTAGAGCCCCTCGGTGTTCTCCCGGATGATGACCATATCGACGTTCTTGGGGGACCAGACCTGCTTGTACTCGCCGCTGATCCGGTGAAGGACGCCCGGATACAGCCGACAGGGCCGCACGTTGGCGAACAGGTCGAGCTTGCGGCGCAGCCCGAGGACGAGGGAGGCGCCTGCGATCTCCCCGCTCGGGAGGGACACCCCGGGCCAGCCCACGGCCCCGAGGAGGATGGCGTCCGCCTCGTGGGCGGCCCGCTCCGCCTCCTCCGTCCACTCCCGGCCGTGGACCTGGAAGTACTGCGCCCCGCCGGGATGCTCCTCGATCCGCCACGGCGCCGAATCCCCCTCGGCGAGCGCATCGAGGAGACGCCGGCCCTGGCGGACGACCTCCGGACCGGTGCCATCCCCCGGGAGGAGCACCAGGCGGTAGGGCCCTCCGCTCATCCCGGCGCCTGCCCGGCGAGCTCCCGTCGGACCTTCTCGACCAGGCCGCCGGCCTCGAGGAGCTCGAGGAGGTGGGTCGGCAACGGGGGGAAATGGATCTGGACCCCGGTCCGTTCGTTCGTGATCGTGCCGCCGCGCATCTCGATGCGGGCCGGGTCGCCGTTCTCGAAGATCGCGCGGACCCCCTTCGCTTCCACGGTAGGGAGGCCCAGGTTGATGGAGTTGCGGAAGAAGATCCGGGCGAACGTGTCGGCGACGATGGCGCCGACCCCGATGGCCCGAAGCGCCTGGGGAGCGTGCTCGCGGCTGCTCCCGCACCCGAAGTTCACCCCGGCCACGAGGATGTCGCCGGGGCGGGCCCCCTGGGCGAACTCGGGCAGCGCGATCTCGAAGACGTGCTTTTTCAGCTCGTCGGGGTCGATGACGGTGAGATACTTTCCGCTGATGATCCCGTCGGTGTCGACATCGTCGCCGAGCGTCCACACCCGGCCCTGAATGACCTCCTGCACCGGATCCGCCCCCTACATCATCTCACGGGGGTCGCTGATCACACCGCGGATCGCCGTGGCGACCGTCGCGATCGGGCTCATGAGATAGATCCGGGCCTCCTTGGCGCCCATCCGGCCGGGGAAGTTCCGGTTCGAGGAGGACGCGCAGACCTCCTCCGGAGAGAGGATGCCCATGTTCCCGCCGAAGCACGCCGAGCAGCTGGAGTTCGTGAACACGGCCCCCGCTTCGGTGAACACCTCGATCAGTCCCTCCTTCAGGCACTGGCTGTAGATCGAGGTCGATGCGGGCGAGACGATGAACCGCACCCCGGCATGGACCTTCTGTCCCTTCATCAGGGCCGCTGCCTCGCGGATGTCCTCGATCCGCGCGTTCGTGCAGGAGCCGAGGAACACCTGGTCGACCTTCACCTGCTCCGCGGCGACCTCCGGAAGGGGCCTCACGTTGTCCGGCGAGTACGGACAGGCCACCATCGGGGGCATCCCGTCGACGTCGATGTCGACGACCCGCTCGTACTGCGCGTCCGCGTCGGCGTAGAGCGGATGCATCGAGTGCTTGGCGGTCTTCGCCAGGTACTCGAAGGTCTTCGCGTCCGGAGCGATCACGCCGCACTTCGCCCCCATCTCCGTGGTCATGTTGCACAGGGTGAACCGCTCGGGCATCGAGAGCGACTCGATGGTGGGACCGCAGAACTCGACCGATTTGTAGGTCGCCCCCGTGGTCTTCACCTCCCCCAGCACCTTGAGGATCAGGTCCTTCGCGGTCACGCCGTGGCCGAGGGTGCCATGGACCCGGATCTGGATCGTCGGGGGGACCTTCAGCCAGAGTCGGCCGAGGGCGAGCACGGCGGCCATCTCCGTCGGCCCGATACCGGCCGAGACGGAGCCGACGGCGCCCAGCATGTTCGTGTGCGAATCGGTCCCGACGGCCAGGTCGCCGGGCACGACCCATCCGTTTTCGGCGAGTATCTGGTGGCAGATGCCGTGGTTCCCCACGTCGTAGAAGTGGTCCAAGTGCTGCTCGGCGGCGAACTTCCGAAGGATCCGATGGAGCACGGCGGCGCCCTCCGTGGATGCCGGCACCCAGTGGTCGATCGCGATGACGACGCGGTCGGTGTCCCAGACCTTGAGGGCGCCCATGTCATGGAAGGGGCCGACCGTCTGGGCGCCCTGCTCGTGCATCATGGCGAGGTCGACGCGGCCCTCGATGATCTGACCCGGTACGACGTGATCGAGGCCCGAGGCACGCGACAGCACCTTCTCGGCGAGGGTCATCCCGTGGGTTCCCCCGTCCCCGCTCACGAGTCCTCCATTTCGATCCCGAGTCCTTCCACCATCTGCCAGAACTCCCCGTCCGAGATCCCCGGGTGCTCGTAGAGGGACCGGTAGGTTACCAGGAACTGGTGGATCTGCTCCTTGCCGCGCCTCTCGCTCCGCTCCTTGATCTGCCGGAGCAGCTCGGACAGGAGCGGGTCGGTCGCGGTCGCCTTCCGCTCCTTGAGCTTTTCGACCACCGCGGCCTTTCCGGTGTGCTTTCCGAGGATCATCTGGCGACTCCTCCCGATCGTCTCCGGTTGCACCGGCTCGTAGGTGAGGGTGTGGGCGAGGATGCCGTGGGTGTGGATCCCGGCCTCATGCGAGAAGGAGTTGTATCCGACCAGGGCCTTGTTCGCCGCGAGGGGCACGCCGGAGATCTCCTCGACGAGCTGCGAAAGCTCGTAGAGGCGGCGGGTGTCGACCCCCGTCTTCACCCCGTAGAGCGATTCCAGGCCGACCACCAGCTCCTCGAGCGAGGTGTTCCCCGCCCGCTCTCCGAGCCCGTTCACGCAGACGTGGGGGCTCGTCACGCCTTCCTCGAGTGCGGTGAGGGTGTTGGCCACGGCGAGCCCGAAGTCGTTGTGACAGTGGACCGACCAGTCCTTCGGTCGGACCCGCCGCCGGAACTCCCGCAGGTACCATCGGAACGTGAGGGGGGTCATGATCCCGACGGTGTCGGAGATCACGAGGCGGTCGGCTCCAGCCTCCTGTACGGCCGCATAGAGCCTCTCCACGAAGTCGAACGGCGCTCGGACGGTGTCCTCGGTGACGAACGCCACGTGAAGGCCGGCGGACTTGGCCCGTTCCACGGATGCGACCGAAGCGCCCAGGACCTCGTCCTGGGTCATCTTCAGCTTGTAACGGAGATGCACATTGCTCGCCGCGACGAAGATCGCAATGTGCGTCGCGCCGCTACGGATCACCGCGTCGACATCGCCCGGGACCGTGCGTGCCGCCGCGAGGATCTTGGCGCGAAGCCCGGCGTCGGCGAGGAGGCGAACCGCCCGGGCTTCCTCCTCCGATACGACCGGTATCCCCGCGTTGAGCAGGGGGATCCCGAGCTCGCTCAGCAGCTCGGCGATGCGCAGCTTCTCCTCCGGGCTGAAGTGGACCCCGGGCGTCTGCTCCCCGTCCCGG
>JAKIWG010000029.1:10113-28243 GCA_022750155.1 Thermoplasmata archaeon | reverse complement strand
CCGGAGGAGTGGGTGGGTCGGTCGGTCACCGAGGTCGTCGGGTACCGGACGAGCCTGGTCCGGGGAACCCAGCGCGTCGACGTCCACGACGCCGAGAAGCCGAACCGCCTCGTGGACGACGTCCAGACGCTCGCTCTCGCGTCGGAGAGCGTGGAGGTCGAAGCGACGTTCCGTCGGCCTCCCCGGGGGCACCTTTCGCTCTCCGACGAGCTCCCCCCGTACGGACCGAGCGCCCCGATCGAGAAGATGAGGCTCGACGTCCGGCGGGTGGATGCCGGCCTCGACCGCCTCGCGTCGGACACCGACGCGACCGCGCGCATCGCCGTGACGGAGCTCTACGAGCGTGGGGTCCGGGTGAGCCGGATCCAACGCGCCTTCAGCGCCGGCACCCTCGGGCGCCGCGGTCGCCGGAAGTTCGTCCCCACGCGGTGGAGCATCACCGCCGTCGACGACCTGCTCGGCAAGGAGAACCTGGAGGAGATCCGGCAGTTCCCGGAACTCTCCGAGTACCGACTCTACCGGTACACCGCGCTCGACAACCGGTGGTTCATCGCATTCCTTCCCGGCTCCTTCCGGTACGAGTCGATCGAGGCCTGGTACCCGAACACCCTGTGGAACCCGAACACAGAGCGGGTGGTCATGCTGGGCGACCACGAGGGGTGGAAGGGGCGGACGACCTACGCTTCCATGGGCGGTTGCTACTACGCCGCCCGCCTCGCCACGTCGGAGGAGCTCATCCGGCAGCGTCGCCAGGGAGGGGTGCTGGTCCTGCGGGAGGTGCATCCCGGAGAGATCCTGCCCCTCGGGGTCTGGAACGTTCGGGAGCACGTCCGGGCGGCCCTCCACCAACCCTCCGAAACCGTGGCGTCCATGGCAGAGCTCCTGGCCAAGGTCAGCGAGACGTTCGCCATCCCCCTCCCCCGCTGGCTGGTGCAGAGCGCGCTCCTGCATGAGGCGCGGACCCAGCGCCGTCTGGAGGAGTTCGGCGCGGCGGCGTCCTAGGGGGCCACCGGCGCGCCGCAGCCGGCACAGAACGCGTCCTCGGGTTGGAGGGGTTGGCCGCACCGCGGACAGAGCGACGACTTGAGGGTGGCGCCGCAGCCGCGGCAGAATTGGTCGGAGGCACGGACCGCCTTGCCGCAGCGCGAGCAGGTCGAAGGTTTCCCCGTCGGCTCCGGGCCGCCGTGGGGCGTCGGGGTCCCTGGCTCGGGCGTCCGGGCAAGGGATTCGGACTGGGTGGATCGGGTCGGCGGAAGGGTCTCGAGCCGGCCGCCGATCCGGCGGCGCCCACGAAGGGAAAGGCGGAGCGCCTCGGTGTAATCCCCCCGGGAGTACGCCCCTTGGGCCTCGGATCGAATCTGCTCGGCGTCCTTCGCCCGGCCATCCGACCCGTCCGCGGCGGTCGCCCGGGCGATTTCCTCGGCCAGGAGGGTCATCTGGAAATGTGATTCCGCCCGGTTCTTCGGGAGGCGCGCTCCGGGGGAGGAGGCGTCGCCCGATCCGGCCGCAGACCCGAGGCTCCCGGGACCGGACGGGCCGGGTCTCGCAGGGGCGGCGAGCATCGCAGGATACGCATCCGTCGCAGGCATCCCCGCCGCGCGGGATCGTGACACCTCGAGCACCGAGGGAAGGCGGAGCGGGGCCCTTCCCCTCAGCGCGACGAGGGATTCGTGGGCCGACCTCGCCTGGCGGAGCGCCGTGTCCCAGTCGTGGCGGTCGTAGGCGCGTTGGGCGTCGGCGAGCAGCTCGCGCGCGTGGACGACCTCCACGCCCGTCCGTTCCAGCACGTCCGCCTCGGCGGAGGAGATGCGGATCTGGTTGAACGCCCGGTCGTCCTTGGCGGAGGGGCGCTCGTCGAGCTCCATCCGAAGCTGCTTGCTTCGGCGGCGCATCGTCTGGCGTGTGTAGAGGAGGAAGGCGATCAGCAGGACGGAGAGTACCGAAATGCCGATGACCAGTGTCACGGAGCCTGAATCGACCACGGAGCGACGGTTCGGGAGCCGAACTGGACCAGGCTCCCGGCGTGACCTCGGCTCAATCTAGGGGAGGATGGGGTATTTATCCTCGTTTGCGCCGAAGACGCAATCGCCTAGCTGCTCAACGACCGAGGTGCCAGTTACTCCGGCAGCTCGCTCATGACCCGGGCCCGTGGCGCCGGGCTCTTCGGTACGACCCGAATCCGCCCTTGGGGGAGTGGGTGCAATGAAATCAATCTCGGCTTCGTGTCGGCTCGATTCTCCTCGATGGTGAAACGCCCCCTGAGGCAGCTCTCCCTGCGTCGCCCCACTCCGGTCGGGGTGACCCTCTCATCCGGGGGGTGCAATACGAGCTTCTATCACGGCCCCCCCGTTCCACCGCCTCTGCGGGAGTCCTTAACCCGGACCTGCACCCCATTGC
This sequence comes from Thermoplasmata archaeon, assembly GCA_022750155.1. Classification (GTDB taxonomy): domain Archaea; phylum Thermoplasmatota; class Thermoplasmata; order Lutacidiplasmatales; family UBA184; genus Lutacidiplasma. Next base: position 25,846 of record JAKIWG010000029.1, on the reverse strand, counting down.
CTGATGAGCGCCCGTCCCGCCTACGCCATTCGCTCCGTCGTCGTCCCCATCGCCCTGGATCCCCGCCTCCGCGATGCTTTACTGGACGTACGCTCCGCGGTGAACTCCCTCATCCCCGATTGGCGTTCCCACCCAGAAGACTCCCGCTTTGATGCCATCAAGCGAACGTACTCTTGGACCCGAGCGCACTACCCGCACCTCGCCTCGCCATGGGCCGTTTCCATCGCCAACGAGACCTCCGCCACCCTGAACTCCTGGGACCGTCAGCTCCGACGCGCCAAGCGGTTCGATGCTCGGAAGTGGGAGCGGCTCCGGCTTCAGGTCCCGCGTCGCAGCCGGCTGAAGGTCAGTTTACAACGCGAGCTCTATCGAATGAAGGGTCGAATTCTGGACATCACCCTCCACAAGAACCGACACCTCCTCGTCGACCTCTCCGGGGCACGGAACCCACTGTTCGAGAAGTACGGAATGCTCTCCGGATGGGAGTTCGGACTCGCTATCACGGATCGCGCTCTCGTCTTCCAGTTCCGGGTCCCGAGGACGGTCCACCTGGCTCCCGAGTCCGTCGGCGTCGACGTCAACATGCCGTCGGCGGACTTCGTCACCTCCGACGGCCACATGGGTGCCATCGACCTCCGGCCGATCACCGCGATCCAGGGGGCGATGGCCCGCTAACGTCACGCCGTTCAGCGAGCCATCCCCACCGACCTTCGTCTTCAGAGAAGGGTCCTGGGACGATATCGTGGGCGCGAACGCCACCGAGTGGAGCCGCTCCTCCACCGCGCTGCGAACGAGCTCCTCGCTGAGGCGGGGGATCGGAACATCATCCTCGAGGATCTTTCAGAGACGCAGAAAGAGTTGATGCGAACGACCCGGGGCCGTGACGCGCGCCGAAGACTTTCCGTCTGGACTCAGGGCCAGCTCCAGCGGATCGTGGGCTACAAGGCCCGAACGCAGGTCGTCCACGTAAACCCTCGAGGGACCTCGTCGGAGTGTCCCCGGTGCGGAGGTCGTCTGGACCACCCGGAGTGGCGACGGTCGATCTGCGGGAACTGCCAGGGCGATTGGGACCGGGACAAGGCGGCGGCGACGTCGATTCTGTGCCGGGGCCAGGTCGTTCTATGGGGAGCGGCTCCTCCCCCGAAAGCGCTCGACGCGCTCCTCGAGTTGAGCCGATGGGGTTCCGCAGGGGGTTCCGTCGGCAGACGAGGACAGGAAGCGAAGCGAGGTTGAAGTGGTGAGTACAACGTTCCCACCTCAAAGAGGAGCAGAGCGGGGCTCCGGGCCTCAGAGATGTCCGCGGCCCGAACCAACGTCTCTTGCGGGACGTGGGATCGGCCCGCGGCGCGGGGAGGCCTATCGACGATCCAGATCTCGAGCTCAGAACACAGAGAGCTTCTCGGTCATGAGCTTCTGGGGGATGGTGTCGATCCGCTCGAACCAACTGTTCGCGACCGCCTCGGCCTCCTTCTTGACCTGCGCGAGCTTCACGCCGGCAGAAGGCTGGATCTGGAGGCTGGCCACCTGGGGCTGGTCGACCGGTTTACCGATCTGGGAGAGGATCCGCACGTGGACCTCCTTGACGTTGCCGCCGGTCTCCTTGACGATGTCGTTGGCGATGAGGATCCCGAGCAGGTTGTAAATCTTCCCGACGTGGTTGATCGGGTTCTTCCCGGCGGAGGCTTCCAGGCTCATCGGGCGGCACGGGGTGATGAGGCCGTTCGCGCGGTTGCCGCGGCCGACGGAGCCGTCGTCGCCGGCCTCCATCGAGAGTCCGGTGACGGTGAGGTAGTATCGGCCGAGCTCCGGGTCGTCGGCGGTGTTGACGTCGATCGACACCTCGCGGTGGGTCAGTTTCGAGGCTTGGTCGGCGAGCTTGTCGTGGATCTGCTGGCAGACGTTCTGGTACTCGTCCCCGTCGGCGATCTCGCTGTCGACGAGCGCCGCGGCGACCGTCAGGTGGATCTTGTCGCCCGAGCGGTAGCCCATGACCTTGACGTCCTCGCCGAGGGCGGGGAGCTTCTTCTTCAGCTTCGTGGTCAGGAACCGTTCGGACTCCAGGACGAGTCGCTCCGTGTCCGAGTACGGGGCGAACCCGACGCCGAAGGAGGTGTCGTTCGAGAGCACGGTCTTCTGCTCGAAGACGCCCCTCAGGTCGATCGACCCCGAGCCGATCTTGCAGTCGAACTCCACCTGCTTGTCGACATCGAGGTGGGCGCAGATCGAATGGACGTAGTTGCGGGCCGCGTCGATGGCGATCTGCCGGAAGGGGAGCTTCTCGCCGTTGACCTCGGTCGTCGCTCGTCCGACCAGGAGCATGTAGATGGGCGCGGTGACCTTTCCGCCGCCGAACTTGGGCTCGGAGGCCCCGCCTACGACCTGGGTCTCGTCCGTGTTGTGGTGGAGGATCCGCCCGAACTCGTCGAGATAAAGCTGGCAGAGGGCCCGGCTGACGCTCTCGGAGACCCCGTCGGCGATCGAGTCCGGATGTCCCAGGCCCTTGCGCTCGACGAGCTCGATGTCCTGCTCCTCGATCGGGACGGTCCGGAGGGGTTCAACATGGATGTTGCGGGCCATGGGGTCACTCGGTTTCGGCCGAGCCGGTTCGGGGGATAACCCTTGCGACCTCGCGCGGATGAATCCGCGGGCGATTTCTCCTCGAAGGTTGCGCTAGGCGAAACGCGTTTTCGTCAGGTGGGGGCCGGCTCCCGCGTACCCCAGCTTCCGGTAATACGACCGCGTCCCGACGGCGCTCAGCACATGGAGGGTGTCGAACCCCGCGGCCCGGGCGGCCTGTTCGGCACGGGCGACGAGGGCCCGCCCGAACCCGTGGTGCTGGTACTCGTTCGGCCGGGCCGCCGCCGAGCCGACGGGAACCTCGGTGCCGAGGACCTTGAGCTCGCGGATCACCGGGGCGCGCAGCCCGCCTTCGGTGCGATCCGATGGGAAGCGCAGGCGCAGGAACCCGACGACGGTGTCGCTCTCCGGCGCCTCGAAGGAGAGGAACCGTTCCGACCCCCCGGCCGCCTCGTACCGGCGTTCGACGGGGAGGAACTCCTCCGGCTCGGGCGTCGCCCGACGCCCGGGTTCGCGGCAACGAAGGCAGCGGCACCGCTTCCCCTCGGCCGCAAGGAGCGCGACCGCGTGCTCCCGGATGTTGCTCTGTCGGACGCCCGCGGCGATCAGTCGCGACGGAATGTCTCGTTGCACCCTCTGCACCCGGACCCAGGGCGGGATGAGCTCCTTCTCCTTCGCCAGGAGCAACGCCGCCGTGGGGAGGTCGTACGGGACGTAACGACCGGCCTTCCAGTCGTCGTACAGGCCCGTTCCGGGGAGCACCAGGGTAGGGTAGATCTTGACCATGTCCGGCCGGAACGACGGGTCCTCGAAGAGCCGTCGGAAGTCCTCCAGGTCCTTCGTCGGGTCCATCCCCGGGAGCCCGAGCATCAGATGGTAGCAGACCTTCAGGCCGCGGTCCCGCGCCTCCCGGGTGGCGACGGCGACGTCGTCGACCCCGTGGGCGCGGCCGACGGCGTGCAGCACGTCGTCGCGCAGGCATTCCACCCCGACCTCGACCCGGGTGACGCCGGCGTCCAGGAGCGCGGGGAGGATCCGCCCGTCGCACCAGTCCGGGCGGGTCTCCACCGTCAGGCTCACGCACCGGTGGCCGGCTTCCTCGTTGAGCTGCTGTGCGGCCTCGAGGGTATCGGAGCGGACCCCGTTGAGGCCGTCGAAGATCCCCCGAAACACCGTCTCTCGGTAGGCGGCCGGGCGGGAGGGGAACGTCCCGCCCATGACGATCACCTCGACCTTCGAGGTGGAGTGACCGATCGTTTCGAGCGTCGCCAGCCGGTGCTCGGTGATCGCCCGCGCGTCGTACCCGAACTGGGCGCCGCGGAGCGCCGACGGCTCCTCCCCCGTGTAGCTCTGGGGGCTATTGTTCTCGAGGCCCCCCGGGCAATAGGTGCACCGTCCGTGCGGGCACCTCGAAGGGGCGGTCATGACCGCGACGATCGCCACTCCCGAGAGCGTCCGGGAGGGCTTTCGGCGCACCGGGCTCCCGAGCCGCCGTCGCTCGTCCGGGCCGAGGCGGTCATACCAGTCCACGTTCGAAGGGATGCCACCGGCTCCCCGCGCTCGCCATTCTTCGAGCTTGCGGCGGTGGAGATCCTCCGGCGTCGCCGGCGCGGAACGGTTCACGTCGAGAGCCACTGGCGGGTCTCTCCCGTCACGACCCACCGGGCGCGTCGTAGCTCCTCGACGGTCCGGCACCCGGTGAGGAACATCGCGACCTTGAACTCATGGACGAGCTGCGAGAGCTCGGCGAGGGTCTCCGGATACCCGGCGGCGGCCGCTTTGAGGACCCCGCCCGCGGTGCCCGCCGCGGTCGCGCCGAGCGCGACGGCCCGGGCGACATCGAGGCCGGAGCGGACCCCGCCGCTGGCCACGATGGGAAGGCCCAGCGGGGTCAGTTCGCGCACCGACACGGGGGAGGGGATCCCCCAGTCCCAGAACGTCTTGCCGAGGCGGGCCTCGCGTTCGGCTCCCTGGGCCCTCGCCCGGTGGTGCTCGACGGCGGCGAACGACGTGCCCCCGGTACCGCTCACGTCGAACGCCCTCACTCCCTTCGCCTTCAAGCGCTCGCCGACGTCCCTCGAGAGCCCCGCCCCCGTCTCCTTCACGAGGACCGGGAGCTTCCGGGCGAGCACTCCGATCTGTTCCAGGCAACCCCGGGCCTTCCGGTCGCCCTCGGGCTGCACCATCTCCTGGAGGAAGTTGAGGTGGATCGCCAACACGTCGGCGCCGATCAGATCCATCGCCGACCGGGCCTCGTCCACCCCGACGACCCGATCGCCGGGAGCCTGCGGGATGATCTGCGGGGCCCCGATGTTCGAGAGCTTCAGGGGAACCGCGTGGCGCCCTACGCATGAGTAGCTCTCCGGATACTGACCGCGGAGGATCGCCGCGCGCGTGCTGCCGACCCCCATGGCGAGGCCGAGCTCGGCCGCGGCGTGCGCAAGGTGGTCGTTGATCTTCACGGCGTCCGGGAACCCACCGGTCATTCCGGTGATCATCAGCGGAGCGGCGAGCTTCTTGCCGAGCAGGGTGACGGAGGGGTCGATCTCCGCGAAATCGACCTCGGGGAGCGCGTTGTGGATGAGCTGGATGTCGTTCCAGTACCGGTATCGGCCCTCGACGTCGCCCGCCAGTACAACCTTGACGTGCTCAGCCTTCCGGGAGCTCAGGTCGAGCCCGAGGTCCCGAACCGGGGCCGGCGCGGAGTCAACGGGCGGCGGCTTTGGCCCAGCTCCCGTAGACCGCCTCCCCTCGAATGGCCCTGGAGAGCGCCCCATCCGAAAGTCCGCTAATAAGACCTGCGAGGGTGCCGATACCGGCGATGGCCAGCATCGCCTCCGCCTTGCCCCGGATGCCTCCGGTGACGTCGGGCGCCCCGACCGTGGGGCTGAGGGAGTTCACGACCTCGGGGCTCAACTCGGCGACGACCGGCCGCTTCCCCCGGATCGGCGGTCCCAGCACTCCCATCACGTCGCTGACGAAGAGGACGCGCTCGGGATGGAACGCCCGGGCGAGTTCGAGGGCGATCGTATCCGCCGACAGGATGGAGCAGCCCCAGCGGTCGTCGAGGACCACATCCCCGAAACTGACCGGGGTGAACCCCGCGGAGAGCCAGCGCCGGAACGGACCCGTGTCGAGTCCCCCGAGCTTACCGGCGCGGTTGGTCGCGACCCCCGCCACGGGCACCGATACGGGGCGGCCCCCGGCGTCGACTAGTTCCTTGACCACCTCCCCGTGCAACCGCCGGACCTCTGCCGAGACGATCGCCGCCCCGCGGGTCCGGTGGGGGTCGCCCTGCGGGGGGGGCGCTTCCGCCAAATGCCAGCGGACCGCCCCAGGGTGGCCGAACGACCCCGCCCCGTGAAGCACGATGAGCCGAGGGGCGCCCGGGCCGCAGAGTTCCTCCGCCAGCCTTCGCAGGACCTTCGCCCGGGTCCGGGCCTCGTCGCTCTTGCGGGTGATGACCGAGCCCCCGAGCTTCACGATCACGAGGGGGGCTTCTTCCATGGGAGATCCGTTGGGGTTTGGACTCAAGGCGTCGCGTTCGGCGGGGGGAACTCCGGGGAGCTCACGCGTGGTCGGGACCCGCCCGTTCGTCGAACAGCATGAATCCGCCCCCGACGACGAGGGCGATGCCGCCCAGGTAGACGAACTGAAAGGTCACCATGAAGTAGGAAATGATGAACAGCCCCACCCCGATCAACAACGCCGCCGCGATGACCCAGGGGACCGAGATGGTCGAAACGGAGCTCCCGTGCGACGCGGCGCCTGCGGCGGAGTGTGCCATCCTTCGCTCCTAATAGGCCGCGATTCAAAACGATTGGGTCGGTTCTGCCACGGCCCGACGGGGGAATCCGCGGGTCCGTCGCCCCCCCCGTGGGGGGGTAGTGGTGTGCCGCGCGTACGCGCGTGTACATGCGTAGACCCCTCGGATTCTTCGAGGGAGTCCCGGGAAAGGTATTTAGCCAACGGCTTGGGATTCAATACGCATGTCTCCCTCCTCGTCTACCGGAGGTTCCGCCCGCCTTCGCCGATGGATCGTCCCCGCCTTGCTGGTCTGGGTGCTCGTTCTCAGCATTCCGAGCCTCGGAGGCTCGGCTCATTCCACGACGGCGCTAGGATCGCCTCCCCACGGAGGTATTCACCTATCGCCGAGCGCCTCCACCTCGATGGTCCGGGCGTCCCATGCCCACCCGCTGGCGGGTCTGTTGGGCACGTTCTACCAGAACACCAGCGGGTTCGCCACCCTTCCCACCGCAAACATCCCCTGCTATGGCGGATACGAATGTTTCAATCAGGCGCAAGAGCCGAACCTCCTGTCCCTCGTGAACTCCACGATCGCAGTCAGCTACTCCCTCTTGGCCAACGCCACGGGAACCTGCCCGGCCGGTCAGCCGAACCCGGCGGGCAACACGACCGTGCGCGTCGCCTACTCGACATCGACCAATGGAGCCCAGACGTTCAGCGCGCCGACGTTCTTCCCCCTCTCCTGTCCGTATGTCCAGCAGTTGGAGCCGTCGTTCGCCGTCAGCTCCAGCGGCAGCATCTACGGCACCTACGTCGAGGCGAACGCGACCAGTGCGAACGTATTGGGGTTCGGAGCCACGCCGGTCTCCGCCTACACCGCGCGTCCGAGTGACGCCCTCGCCTTCGTCACCTCTACCGACAACGCGACGAGCTTCTCCGCCCCCCGAGTGATCGCCGTCGCCGGTTCGGCGAACATCGCCCGACCCAGCCTGGCGGCGTTCGGCTCGACCGTCTACATCGCCTACGAGAACATTTCGAACGGAACCGGAACGCTGCCGGGGACGTCTCCGCTGATCAGCCCGATCTCGGTCCAATTCGTCTATTCGTCGAACAGCGGCGCGACCTGGAACGGGCCGTACACTCTGCCGGGCCTGAATGCGACGCAGTACTACAACAGCATCTCGCCGTCGGTCGCCGTCTCGAACACTGGGACGGTCGGCGTCGGCTACGCCACCGACCGCCACTGCATCGCCTACTGCGCCGGGGCGCCCTTCTACCAGGAGTACGGCGACGACCTGGTGATGTCGACCTCCGCCTCGAACGGGACGAGCTGGAGCGGACCCCACGTCGTCGCGCACGACGTCGGCAACGGAGAATCGACCAACTACAATGGCAACTACAACTACTATGGTAGCGCCTCGCTGTTCGAGGAAGCGCCCCTCACCGCCGTCGCCTACAACCCCGTCAGCTCGAGCTGGGATTTCGTGTGGGTGGGCGCGATCAACCTCACGATGGACAACATCTACGACCAGTGGTACTCCACCCAGGTCTTTGCCGCGACCTCCTCGAACGGAGGGGTCTCGTGGTCCTACACCACCGTCGGTCACGGACTCCCGAACGACCAGAACACGTACGCCGTCGGCTACCTCAACCCCGGCGTCTCGATCTCTCCGACGGGCGAGGAGTACGTCTCCGTGGGATGGTACAACGAAACCGGCCAGTCGTGCGGGGTTTCCGGAGCGAACTACTACAGCAGCGGCTACACCCAATGGACCACGACCAGTCCGGACGGGATCCACTTCAGCGACCTGATCTCCTCCACCGTCGCGGAGAACGACGGGGGGTATGCCCAGTACTTCGGCTACCGAAGCTCGGTCGCCTTCAACAAGACCGGTGGCCCGCTCACGGGCTACGCGCTCCCCGCGGGATACTCCTACAGTTTCCCCTACAGCTTCTACCCCGGCCAGCTCGACATCGCCCGGCCGTACAGTGGCCCGACGGTCACGGTCCAGGGGATCGACAACAGCCTGGGGCTCGGGGGAAGCTGGACCTTCTACATCGACGGCAATTCGTTCACCAGCAACACGCGGTCGATCAACGTCACCAACGTGCCGGCCGCCGCCCAGGTGGTCGTCATCCAGGGTACCCCGGGGCTCCGGCCCATCGGGTTCTGGACCGCGATCGAGACCACCCAGAGCGGACCTCAAGCGAACGTGCTCGCGTCGGACTCGACCTACTGGTTCAACGCGACCAAGGTCTACGGGCTCAACTTCAACGTTGAACCGCTCAACATCGGCTACTTCCAAGTCGAGATCTTCAACTACTCCGCCTCCCCGTCCGAGTTCTGTTACCACTACTGGGAGTCGGGCTCCTATCCGGCGTATTTCTACACCGGGGGGACCGCCTTCCCATGGTACTTCCCGGCGGGGGAGCACATCGCCCTGAGCACCGCCTACAGCTACCCGGTCGGCGCCACCTACTACAGCAACCTCGGGATCTACTACTTCAACGGGACCGGATCGGGGAGCTTCACCGGCGCGTCCTCGACCGCGGACCTCGTGATGAACGGGCCGATCAACGAGACGGCCTGGGCCCAGTCGGACTCGACGTTCAACGAGACCGTCCAATCCCCCGGCCTCCCCTCGAACTCGACCTACTCGTTCAACTGGGACGGCACTCCGCACTCGGCCGTCGGCACCAGTCCCGTCATCGTCCCCAGCGTGAGCACGGGCGCCCACTGGATCACCGGCGTCGCGGCGACCTCGGCCCAGGCCGGTTGGAAGTACTTCGGGGCTCCGGCCCTCGGCAATCCCATCGCGGTACCGGACACCCCGGTCGTGAACCTGACGTTCTCCTACATCCACCTCGCCGCCGCGGCGGGGACGATCTCCTTCCACGCGATCGGTCTCGTGGCCGGTTCGCTCTGGCATCTCAGCTTCAACGGGACCGAGTACAGCTCGGCGACCCCCTGGATCAACGTGACCGGCCACCCGGGAAACTACCCGGTCCGGAGCTACCCGGTCGTCGCGTCCGACGGTTCGGCGGGGTACGCCCCCAAGGCGTTCGGGCCCCGGCTCAACGTGACGACCGGCGGGATCTACCCGGTGACGTTCTCCTCGGCGTACGCCCTGAGCGTCAGCGCCGCCGCCGGCGGCCGCATCGTACCCGGACCCTCGACGAGCTGGCTATTGCCGGGCACCCACGCCTCCTACAACGCGTCGGCCAACCCCGGATACCGCTTCCTCGGCTGGTCGGGGGTCGGGAACGGGTCGTTCACCGGCACCACGACGCAAGCCAATGTGACGGTGAACGGGCCGATCCAGGAGTCGGCGAACTTCGCCCCGCTCCCCGGCAACCGATTCAACATCACCTTCACCCAGAGCGCGATCCCCGCGGGCACCTGGTGGACCGTCTACGTAGGAGGGGTCGGATACTCGTCGGACACCGGCTCGCTCACGGTCCACAACCTCAACGCCTGTTCCCAAACGCGCTACTCGCTCTCGGTCCCGTACGCCTACGCGAACGGCACGAGCCTCGCCCGATACGTTCCGGTGGGCGTGCCGTCGTCGGTCTGCTCGGGAACGGTCCTGCCGGTCAACTTCGGCCCGCAGTACTACGTGAACCTCCAGTCGACCTCCGGGGGCTCGGTCTCCGCCTCGACGACCTCGAACTCCTACACCGCCCCGTTCTGGCTCTCCCCGAGCTCCAGCGCGACGTTCCAGGCGACCCCGGCCGGCAGCAACTTCCGCTTCATCGGTTGGAACGGCTCGGGAGCGGGAAGCTTCAACGGGTCCGCGAACCCCCGGACCATCTCGGTCAGCGGGCCGATCTCTGAGCTCGCGGTGTTCGGGCCCGCCCTGCCATCGGTCACCCCGAAGTACCCGGTCACGTTCCGGGAGACGACCCCGTTCGCCTCGGGCACTGCGTGGTCGGTCTGGCTGGGCGGCTCGACCTACTCCTCCACGGGTACCCAGCTCACCATCCCGAGCGTGGCCGCCGGTCAGTACAACGTGCTCGTCCAGGCCACGCTCTCCCCGGATGGCCTGACGCAGTACCAACCGTTTGGCGCGCCCTCCCACCTCACCGTCTCGGCGACCACGACCCCGGTGAATCTCACCTATCACACGTCATACTGGGTGTCGATCTCGGCCCTCGGGGGCGGCTCGACCTCCCCGCACAGCGGATGGTATGCCTCCGGCGCGAACCTGGGGCTCGTGGCCACGCCATCCGGGACGAACCTGTTCAAGGCCTGGACGGGAAGCGGATCCGGCTCGTACACCGGCAGTTCCGCGTCCACCAATCTGACCGTCACCGCCCCGATGAGCGAGGTCGCGACGTTCGTGCCCCTCGCGCCGGTCTCGACCACCCTCACCAGCAGCTGGAACAGCCCGACCCTGTGGGCCGAGCTCGCCATCGCCGGGCTGATCGTCGGTCTCATCGCCGGGATCGTCGCGATGCGACTGCGTCGCGGCGGATCGTCCCCGCCCGCGACGGAGTTCCCCGCCTCGGCCGCGCCTGATCCCGCGTCGGACGGGTCGGACTCCGGAGGTTCCCCGTGACGCCGTCCACGAACCCCGAGGTTTCGAATCCCCCACGGGGTTCCCCGAACCTCGCGCCGCTCGTGGCGGCCGCGGTCGTCGGGCTGATGCTCCTATCGAGTCTCGGCGTCGCTTCGTCCCTCGGCAGTCGCAGCAGCTCGCCTGGGGCTCCGTCGGTCCTTGCGGCCGTAGCGAGCGCGCACCCCGGGGCGGCCGCGCGTCCCGTCGCCCCGGCACTCCCCCACTCCTTTGGACCTCCCAGCAACGGACGGGGGACGTTCTTCACCAACACGCCGATCCCCTTTCCCACGACCAATGTCAGCAACATCTACGGGGTCCCCCAGAACAACTCCGACGACCCGTCGCTCAACCTGACCACCCAAGGTACCCTTGCGGTGGCCTACAACGCGTGGACGAACTCCACGGCGTGCGCCAACGTGAGCGCCTACGCCCAGGTGGAGATCGGTTTCTCGTCGTCGACCAACGGCGGATCGACCTGGAGCACGCCGAAGTACCTGTCGAACACCGACTGCTCGCTCGCCAACCAGTACGCCAACGCCTGGCAGCCCTCCCTGACCTCCCTCTCGAACGGAACCCTGGTGCTCGCCTTCGTCGAGCTCAACACCACCCCGTTCAGCGCCCCGCTCCCCTACGCCTACTTCGGGCAGTACGGGTACTGGGACATCGCCTTCGCTCGCCTCGTGGTCACGGAAAGCTACAACAACGGGACCACGTGGAACACTCCCACCGTCCTCAACGCGTCCTCCAACCCCCTGATGAACGCCCAGAACTGGATCCCCGAGCGTCCGTGGATCTCCGCGTTCGGCCATACGGTCTACGTGGGCTGGATGAACTATAGCCAGGCGCCCTACCAATACTCCTCGTCGACGACCCAGGGCTCCTCGCAGGTCCACCTCCTCGTCTCCCAGAACGGGGGGGCGTCGTGGGGGGCCCGGATCGACCTTCCGGACACCCCGGCCGGCGGGGCGCTGCAGGGGATGAATCCGTACGTGATGACCGGGCCGACGGGCAAGCTGTACGTCGCCTACACCACGAACATCACCTATCACAGTTCGTACAACTGCGCGACGTATTGCGTCTACGGGGTGTTCACGGCGAACCTGATGGTGGCGACCTCCGCCAACAACGGGACGAGCTTCGCGCTCCACGATGCGACGCAGGGTACGCTGGCGACGTTCTCCGGGTGGGGCTCCTATGCCGGATTCCTGTATCCCGCCCCCCAGCTCTCGGTCAACCCAGTGAACGGTCAGCTCTACCTCGCCTACACCGGCGGGGACGCGTTCACCACCTGCAATCCGGCCTGCTTCGCACAGCTGTTCCCCAATGTCTACGTGACCAACTCCTCGAACGGGGGGCTCACCTGGTCGAAGCCGCACTCCGTTAGCAGCCAGCTCGAAGACCCCACCGGGTTCAACGCGTACAACGTCGCGATCGCCACGAGCGCGACCGGGGTCCTCCACCTGGAGACCTCGTGGCTGCCGATCGGCGACCCGTCCTACTGCTCGTCGACGTACAACTGCCCTCAGTTCCAGGTCTACCTGAACAGCTCGGACAACGGCACGACGTTCACCGACCCGATCACGATCTGGGCCAACTCGACCAACACTCCGTTCCTGCCCGACGGGGAGTACGACACGATCCTGGCCGCGGGTCCGCAGCTGTTCGTCGCCTGGTCGCACGAGACGTGCGCCATCAGCTACTGCAACTACCCGACCGCGTCTGGTTATTCCCAGGTGACCGTCTCTTCGCTCTACCGCGGCGTCGGCGTCACCTTGACCTACACGGAGTCCGGGCTCACGTCCGGAACGCCATGGACGATCAATGTCGGCGGCAACGCACGCCTCGCCAATGCCCCCGGGCTGTTGAGCGTCTCCGGGGTCCCCCCGAGCACCCCGATCAACTGGACGATCGGCTCGATCCCCGCCGGGTACGGCACCCGCTTCGGGGCCACGCCGAGCATCGCCCCGCCCTCGAGCTTCACCTCGAGCTCGACGATCTATGAGAACTTCAGCGAGCAGGTGCTCGTCGACGTCTCCTCCACCCCCGACATCCCCTCGTGTGCGCTGAGCTCCGTCCAGTTCTGCTGGGACTCGGCCGTCTCGATCCGCATCAACTACAACATCACGGCCGCTCCGGGCCCGAACTGGGTCAACCTGGGCGCGACGATCTCGGAGTCGGTCACCCCGAACCCGATCTACGGGCTCTGCCCGTTCTGCTACCTGACGTTCGAGAACCTGACGTTCCTGTCGTGGACCGGCGCCGGCTCCGGCAGCGTCAACACCTCGAGCCCGTCGATCAAGATCACCGCGAACGGCCCGGTCAACGAATCGGCGAACTTCCGGGTCGTGGGGGCGTGCACCGACTACCTTCCCCAGACGCCGCCGCTCCAGTGCACGGTGAGCAACGCGACGCTCGTATTCCACGAGCGTGGACTACCCGCGTCGACCACCTGGCGGGTGTCGGCGTGGGGGTGGGGGAACCAGACCGTCACGAACTCGAGCTCGTCGGCGTGGCTCGGGATCACCAGCAACGTCACGATCGGCATGACCTACTTCGCCGTCTGGACGATCGTGGACGGGGTCACGGGAAAGTACTGGGTCGGGAGCACCTCGCCGCTGTCGCCCGTGGAGGTCCCGGGAGTGCGGATCGTCGACGTGAACTTCACTGCGGTCCTGCCGACCTCGGCGAGCTTCTCGGCGACCTTCAAAGCGGTCGGCCTTCCCAACGGGACCGCATGGTCCCTCGGTCTCAACGGGGGTCAGTACGGGATAGAGAGTGCCAACTGGACCGTCCCGGTGAGGGGCGGTTCCCAGTCGATCACTCCGTCCTCGGTCTACCTGACGGGCGGGACCTCGTACTACCCCAGCCTCGTCACCGTCGAACCGTTCGTGGTCGGGGCGAGCTGGCAGAACTTCAGCTCCTACCCCTCGAGCCTCACCCTCGACGGCCCGGCGATCGTCTGGGTCACCTACTCGCCCGAGTACTGGCTGTCGGTCACCAACAGCACCGGGGGCACCGCCATCCCGGGGAGCCAGTGGGTCCGGAGCGGGGGGTCGGTCACCCTCAACGAGACCCCCTCGCCCGGGTACTATTTCGTCGGCTGGTCCGGCTCGGGCGGCGGTGCGGTCACCACCGCCTCACCGGCCCCCCGCGTGACGCTAAGCGGGCCGGTCACCGAGCTCGCGACGTTCTCGCTCGTGCCGCCCCCCCGATTCACGGTCACCATCCAGGCCGTAGGGCTGCCTCCGGGCGTCACCCTGACCGTGCGACTCGGCGCGACCAACTACTCCGGTGGGGCGTCGTACCTCGCCCAGGGTCTCTTGGCCGGGCCCTACGCCCTGGGCCTCCCGTATGCCTACCAGAACAGCTCCCAGTTGACGCGATACGCCCCGTCGGTCGCGAGCACCTCCTTCGGAGACGCGGCGCCCGGGGTCCTCAACATCACGTCAAACGGATGGCTGAACCTCTCCTTCGCCACCCAGTACCTGCTCACCATCTCCGCCACGCAGGGCGGAAGCGTTTCGCCCTCCCCGGGGAGCTCGTGGGGCGACGCGGGCGCGGCGTTGTCGATCACGGCGACCCCGGACGTGGGCGAGTACCTGGCCGGGTGGAACGCCAGCGGGCCGGGCTCGGTCGGAGGGACCAACCTCACGATCACCCCGACGCTCAACGGCCCCCTCTGGGAGACGGCGCAGTTCCTGGCGAAACCGGTGATCCCTCCCGCCGTCTACACGCTCACCGTCACCGAGTCGGGTCTGCCCGCCGGGGTCAACTGGAGCATCTCCATCGGGAGTACCGGCACGGGCGCGGCCGCCACGACGCTCACGCTGGGCGGGCTGAACGGCAGCTACACCGTCTCCGTCGCGACGATCTACGACGCCGCGGGAACGACCCGCTACGTCCCGGCGAGCGGCGCCTTCGGCCAGAACGTCACCGCCAACTCGAGCGCGACGGTGACCTTCGCCACCCAGTACTTGCTGACCGTCTCCGGCTCCTCCGGTGGGACCGTCTCCTCCGGCGGCTGGGAAGCGAAGGGCGCCTCGGTCCCGCTGACGGCGACCGTCTCCGGAGCGGCCTGGCAGTTCCTATACTGGAACGGGAGCGGCGCGGGAAGCGCCGGCGGGTCGTCGGCCGGTATCACCGTCACGATGAACGGGCCGGTCGTGGAGACGGCGACGTTCTCGCCCGTGTACGCTCCGGCGACGACCACCGGGAGCACCACCGCGGGGGAGTCGACCGCCTTCGGACTGCTCGCCGGGATGGCGATCGCCGGGCTCGTCATCGGCCTGATCCTCGCCCGGCGCCGGAGCCCGCCACCGGTCCGGTCCTGGGACTCCGGCTCCGACCCCTCTCCCCCGGCCGCTCCGGCGATCGAGGAGGCCCCCCCGGCGGAATCCTGGTCGGAAGCCGCCCCAGACACGGCCGTCTACGACGAGGGCGTCCCCTAGGTCCCAGTCCAAGTTGGAGCCGACCGTTTCCCGGACGATGTGGCGGGGTCGCCGCGAACCTGGAATCGAAAGTGAGTAGGCCCGGCCCCCGAGGGGATCGGATCGGACTCGCCCCTACGGGGCGGGCACTGCGGGACTGGACGCCGACAGGCCGACGACGAGAGGCCGATAGACCCAGGAGAAGAGGGCGACCAGGGCCGGGATCGGGACGACCTCGTCCGGGCCGGTGCCGACGCGCTCCTCGAACTCGTGCCGGGGGAGCCCGTGCACCAACGCTGCACCGAGGGCGGTCAGTTCGGAGGAGCTCGGGGCGAGCCGGTGGTTGCGGACCAGGTCGGTCGCCTTCTGGACCCAGTTAAGGATCTCCGCCGGACTGAGGGCGTCGAGGTCCGAGAGGACCGC
>JAKIWG010000029.1:0-10013 GCA_022750155.1 Thermoplasmata archaeon | reverse complement strand
GGCCAGATGTGGAGGATCGCGGCGGTGGCCACCGCCGGCGTGCCATTCCCGACCGCCTCCCGGATCTTGCTGACAGTGTTCATCATCGGCGCGTACATCGTCTCGATCGGGGCGGAGGAGGCGGTCAGAAGCTCGGCCGCCAGCAAGCGGTCGGCGGCGTGCCCGCCCATGACCTCCACGCTCCCCCAGGTGTTGCGGAACTCCTGCGCGAGTTCCTCGGGCGTCTCGCGACGGTTGGCGAGGGCGACGGCCACCGGTCGCAGGAGGACGATGGCGTCGGGAGGGGTCAGCGGCCCGAGCTCCGCCAGGAAATACTCGGCCGTCCGGGCCACGTGGTCGAGGTCCTCGAGTACCCGGCCCAGCTGGCCGGCTACGACATCGAGCGGCATGGCGTCCACGCGACTCGCCCGGATCTGAAGCTCGGACAGCACGTGCCGGCCCACCGGGGTCAGCTCCGGGGCGCTCGCCGAGCCGGTCACCGCCCCATGAGCGAGCAGGGTGTCCCAGACCCCGGGGTCGGGGAGGACCGGGGTCCCGGCCATCAGGCCGGAAAGATAGGCGCGGACCTGTCCACAGTTGACGTTGGCCACGGCGGTGGGGGATACGGGGGCCGCTACTTAGACCCTCCGCGACCGAGGGGGGGCCGTTAGGCGCCGACGCCCTGCTTCGGCTTGGCGGTGGGGTCCACGACGCCGCCGCCTCCGCCCGTGCCGGCTCCGGCCTCGTGGAGGTCACGCGCGATGAACGCCAGGATGCCCAGGAACATGAAGGCCAAGACGATACCGATCGTCAGGAGCGCCGAAACCGGCACCGTCGAGCCGGTCGTATAGGTGAGCCCATCCCCTACGAACGGGATCGGGTTCTTCGGGGCGAGGAAGGTGAAGATCCCCCACGTGACCCCGATGAACGCCACGGTGATGAGCGTGTCCCCGAGGCCGTTGGGGTAGTTGTCCGGCATCTTCCCATACCGAATCGACAGGTAGGCGAACATGAAGAACAGGGTGATGATCAACGTATAGGCGAGGAATACCCCGATCGCCAGGTAGAGCACGGCGAAGAGCACGAGCGCCAGCGCGTAGAGCGGAACGTCCATTCGGGAAACCCTCGACGGGCCGCGCAGGCGAACCGCTCTCTTAAACCTCTCGGCTCGCGAATCCGTTCGATGGATCTGCACCAGCGGCCGACCCGGAGGCCCGCCGCACCGAGCGACTCCGGGCCGGCCCGAACCGTTGCGTTCGTCGTGGGTCGGGCCCCGCCCGGACCGGGCCGATCACCCGTCGCGGCCGCGGCCCGGGCACGGTGGCGCTCGGCCGCGCCGATGAAACGCGGCGCACGTCGCTTGTTAGTGGAGTATCTGGCGTTCTTCTATCGGTATCTCCCACAAAGGTATAAATGGGAAATTCAGCTGCAACCAGCCATAATGCGAGTCGTTTCCCCAGGAGTTCGATCGCGTCCCGCCCCCGCCACCCCCGCCCGGGAGCCCCGCGGCCCGATCGGCGGGCGCGGCCTCGCCCGCGGGGTCTGGATGGGACTCCTGTTGACCGTCTTGGCGACCATGGTCATCCCCTCGGGTGCCTTGGCGGTTTCGCCCGGGCACGTGGCCGCCCCCGCCCACCTTCTCGCGCCTTCGGTTCACCTCCACATGGCCCGCCATGCCTCGGTCTCGAAAGCTCCGACCCCAGCCCTGACCGTGACCGCCGGGGGGGCATTGGCCGGCGCCAACCCTCGTGACCAACCCTACGTGAACGGCGCGACCCTTCAGGATCCATTCCTCAAGCTCACCCGGTCGATCGATGCGGCGAAAGCGGCCGCAGCCCGGGCACACCCCTCGGCCCCTGCCTCCGCTTCCGGCGCGCCTCGCCCCGGAACCCCTCTCCCAGCCCTGCCGACCATTCCGACCGGGTCGTTCAGCGGCTACGTGAACGCGACGCACGGGACCGGCCTCTCCGGGGTGCTGGTAGCGGCGTTCGGCCTTGCGGGGCAGATCTGTCCCGCGACCACCTGCCTCGGGGTACCGACGAGTCTCACGGGGTACTACACCCTGACCTGCGCCCCGGGAGCCGACTACGTCCAGGCCAGCGTGGGGTGGTACCTGACGAACATCTCCTTCGCCACCTGCGTCCAGAACGTCGACACGTTCATCGGCACGATCTATCTGGTCCACGACGCGATCGGCATCGGGATCGTCAAGTCCGACACCCCGAGCCACCAGAACATCTCCGGCGCCCTGGTCAGTTCCACGTCGCGCGACGGGTCGGTCAGCGCGGCCCCCACGGTGACGACCGACATCTACGGCAAGTTCTACGTCCCCATCCCGCCGCTTCCTTCCCGCGTGGACTTCAGTACCGACTGGGGCTACTTCGCGAACTTCACCTACGTGAACGCGACCCCCTGGGAGAACATCAGCCTCGGCTTCGTCTACCTCGAACACCAGGTCCTCGTCCAGGCGACGCTCTACGATGCGGTGACTCGCGCCGCGATCCCCAACGACCCCAACGGGGGCCGTTCCATCACGGGGTGCGCGGCGCTCACCAACACGTGCGGGCTGCAGGGACAGTTCACCACCGGCCCGACGGTGACCGCGTTCGCCCCCCCGGGACCGGACTATATCGTCGTCCAGGCGACCGGCTACCTGCAGGACATCCACTCCATCGGGAGCGTCCCGAAGCTCAACCCCGGCCAGGTCTTCCACGTGCCGACATTCTACCTCACCCCGCTCGGAGGCGTCAGCCTCACGGTCGAGATCACGAGGAACCACAGCGAACCGGCCCCCCGGTACGGGGTCGGAATGTACTACGTTACCGGCACCTCGCTCGACGCCTACCAGATGGTGACGCTCAAGTTCAACCCGAGCACCTACAGCTTCAACACCACCTCCACGACCACGGCGACCCTCGGATGTGCCACCCCGGGCCCGAACCCCGTCACCTTCGGGGGCACTCCGCTGCGGATGCAGCTCACGATCCAGCCCGATACGACCGGGGTCTGCGGCTTGTCTCCGATGTGGCCGATCCCCGGCCTGCTCCCGGTGTGGCCGAACGAGACAGCCGCGAACCTGACGGAGGACGAGCTCGTCAATGGGGGCCACCTCGACCTGACTCCGGGCACGTACATCGAAGGGAACGTGACGATCGCCGGCCTCGCGCCCGGCGGGTTCCACGCCCCGTCCAACTACGCCGTTTCCGTCCAATCCCAGTATGACCAGGCCCTCGCGCAGTACCCGTACGTGTACTCGTCGGGGAACGCCCTGGGTACGAGCCCGTGGCTCTGCGGCGGCGGTGCGTTCTCGATCCCCTCCCCTCCGACCAGCGGGGGCTGGACGTTCTGCGCTCCGGCGCCTCCGGACGGCGACGTGGTCCAGGTCAGCGCCCTCGGCTACTACAACAACTACACGTGGGCCTCCAGCGCGTCGACGTGCTGCAACCTCTCGCAGGAACCCCTCCCCCTCGCGACGGCGAACGCCGAGCGGTTCGGCACGGTGAACCTGAGCCAGGGCGGCGCCGTCTACGGCCGCGTCCTGCGCAACAACACGACGCTGGGCGTCCAATTCGGTTCGTGGAAGGTCTGCTCGGCGGGTTCGAATCCGTTCTTCGGCTGCGCCACCGGCGGGATCAACCTGGACGGAACGTTCTTCTCCGGCGCGGGGGCGGCGCCTCCGGGTTGGGATTACGTGTCGGTCGCCGCCGCCGGGTATGACTCGGATACCGTCTGGGGGTACGTCAATGGCAGCGCCGGCAACACCTCCGTCGGGAACATCACGCTCACCCCGCTCGCGACGGTCGACGGCCAGGTGGTCAACCCGCTCGGCGAGGGCCTCTATGCGTCGACGGTCCAGGTCTGTGCCATCTCCTCGCCCAACTCGTGCAAGATCCTGGGCGCCGGTCTCACCACGACCGACGGTCACTTCAACGGCACTCTTCTGGGAGGCTGGCTCCCATGGACCACCTACCGGGTCCAGGCTACGGCGGCGGGATTCACGTCGAACTGGGTCTGGGTCAACGCCTCCTCCGGACTCACCACCCACGTCCCAACGATCGTCGTGCAGCCGATCGCGCTCAACGCGACGGGGGCCTCCCAAGGTCTGTGGCTCGACGGGATGCTGCGCGACAACGTCACGGGCTACGGCGTGGAGGCGTCGGGGATCGCGGCGTGTCCGACCGACGGGGGGATCTGCACGCAGGTGCAGGACGGAAGCAACGCCGGTGGGTACTTCAACCAAAGCATCGCCCCGGGCCTGTACAACCTCACGGTGAACACGCCCGGCTACTACCCGGTGAACGTGTTCTTCAACGCGAGCAACCGCACGTTCTACCACCTGGGGGTCATCCCACTCTCCCCCCTCGCGTGGGTCTCCGGGAACGTCTCCGTGAACCCGTGGGGGAACATCTCGGTCCGGTACGGCGCAGGGTACCGGGGCGTTCCGCTCGGCCCCGGAGCCGTCGTGCAGGCCTGCGATAGCGCGGGCACGTTCTGCGGCCTCTCGGTGGATACCGACACGTCCGGTTCGTTCAACGCGAGCGTCCCGTACGGGGTCCTCGACCTGGTCCGCGTCACCGGATTGTACGGGGGCGGAGGCTGGAGCGCCACCAACGGATTCAACCAGAACAAGACGGTGTTCAACACCACCGGCTACTGGACCCCGCTCCCGAGCTCGGCGACGGTCCCGCTCGACATCTTTGGGGCGGTCTCCGGCATGGTCCGGGACAACTCCACGTTCGACCCGGCGACGGGGGCCACCCTGCTTCCGGTGCGCTGGGCGTCGGTGAGCGTGCTCACCGTCGGACACTTCAACGGGGTCGTCAGCGGATCGGCCGGTTCCGGGGGCCAGTACATCTTCTTCCTCCCGCCCGGGAACCCCGCGGGGAACACGACGGTCACCGCGCTCCTGGCCAATGTCTACTACCAGGTGTTCGAGAAGGTCCCCGGGGCGATCCTCCCCGGCCAGACGACCCCCGCGAACAACCTCAGCCTCAACCGGTACGGCTGGATCAACACCTACATCCGCGACTCGATCTCCGGAGCCGGCGCCCCCTACCTCGGGGTCAGCGCATCGTTCAACGACAAGCTCAACCAGACGACCTTCCAGACCTCGGGGATCGCCAACGGCGCCGGGTTCGTGAACCTGACCGCCCCCGTCGGCCGCACGGTGGTGGTGACCGCAGGGCCCGGGAACGACTACAACACGACGAATGCGACGCTCTGGGTGAACTCCTCCTCCACCTCGTTCTACAACTCGACCTCGCCCCTCGCCGTCGGGGCGCTCCAGGTCGACCCGTGGGGATGGGTCCGCTCCACCTACCTCAATTACAGCGTCGTGCCGTTCACGACGACGATCCGCGACGCCGTCAACCACCTCGCCCTCCCGCTCTCCTCGGTCACCGTCGCGACCTCCGACACCAGCCAGGCGGGGACGAGCCAGCCCACCAACTGGGGCGGAATGTTCCTGAGCGACGCCCCGATCGGCACGAAGGATATCTTCCAGGTCCGCCACTGGGCGTACGTCGGCAACTCCACGGTGCTCAACGTGGCCAAGGGGGTCGTGATCAACGAGTCGGTGATCAACCTGACCGGGGACGGCATCCTCGCCGGGATCGTCGTGGCGTTCCCGAGCGGACTCCCCCTCTCCGGCGCCACCGTCACCGCCTGCCCGATCAAGAGCACCGTCTGCTCGACGGCCACCACCAACGCCACCGGGCTGTTCTGGATCAACGCCGCCCCGGGCATCGAGTACCTCCAGATCGACGCCCAGGGATTCGTGAGCAACACGTCCGTCGTCGCGAGCCCGTGCTCGGACTGCTGGGACTGGATCGGCGCGATCACCGTCGCCCAGTTCGCCTACGTCGGCGGCATCGTCCGTGGCCTCCCATCGGGACTACCGGTCGTCGGCGCTACGGTGAGCGTCTGCTCGCCCCTCGGGTCCCCTACCGGCCCGTGCGGCTTCTACGTGGGCAGCAGCAGATCCGGAAGCTTCCTGTTGGGAGCCCCGGCGGGCAACTACATCATCGCGGTGAACGACACGTTCTACAACACCACCTACTTCCCCATCTCGCTCAACGCAGGGGAACAGGTCAGCGTCGGCACGATCTTCCTCAACCAGTTCGGAACGCTGGTCGGTTCCGTCGAATCGGCGTCCAGCTTCGTGCCCGTCTCGAACGCGACCGTCCTCGCCTGTCCGGACTGGGCCGGTGGCAGCTGCGTTCCGCCGTTGCTCAGCCAGTCGAACGGCCACTTCAGCCTGAGGGGCCCCCCGGGCCCGTACGAGGTCGCGGTCTCCGCTCCGGGCTTCACCGACGCCTACGTACCGGCGCACGTCGTCAGCGGCGTGACGACGGCCCTCAATCCGATCCTGCTCTATCCGCTCGGGACGGGGGTCGCCTACCCGGTCACCGGCACGGTGGTCAACGCCTCCGACCCGACGCAGGGCCTCTCCGGAGCGACCGTCGCCGTCAAGGTCGGCGCCACGGTCGCCTCGTCGACCACCACCTCCGTCACGGGCGCCTTCCACCTGAACGTCTTCTGGGGCACGTACAACCTGACGGTGAGCTCCACCGGTTGGGCGCCGGTCGTCGAGATGCTGACGGTCCACGCGCCGGTCCCGGAGCTCTCCATCGGACTGTCGCCGATGACCTACACGCTCCAGGGCACGGCGCGCGACGGTCTGACCGGCCAGGCGCTCTCCGGCGTGCTGATCTCGGAGGGAACCGGCGGCTTCACCGCGAACCTTGGCACCACCGACGTGAACGGCGCGTACAACTTCGCGCTCACGAACGGGACGCACTACCTCACCGCGTCCTACACGCCGGGAGGCGGGGTCGTCTACCCGACCGTCGCCTTCTCGGTGACGATCAACGGCCTCAGCCAGACCCACGACCTCAACCTCGACCCCCCCACGACCCAGGTCTACGGGCTCGTCGCGAACGCCGCCTCCGGACTCCCGGTCTCGGGCGTGACGGTGCTCATCTCCGGGGTCACGGTCAACGGGGTGCCGGAGTCGTACAACGTCACCTCGAACGTGGTCGGCGAGTTCAACGTCTCGGTCTGGGCGGGCAAGTACACCGCCGCCGTGAGCGCCACCGGCTTCAGCACGTTCACGCCGCAGACGTTCACCGCCGACACGAGCGTGCACGCGCTCACCGTCCGCCTGGCGCCGATGACGGCGGGCAGCGGGTCGAACACCCCGACCGGCATGAGCGGGTTCGTCCTGCTCGGAGCCGTCGCGGGGATCGGTGCCGTCGCCGTGCTGCTGAGCGCACTCTACGTCACGCGGGCCCGCCACCCGGCCCGCTCCACGAAACCCGCCCAAGGAAAGAGGTCGTAACGATGGAACCATTGAGGGACCGGAGCAGGAGCTTGCCGACCGAAGAGGCCAATAGCGTGCGAAACCATGGCATTCTTCCAATGATGAGCCGTCCGGTGACCGACCTGTTCCATCGCCATCGCCAAGGCGCGGCGTTCTGGGGGGCCCTGGCCCTCGTGGGGCTCGCTGTCGTGATGGGCTCCTTCGCGCCGACCTCCGGCGGGACCTCGAGCTCCCATCGGCTCTCGCTCCTCTCCCTCCCGACGGGCTCGACCGCCACATCGGCCCGCGCCATCGCCCCGGCCGCGGCGAACACCCCGGCCCTCTCCCTCGGCGTCACCGCCACCCCCCACACCATCTGCGCCTACGGGATCGCCACCTGCGCCGCAGGGGCGGCCTCGGCGCGCGTGACCCTGACCGCCAACGCGGGCGGCCAGGGCGTCGTGGCGTGGCCCAATGTCCAGGTCGCCTTTGTCGTGGAGACGACCCTCTACGATGGCGTCTACGACCCGACCGCCGGCGACCCCGGCACCGACCCGTGCGCGGGCGGCGGCGGCATGCCGTGCGAGGAGTCGAACGGGGTGCCGTTCTTCGTCTCCCACGCGCAGCAGATCGCCAACGCCATCGCCACAGCGAACCCCCACTCGCAGGTCTCCTTCGCGATGGTCGACTACTTCGCCACCTGCAACCTCGACGACTGCGACGGGTCGGAGTACCACGTCGACATCCAGAACTTCGTGCCCTCCGGATACTTCGGCTCCGAGGTCCAGGCGACGTTCCAGTCGACGGTCCTCGGCGGCGGCTACGTCTACAGCGACTCGGACTTCTCCGACAACATCCTGCACTCCTCCGTGATCACGGCGATGTACGGGACGATCATCGGGAGCGGGCTGACCTGGTCGAACAACACCCACCACGTGATCGTCTGGATGGGCTCCTCGGCGCCCCGCGACCCGAGCTACATCGAGAACTACTGCGCGAGCGCCTCCGACTACGCCAGCTTCAACACGGGATCGGCGTGCCTCAGCGCCACGTGCGAGCCGAGCTACATCTTCGCGGCCGGAGTGAGCCCGAACTGCGAGGGATGGGTGCGGAGCCAGGACGGCAACCAGACCCACTCGATCGCCGGCCTCTCCAAGACCGCCCAGCAGTGCACCGGTTCGATCGGAGGGGTCTGCACCGTCGATGCGATCGACCTGTGGGCCACGCCGACCGATCCGCTCTCCAAGGGCTGGCCGGTCCGTTCCGGCTACGGTCCCGGGAGCCTCGTCGTGCAGAAGAACGTCGACCACATCCTGCTGGCCGGCTGCGATATCGCCGCCGCCACGGGAGGGACGTGGGACGGCCCGTCGTTCTTCACCTGTCCGGACGGCCAGTCCGGAAGCCTGCAGTACGTCGCCCACGGTCCGTCGACGACGCCGAACCTGGGGAACCCGACGCTGTTCAATGCGTTCCGACAGGTCGGATTCGGCCCTGTCATCGAGACGCAGGTGGCGGCCGGAACCGGGAAGCCCATATTCACCTACGTTCCCTTCGGGAACATCGTGCTCTCCCAGAACCTCCAGGCGACCGCCGCGTGCACTCGCAACGGGCTGACGCTCCACACCTGCCAGACCCAGCCGGCGATCCTGCACTCGGGAGCGACGACCTACCTGGGCTGGAACTGGAGCTCGAACAAGACCTCGAACGTGATGTACCTCGGTGACTCGTGGACCGCCTCCTTCAACGTCGTCGCGACCGGTCCCCCGTTCGCGACGGTGCCGGTCGACGCGTGCATCACCGTGGCGTGCCGGGCCGGCGGAAGCTCGTCCGTGAACGGGATCTACACGTGGGCGTCGTACGTGCCATACTCGAACAACACCGTCGTGACGGTGTCGTTCCCGCTCGCGCAGCTCGTCGTCCAGTACACCCCGCCTCCCGGGATTCCTCCGCTCAGCCCGCCGGCCCCGCCGCCCGTGCCGCCGGGGATTCCCATCGTCACGGCGACCCCGGTCGCCGTCGGACAGCCGATCGGGATCGGCAACCAGGTCGGGGTCGGGAACGTCTCCCTGCAGGCGACCGCCGCCGGATTCCTCGGCGCCGGATTCATCCGGGTGTCGATGAAGAACCGGCCGATCGCGATGAAGATCGCGGCGAAGACGGGTCGCCAGACCTCCCGGTTCGAGAAGGAGTCGGCGCGTGCCGCCGACGGTGGCGTCGGACGGTTCGAGTAGGCAGAACCTCGCGGAACCCCACGCCCGGCCGGGGCCATCGCCCCGGCCTGCCCCTTTTTTTTTCTCAGGTTGGCCAATACGTCGCCGGGCGCCGCGAGTCTTAGGACGTCGGTGTCGCGTGGGGTTGCGACGCGCGACGGGATGAGCGCGCGGCGTCGCGCATCGCTCGATCGCGTCGCCGTTTCGCTCGCGGGCCGAGCGCGGATCCCGTCGACTTCGCCCTGACGACGCGACGTCCGGCCGCGTCGGAATTGGGCAGACGAGAGGTATAAAGCCCCGAACGGGACCACCCCCTCGCTTGTCGTCCGTCGCCCGTCCTGAATCGTGTCAGTTGTTGGGGGTTCCCGCGGCGGAATCCTCTAGGAGTGGAACCGAAGTGTCGTCCGTGAGCCTTAAGCCCCGAGGCGTGTCCCGAAGCCGAATGACTCGTTCGTCGCTGCCGCATTTCCTGCTGGCGGTCGGCGTGCTCGTGCTGGCGGTCGTGCCGGTGTCGATGGGCGCTC
>JAKIWG010000004.1:89490-104045 GCA_022750155.1 Thermoplasmata archaeon | reverse complement strand
TGCGGCCGGAGTCACCCTCGCATTGATTTCGGCCGAAGCGGGGGTGGGGGCGGCCCAGGCCCGGTCACCGGTCGTGATGCTGGCCCTGGGTGCGATCACTCTGGCGAACGCCGCCGCGATGTGGCGCTCCGGCCGGAGGGCCAACCTCCCGAGCGGACCGGCGGCGGGACTCCGCCTTCGTTCGGCGACCGAGCGCGTGTTGCGGGAGCGCCGCCTCGAGGGCGACGTCCCCAGGGCCCGATCCGGAGTGACCCCCCGTGCCCAGGGGAGCCCCCCGCCGACGATCCCGTTTCCCACGGTGACCGGGGGCTCTGGTCCCGGGGAGAGGATCTGGAGCCATCTGATCCCACCGGAACCCGGTCTGATGCCGGCAAAGCTCGTCGGTCCGGTCCAAGAATCCGCATTCGACGCAGCCCTGGACCTGGAGGTCATCGCCACCCCGGCGTTGGAGCCTCCGCCCGAGGAAAGCCCGGTGACGAGGTCGACCGACCCTGTCGCTCCGTGGACCCAGTCATTGACGATGGCCGACTCCCGGGGGTTCGCCGTCCCCCCCATGCCCGAAGGGTTCGGCGGAGGCGGGTGGCTCGCCGATGAGGCGATGAGGGCGACGCCACCGCACCTTCGGGCCGCCCCGGAAGCCCCCGGACCGATTGCGCCCGTGGGATTGGGGTCGATTCCCAGCAGGGCTGCCGGGCCACCGAGTTGCGCCAGCTGCTCGAGCGAGCTGGAGGATCCCGCGGCGTGGCACCGCTGCACCCATTGCCGCAGGCCGCTCTGTCTCGCATGCATACTCGAAACGCTGAAGGCCCAAGGGCGGGGCTGGTGCCTCGCCTGCGCTTCCATGGAAGAGAACGTCGAAACCCATCTCATCGCGTAACGGGAATCGAGCGCGCCGTCCGACTCCGCCGGATGCGGATCCCCACGAGGGCGGTTCATCCAACGGGGGGAGCGGGCGGACCCGGCGGAACGCTCGGGGCCGGCGGCGGTCCGACGACCGGTGGGGACGGGGGTGGCTGACGTCGCCGGGACCGGAGGACCGCGATGAGGATGGCGACCACCACGAGGATCAAGATCAGCAGAAGGAGGATGGAGAAGGAGGACACGCCGCTCGAGGACGTGGGGCCCGAGTGATTCTCCACCGTCAGCGTCGTGTTCGCCTCAGCGCGTCCCCCGATCGGGTCGGTCACGATCACGCTCACATTGAACCGCCCGGTCGCCGTCGCCGTGCACGGCAGGGTCGTGGAGTTCGCCGAGACGCATCCGCTGGGCAGGCCCGTGTACTGATAGGTGAGGGGGAGAGATCCCCCCCCCGCGGTGGTCTCGAGCTGAGTGGAGCCTCCGAGTGTAACGGTGGACGGAACCGCCGTCAGGGCCGCGGTCAGCGGAGAGGTCCCCGCGGTGAAGGTAATGTTCTGGAACGCCGGTCGGCCCGCGACGATCACCGCCCCGGAGGCGGGGGTGGCCCCGAATCCTGCTACGGCCCCCACCGAGAACGCGTGCGAGCCGTTCGACGCCGAGAAGACGATCGAGCCGAGCGTCGACCCGTTGGTGAGCCCAACGAACGTCACCGACCACGGGGTTCCCTGGGGGAGGCCATGCTGCGTGAACGTCACGGGGAAATTGGAGTTCGATCCGCCCGTTCCGGTGAAGCCGATCGCCACACTCTGCCGGGCTCCCAGGACGTGAACCGTCCCGCTCGACACGTTCGCGACGTAACCGGCGACGGTGCCGACCGTGAAACCGTAGCTGCCATTGGGCTCGTTGAACAGGGTCGTGTTGGTGAGCGAGCTCTTCGGGGTCCCGTTCAGCGTCACGGACCACGAGGTTCCGCCCGGCAGGCCGCTCTCGACGAAGGTCACCGGGTAGGCCGTGGGGCTGCCCCGGGGGCTGATGACCGATACGCTCCCGGCGTACTGCGTCGTGACGTACACATCGCCCGTCGACGGCGCGTAGGTGATCCCGCTCGGATACTGCGCCGTCCCGGTGTTGAGGCCCGTCCCGAGGCTCGCATAGGTGGACGCGTTGGCCGCGCCCACGACCCCCTCGAAATTTCCCGCGCTGTAGACCGCATTGTTGGTCGGATCGTAGCTGAGGAACCCCGCGTACGGGTCGGCATACGTGGCGACGATCTGGTTGGTCGTATCGTTGAGCACGCTCACGTTCCCCGAGCCGGAATTGGCGACGAACTCCGTGTGGTTCCTCGGGTCGTAGGCGAACGATTCGGGAGCGTTCCCCACCCGCGTCGAGGCGACCTTCGTCGTCCCGAGGATGGCCGTGACGTTGTTCCCGGAGAGGTCGGCCACGTACACTTCGTGGTTGTGGGGGTCGTACCCCACCGAGTACAGGTTCTCGAACGGCTTGATCAACACCGAAGTGACGACGCTGTGGGTCGTGGCGTTGATCACGGAGACGTTGCCGGCGAGGTTGTCGGAGACGTACATCTCCCCGTCGGCGGCGTCGTAGGCGATTCCGGTCGGGCTGATCCCCGTGGGGACGCTCGCCACCGGGTGCAGGGCCGAATCGAGGACGGTGATGTTGGCTCCGGCCTGGTCCACCACCCAGAGCTCGCGCGTGGCGGGGTCGTACGAGGTCCACTGCGGCCGCAATCCCACGGGCGCCGTTCCCGCGACCTGGCCGGTCGTCGCGTTGACCAGGTAGATGTCGTCCCCGCCCGGATTGACCACGATGAGGAACCCGTCGGCGGCATCATACGTGATGCCCGTGGGGTACACGAGGAGGGGCACCGCCGCGATGGGTAGCCCGGTGGACCCGGAGATCCCGGTGAGGTTGGCGGCAAGGTGCGGGGGAGGCCCGCCCCCGGTGTACGAACCCTGACTCACCGCGTAGACGTTGCCGTCGTTCGTATCGACCGCGAGACCGTACGCCAACCCGTCCGACGTCATGAGCCCGCCGATGATTCGGTGGTCGGAGGCGCGAACGAAGGTGATGTTCGGGGTTTGTGCGTTGTCGACGTACATGTTCCCGTTCACTGCATCGAAACGTACGGAGAATGGCGCGACCCCGGTGGTGACGCTCGCGGTGACCTTCCCGGTCGATTGGTTCAGGACCGAGATGTTCCCGGAGACCTCGTTCGCGATGTACATCCAATCCTTCGGCGCGTAGAAGGCGAACGACAGGGGGCCCCCACCGACCCCGACCACGCCCTGAAGCGCACCGGTCGCTCCCCGGATGACGGTGACATTGCTCGCGGCCCCGTTGTTGAAGTTCGCCACGTCGATGTAGTCATTGACCGTGTCGAGCCCGAGCGCGATCGGGTACGTGCCGACGGGGAGGTTCGCCTCGACCCGCCAGTCGGTGGCATTGATGATGGTCACGTTGTTGGAAAAGTAGTTCGCGACGTACACGTGGGCCGTGTTGGGGTCGTAGAGGATGGCCGAGGGATGCGTGCCGACCGCGACATTGCCGACGACCTTCTGCGTCTTGGCCGAGACGACCGTGACGTTGTTCCCTCCCCAATTGGAGATGTAGAACAGGCGATTGGAGGGGTCGTAGGCCAGGCTGTCCGGAGACCCGCCAACGAAGATGTTGCGGACGACCTGGTTGCTCGTCGCATTGATGACCGTCACATTCTGCCCATACGAGCTCGTGGAGTACAGGTCGCCCGAAACCGGGTCGACCGCCATCGTGGGGGCGATCGCGTAGGTCTCGCCGGCCGCCCAGGTCGAGACGGTCGCGACCAGCACGTTGCTGGGGGTGTGGACCACGCTGATCGCACTGTTCACGCCCCCGCGGACGTAGACGTTCCCGTTGACGGGGTCGAACACGGCGTCCCCGGGAAGGTCTTGGACGGCCGGCTGGGTGTTTCCGGGGAGAACCCGATTGTCGGCGAGGTCGATCGTCGACACGATCCCTCCTTCGCCGCCCACCTGGGGGGAGGCCACGGAGTGGGACCCCGGTAGCGTCACGAGGGAGGCGTCGCCGGATCCGGGGGACAGACGGACGAGGGGCGTAGCGGCCCCCCTAGTCCGCTCCGCGGTTGCGAACCACAACCCCGAGCAAAGGAGGACGGCTGCAACTAGGACTACTGCGGCGGGGGCACGAGGACCTACCGCTCGGCGGAAGGTTGCGCTTCGGCGGGCGAATGCTGCCCCGTTGCGGCCCATCGCGGTGGCGACAGGGAGTCTTGGTAATAACGGCCGCCGGCACCGCAGCTCGGCAATAGAACCCCGGGTCTCCACCGGCCCGATCCCGGCCCCTGCTCGGGGGGCGGCGCCCATGTCTCACTTCTCGGTGGGCCGGCGTGCCAGAGCCTACCATGGAACCGTTTGGGTTAAGGCTCGGTTCGTGTCCTCCATTTCCCGAGTAGCGCCGATGGTCGACGCCATGAGTTATTCGGTGGCCCGATACGAGCGGGTCCCCGTTCCCGAGGAGCCGCCTCTGCGCCGAGTCGGAAGCTTCGACGAGGTCCTCCACGCCTACACGAAGGAGGAGGCCATCATGGAGGCGAGTCGATGCCTCCAATGCGCCCTGCCATTCTGCGTCGAGGCCTGCCCCATCACCCAGGATTGCCGGGGGTACATCGGGCTCGTCGCCGGCGGCGAATTCGATGCGGCGGCGCGTCTGACCCTCCAGGAGAACCCGCTCGCCACGACGCTGTGCAAGGTGTGCTACCACTACTGCGAGGACGCCTGCATCATGGGTCACCGGGGCATCCCGATCGCCATCCGACACATCAAGCGAGCCGCGATGGAGCTCGGCAACTCCAAGCTGGTTTACGTCCCGAACGCCCCTCGCCACCAGCGGATCGCCGTGGTGGGCGCGGGCCCGGCCGGACTGATGGCGGCGTGGGAACTGTGCCTGAAGGGCTACGCCGTGACGGTCTTCGAGCGGATGGAGGTCGTCGGGGGGCAAGCGGAGGCGATTCCCCACTATCGGATGCCCGGGAGCGAGCTTCTGACCGACCTGGACCGATTCAAGAATTTCGACATCACGTTCGTTGCAGGCCGGGCCGCGGGGGTCGATTACACCCCGGAGAGCCTGCTCGAGGAGGGATATCGCGCCGTCTACCTCGCCGTCGGCGCGTCGAAGCCCGGTTCCCCGGGTATCCCCGGCGAGAACCTTTCGGGAGTGATCTACGCCCTCGATTTCCTGCTCGACGTCAACGAGGGCCACATCGCGCCTCTCGGGAAGAACATCGTCGTGCTCGGAGGCGGTGATGTGGCCATCGACTCCGTGCGGTCGGCGGTTCGGCTCGCCCCGAGCGCGAAGGTCAGCATGGCCTACCGACGGACCAAGGACGAAGCCCCCGCCGGGCCGGAGGAGATCCACGAGGCCGAGCCGGAGGGCGTCCTGTTCCACTGGCTCGTGGCACCGACCCGGATCCTCGGGACGGAGCACGTGGAGGGGATTGTACTCCAGAAGATGCAGCTCGCCCCTCCGGACAGCTCGGGGCGCCGCGCGGTGGTCCCCATTCCGGGCGAGGAGCTCACGTTGGAATGCGACACCGTGATCATGGCGATCGGCCAAGTGGCCGACCTGAAGGGATTCCCGGATGAGTTGAAGCTCAAGATCGGTTCGAAGGGCTGGCCCGAGGGGATCCACCCGGATACCATGACCGCCGTGGAGGGCGTGTTCGCGTCGGGCGGACGCTCCGTCGTCCATGCGATGGCCGCGGGGACCCGGGCCGCCGAGGCGATCGACGCCTACCTGTGCCAGAAGGACGGAAAGGCGCCCACCCCGCGTCCGGAACCGTTCGGCGGTCCGGAACCTCTTCCGCGGTTTCCCGAAGGGTACTCCTCGGCGGTTTGGCGGGCCTAGTTCCTGAGAATCACGGGCCCGAGGACTCGGGCGAGAGAGGCGTCCACCGCGCTCCGACGGCCTGCGGGTCGAGTTCGGTGAGCTTGGCGCGGCCCACCAGGGCCAGCGTCACCGCCAGTTCTTCCCGGAGCAGGGCGATGAATCGTCGGACTCCCGCTTCCCCGTCCGCGGCGAGCGCCCATAGGACGGGTCGACCGATCCCGACGGCACGGGCACCGAGGGCGAGGGCCATGACGACGTCCGGACCCCTCCGTACCCCGCCGTCGAGATACACCTCGGTCTCCGGGCCGACCGCGGCGACGACCTCCGCGAGCACATCGAGCGTGGCCGGTGCTCCGTCGAGCTGACGGCCCCCGTGGTTGGAGACCACGAGCGCCTTCGCCCCATGGGAGACGGCCTGTCGGGCATCCTCGGCCGTGAGAATTCCCTTGACGACGATGGGCAGCTCGGTCCTCTGACGCAGTTCGTCGAGGACCGGCCATCCGTGCGCCGAGCCCGGGCGGTGGCGCAGGCGGTTCGCGGTGAACTCCGCGGGGCGCCCGGGGGTTCGCACCTCCGGGCCATTCCCCATGGGAGGCTGAGCTTCCATGGCGAACCCTTGCTGCATCTGGGCGTCACGGACCCCCAATATCGGGACGTCGGCAGTGAGAACGATCGCGGAGTAGCCCGCCCGCTCCGCCCGTTCCACGAGAGCCCAATTGAGCCGTGGGTCATCCTGAAGGTACAGCTGGAACCACCGGCGCGCATCGGGAGATGCCGCGGCGATCGCCTCCATCGAGAGCGAACTCAACGTGCTGTACATCGCCAGTACACCCTCTGCGGCGGCCGCCCTCGCGGTCGCCGCCTCCGCGTCAGGGTGCACCGCCGACTGGTAGGCCATCGGGGCGACGTAGAACGGAACGCTCGCGCGGCTACCCAGAATGGACGTTGACAGGTCGACGCCCCCGATCCCGGAGAGGACCCGGGGTCGGAGGGTGCGAAGCTGGAACGCCCGTGAATTGGCCCGGAGCGTGGTCTCCTGTCCGGACCCGCCGTCGACGTAGGATCGGACCGCAGGCGGGAGCGTGGCCAGCGCCGCGTCGTGCAGGTCGCTCAGCGTGAGGAACCGATGGGTGACCGAAGTGCCCGACGTTCCGCTCCCCTCGCGGGGGGATGCCGCACATCGGGTTTTAGTTCGTCGACCCGTGTGCGCGCAACGTCCCGAGTCCCGCTGAAATCCCTCGCGCCGCGGGGGATTCCGGGTCCCCGGTCTCCATTCGTTCGGTGCCGGTCGCGCGACGTGCCGGCCGCAAGCCTGACCGGCCCGGCGCTACCGCACGACGACCTGGACCTCGGTATGGGCCGACGCCTTGGCGTCCGTCCAGGGATTCCCGTTGTAGACCTCTCGGTACATCCCCGTGCCTCGAATCTCCTTGTACTTGCGGCGCCAACGGAGCCAATCCGTCATGCCGTGGTAGGCGACGCGAGGCGAAACCTCGTCTGGATCGAACACGATGGACGCGACCCGACTGGCGGGAATCGTCCGGAGGTGGATCGACCCCTCGCCCCGCCCCTTTCCCTTGATCTCAATGGCCACTCGGAATCGCCGTTCCCCGGAGCCGATGAAGATCCATTTCCCCGTCTTGAAGCCCTTTCCCCGTGCCCATTTGGCCACCTTCTCGAACTCCGTGCGGATCCGGGCGTCCTTCCACGGACCTTTCCACGCGAAGGTCGCCACTTTCCAGGCCGGCGCGCGCTTGAACTCAAAGTCGACCGTCATGGGAGTCGTTCGCCTCGGTGGGGGCACTCTGGAGCTCTACTTCCCTCTTCCGGTACGACGAGGCACGCGTGTCCGGCCCGGCCCCAGCACCGCGTGAGGCCGCGGGCCGAGTTCTATCCGGTGGGGTCGGGAAGGGAGGGCCGGCGGTCGATCGCCGGCCCTCCCCAGGGTGGAGTGGGGGTCGCTCGATCGGACTAGAACGTGCTCGGGGGCGCCGTCTGGCCCGTGTAGTCTCCGTTGGCGAACGCCGTGTACGGTCCGAACAGTTCGTTGAACCCGGTCCCGGCGAAGTTCGTCTTCCCATACTGGAAGACGATGTGGCCCGTGGGGTTCACGACGATGACTCGGTTGTTGTTCTGGTCGGAGATGACGATGTCGCCGCCCGCCAGCATCACCGCGTTCGACGGTCCGGGGGACGGGTTGCTGCCGACCGATCGGTTCGTCGCGAACTGGAAGACGATGTGGTTCGTGCTGTTGAGCAGGACCACCCGGTTGTGACCGGCGTCGGTGACCAGCGTGTCCCCGTTGGAGAGCCGGCTCACGAACGCGACGATCGAGAGGCCGCGGCTGAACTGGGAGACGATGCCCCCCGCGTGGTTCACCTCGAGGACGCGGTTGTTGTTCTCGTCAGCGATCAGCACATCCCCGTTCGCCAGCTGCTCGGCGCTGTTGGGGTTGTTCAGGGCGCCCGGGCCCGAACTGGGGCCGTACGACCAGACGATGTGCTTGGCCTTGTTCACCTCGATGACGCGGTTGTTCCCCTGATCGACGATCAGGAAGTGGTGGTTGGGGAGCTCGAGGGCGAAGACCGGGACATTCAATCGGTTGAACCCGCTCCCGCTTTTCCCCGCCACGCCGTACTGCCAGACGATCCCGCCGGCCTGGTTGACGACGATGACGCGGTTGTCCACGCACGCGGTCGTTCCGGCGACCCCCGAAGGAATGCCGGTGCCCGCGATGAGGGTCAGCCCCCCGGACAACCGCTCGGCGTCGTTCGCTCCGATGACCGCGCCCGGCCCGGGGTTGCACAGGGTCGAGTTCCCCGACCCGAAGCTCCAGACGATCTGCTTGGTCAGAGGGTTGACCTCGATCACCCGGTTGTTGTACTGGTCCGTGATCAGCAGGTTGCCCGCCTGGTTGAACCCGGTGCTTGCCGACCTCGCCACCGCTCCGGGATGTCCGGAGCCCCCGGTGGCGGAGCCGAAGGCCGCAGTCGGCACGAGAAAGATCAGACCAAAGACCAGCGCTGCCGAAGTCAATCCCCAACGAGTGGCGCCCATCAATCGCCCCGACCCGCCCACCCCCTCATAACACTCCTCTCGCAGGAGGCGACTTTTCTTGGTCCAATGCCGGAAATCGCCGCGATGGGCGGGGGCGCGGAGGATGGGTCGCGCCCGATCGGTCCCGCCGTACAAGGAATCCGTCCGAGATGTGCCAGTCGGTGGCATCCGGGGGAGACCCGGATGGACGAGGGACGCGCGACCCCCTTCGATTAATGGCGGGATGCGTACCCCGAGACGTGGGAATCACTCCCCGCCTCCGACGATGGCTGCTGTCCAACGATCAGCCGAGCGTGCGCTTTCGCTGGCTCCGGGATGTCGAGCAACGGGCACCGGACGACCCGGAGCTGCGTCGGGCACAGCGTGAGGTCCCACGCCGGGGATGGGCCGCCGATATTCTGGCCTCCCAGTTGGGCGAAGGGCAGTGGGATTCGCCGGGGACCACGAGCCGTCAACTGTACGTTCCCAAATACATCGCGACCAACTGGCGGCTGATCGTCCTTTCCGAGATGGGGGTAGACCGCCGCACGAAGGGGGCCGCTCGCGGGGCGGAGCTCCTGATGCGACGGGAAGGAGGACCCCGTGGAGGACTCGGAGGTTCGAACAGCGAGGTCTGTTTCACAGGGAACGCGGTTCGGACCCTGGTTCGTCTGGGGTACGCGGACGACCGACGGGTCCAAAACGCACTCGAGTGGCTGGTGCACCACCAGAAGCAGGACGGCGGGTGGCACTGCTTCCGATCGAAGTCCGGGACCCTCGACGGGTGGGAGGCGATGGCTGCCTTTGCGGTCCTTCCCGACTCCCTCACTTCCCCGGAGGTGCGGCGGGCGACCGAACGTGGGGCGGAGTTCTACCTGAAGCGAGGGTTGCTGCGGGAAGGCCGAACACCCTATCCGCCGTGGACGCGCCTCCACTACCCGTCGCATTACTACTACGATCTTCTCGTCGGGCTCGAGATGATGACGCGCCTGGGATACGGCCGGGACCCGCGGCTCGGTCCGGCCCTCGACCTGCTCGAATCGAAGCGCAACCCGGACGGGAGCTGGAACCTCGATGTGGCCCACCCCGACCTTCCGGTGGACGAACCGTACCAGCCACGGACCCCGTTGTATCCGTTCGTCCTCGAGCACGCGGCTCGCCCGAGCCGGTGGATCACGGTCAGCGCCCTCGCAATCCTCCGGCGGGCCGGCCGCGAGGTCTGAGTGGCCCCCCGCTCGGCGGGGCCAGGGGAGTTCGCACGCGGGGGTCGCCGGGGGAAAATACCCGGACCGATTGAGGGGAGCATGCCGAGATTCACTCCGCTCCTGCCCTTCGACCTCTCAAGCGGTCGGGAGGCTCGGACCGTGCTCAATGATGGGGCACGGATGCCGGTGTTCGGGCTGGGGGTGTGGCAGGCCCCGCAGGGACGGGCCACCCGGGAGGCGGTGACCTGCGCGATCGGCGCCGGCTATCGGCTGATCGACACGGCGGCACTGTACCAGAATGAGGCATCGGTGGGGGAAGGGGTCCGAGCCTCCGGGGTCGCTCGGGAAGAGCTCTTCGTCACGACCAAGCTCTGGAACGACGACCAGGGATTCGATGCCGCGCTCCGAGGGTTCGAACGTAGCCGTCGGCTCCTCAACCTCGGGGCCGTTGACCTGTATCTCGTGCACTGGCCCGTCCGAGGGCTCCGGCTCGAGAGCTGGAGGGCGTTGGGGAAGCTGCAGAGGGAGGGGGCCTGCCGGAGCATCGGGGTGTCCAATTTCACCGTCGCCCACCTGGACGAGCTGATCGGGTCCAGCGACCTCGTCCCAGCGGTCAACCAGGTGGAGTTCAGCCCATTCCTCTACCAACGGGAGCTCCTCGAGTATTGTCGAGATCACGGGATCCAGTTGGAAGCATACGCCCCGCTGACGAGGGGCCGGAAGCTGGACCACCCGGCACTCGTCCGGCTCGCCCGCACCCTCGGGAGGTCCCCCGCCCAGGTGGTATTGCGCTGGGGCCTGCAACACGGGGTCGTCGAGATCCCGAAATCGGTCCATCCCGAGCGGATCAGGGAGAACGCGGGTTGCCTAGACTTTCAGCTCTCCCCGGGGCAGTTGGCAGCCCTCGACGCCCTCCACGAGGGGTTCCGTACGACGTGGGACCCGAGCGAGATGCCGTGACGACCCGTAGGGAGGGTGAGGTTCCCGTCGAGAAGGCCGAACGTCTCGCGGGCGTGAAACTCACCCAGCCTGCCGGTCTCCACGAGATCCCGATTCTAGCCCCGCGAACGCTGGCGTCTCGGGAGTCGCTCGCGTTTGCTACGGGTCCGCCGAAAATCGGCGGGGTCATGTAGGGGGAGTGGTTCGGTGCCCCTGAGGTCGAGGAGAACCATGCGAAACGCCTCGTGGTGGGTCGGGGGAACCCTGGCGGTGCTCGCTGTCATCGTCCTGCTTTCGTCCGGTCCGGCCGCTGCGCCGTTCGGCACTTCCTCGGCTCCCGGCAACGCCCGGCAGGCTTCGGGCCTCCCAGGTGGAGCCTCGGCCGCTCCTCGCCCACACGTGGTCACCCATCCCTCGCCGATACCCGTCGCGTCGGCCCACACGGGCCTGGCCCATCCGCTGACCCACTGGTGGTTCGGCGGGTACTACGGCGGGGCGACGCTCTCGCCGACGCAGGCGAAGATGACCCTCACCATCCCCGATGCGGTCCCCGCGTCGTCGGAGTTCTACTATGTGCTACTGTCGACCTGGGACAACGCCGGGTCCTACGATCAGGTGGGCATCTCGAATGATTACGGGACGTGGGGATGGACCTGGTCGTACACCAGCGCATGCGCCGGGAGCTACACCTACACGCCCAACCAGCTCGCCCTCCAGCGAGGTACGACCTACACCTTCACGATGACGATCGCCTCCGGGAACGTGACGTTCACCGTGGCCAAGGGGGCCACCGTGGTCGGGACCATTGTCGGGAACTCGGGTGGCACTTCGTTCACGATGTCCGGATTCTACACCTGCGCCACCGGAGGCACCTACTACGATTACACCGACTACGAGGAGATCTACGCCACCACCCAGTCGTTCCCTTCGTTCAACTTCGTGTTCAACCAGAACGTCGTGACGAACGGGAGCGTGACCAATTGGTCGTCGTTCGGCAGCGGCGCCCCGAGCGGGATCCTGACCGCCGTTCGGGCCAACACCGTTCGGGTCGAGAACCAGGGATTCACCATGAGGTTCATGGGGGCCCCCGACCGCGTCACCTTGCCCGCCGCGACGATCGCCTACCACACGAACGTCTCGCTCACCTGGTGGTTCAACGCCGGCAACATCACGCTGAGCGCGACGGGGGTGCCTTCGGGCATGAGCGTGGGGTTCGGCACTTCCGGGGCCGCCCCTCCGTTCACCTCGAATGTGACGCTGAGGTTCTCCTCGGTCCACGCGGGGACGTACTATCTCTCGATCAAAGCTACCGGTGCGGGCGGGGTCTACACCTACCTGACGCTCAAGGTCAAACTTCTCTGACGGGCCGACCCAGGACAGGCTAGCACCCTACCGCGTGGTCCCGGCGACGAGCCGACGCTCTCGGCGCGGATCTGGGTCATCCTAGGTCGCGACCCCGGACGCGGGCTGCGTCGGCCTTATGCCACGGGACCGATGAGGCGTTCCGGTATCGGACCCCTCGATGTCGAGCGAGCCTGCGAGCGCGACCCCCGCCTACGAAGGGATCGACTCGCGCGGGACCGACCTCGGGCGGATCCTCGGGCTCAGCGACGGCGTGTTCGCCTTCTCGATGACGCTGCTCGTGATCAGTCTCGCCCTTCCGGCGGTCGGAACGCGCCATGGTTCGCTCGTCGATTTTCTCTCCAATGACCGGGGTCCGTTGGTGGCCTACGCCCTCGGCTTCTTCGTGGTCGCGGCCTGGTGGTCGGGCCACCACCGGATCTTCTCTGCGATCCGCCGGTACGACCAGGTCCTGCTCCAACTCAACAACCTGTTCCTCCTTCTCGTCTCGATCACGCCGTTCACCCTCGCCATCGTGTTCGAGTACGGCCCGACGACGTTGTGGACGTTCGACGACTCGGCGCGGGAAGCGATCATACTGTTTGCCGCCATGCAGGCGGCGGTCGGTGCGGTACTCCTAGGGATATGGCGGCACGCGACCGACGGGCGTCGGCTGGTGGACCCCTCGCTGCCGGATGCCTGGATCCGTTTCGCCGAGGTCGAGACGGGCCTGCGGGTGCTCGTGTTCGGCGTATCGATTGCGGTGGCGTTCGTCAACCCGCTGTTGGCGGAGTTCGTCTGGTTCGGGGTCATCCTCAGCCGGAGGCGTACTCGGCCTCCCGCGCCCCCGGCCACTCCCGTGGACTCCTGAAGTCGTGGCCCACCGATAGGGGCCAAGGGGCTCGGGACGGGGTGGCTCGGTAGGCGGGTGTGGGTAACGTGGACCCAGTCAATCCCGCGGGCGCCAGATGGAGATGGCCAATGAGCCGGCCACTAGGGCGCTTGCGGCGGAAGGGCGCCGGGCGGGGGTGTCGGACCCGGGGGTTTCATCGGGGTCGCGGGCCGGACGGGAGGGAGCACGGCGGGATTCACGCCCGATCGAGGGGCGGCAGGACGAGGGGAAACGGACGAGGAGGGGCCCGGTGGTGACTTCCTCGCCGGACCGGCGAATGCGGCGTAAAGCGCCAGTACGGCACCCACCGCGAACAAGGGGAGCCCCGCGAGCCCCGCGGCGTACGGCTCGGCGTAGCTCACGCCGATCTGCGCCTCACCGGTCGGGATGATCTCGTACCACTCTCCCTTCGGGCCAGCCCACCCGAATCCGCCGCTCACCCCGCCTCCTTTGGCAATCACGGGTAGGTGTCCCTGGCAGGCCGAAGTGGTGCCGCAATCGTAGACGGTCACATTGATGCTGGTGGGGGAGGTCCAGCCGGCCCAATATGAGATAGTGGAGGTGAACACCGCGAGGGGTGGATTGTTCTCGACGATGAGGGCCATGCCCGGCTCCACCGTGTGCTCGATATCCGTGTAGGTCGGCCACACCCAGAGGAAGGCGCCGGACGCGGCCAGGATGAGCCCAAGTATGAACGCGACCCAACGCATCGGGGTTACCGAGGGCCGCCGACCCGGTAGGCCTACTTACAATTTGTGGGAGCGAGAATCGTGCCTCTGCATCCCAGCGTGGGTGTCCCAACGGGCGCGCGCGAGGAGTAGGGGCCGCCCGGATCAGTGCCGGAGCAGGGGATGGATCGGTGGGGCGCCGATCGCGCGCCGTGCGGCGGGGCCGGCGAGGGTCGTCCGAAGACCGGCGCCCGAGGTCGCGCTGGTCCAGACTCGGCGAGGAAGGCGGGTGGCAATGATCCCGAGGTAGCAGACGAGGCCCATCATGATCGGCACGACGAAAATGAGCAGAGTGGCCATCTGGAGCTGGGACGCGCTGCCGAAGGACATCTGGTCGGCCGCATATTCGTGGGCCAGTTGGATCCAGGCGAAGCCGAGGTACCACAGTATCCCTAACGTCGCGAGCGAGAACACGATGAACCCGACCAGCAGGTCGGCCATCACCAAGGCCAGGGCGGATACCCCCAGGCGACGGGCCAGCGCCCTCCGCTTCGAGGGGTGATCGGAACGGGCCGCAGGGTCGGCGGAGGTACCGTGAGAGAGAGTCACATGCATTCACTTGATATCTCTATATATGAAGCTGTAGCCGCAGGTACAGGGGCGGCTCGGCTCTGAAACACGGGCCTTGCCGAGCACGCAGGCGATCAGGGATCG
>JAKIWG010000004.1:19541-89480 GCA_022750155.1 Thermoplasmata archaeon | reverse complement strand
GAGTCGTGTAGGGATTGACCCTTACTCGGCGGTCGCGTGCCACCCTGCTCACCCTGGTGGAAAGAGAGAGTCGGCGAGCCGGATGGGGCGAGACGATTCCCGCGTCGGTACTCGAACACCACCTCACGGCAGAATATTGGATGGATTGCGTCGACCCAGCTCGATGAGGATTAGGGCGGGCGCAGCGAGCCGGAGCCCGACTCAACCGGCGGGTCCTTTACCTATTGCCCGGTCGACCGGACACGCGGGGCCCCCGCGGCGCGGAAGGGACCCCCCTGGCTCCGTCCGAGACCGCAGGGCCGCGGAACGGTTCGCGCGGGGGGTGTGGCTCTGAGAACCTCGGGTTACCTTCTATATAGACTCGAATCGGTGGGCGCCCCGATCCATGCGAGCGTTCGATCGACCCGGAGCATGCCTTGTGGTCATCCTGGTCCTAGCCCCCGGCTTCACATTCGGAGCCGGTGCGGTGTCGGCGCTCGCCGTGAGCGGGTCGATGCATCTGCCCCGGGCGGCCCCCGCCCCCGGGTTCAACGGTGCCGGCCGCTTCGCCTTCGTCTCGAACTTCGAAAATCACACGTTGGGCGGGTGGCATTCCGCCCAGGGGAACGCGTCCGTGGTGAGTTCGCCCTCCTACTCTGGGGAACCCTCCCTGAGCTCCACGGCCGGATCCCACCTGCCCCAGATCGAGTTCGCCACCCGGAGCTTCGTCGCCGGGGCAGCGAGCCTGTCGATGCGCGCCGACCTCTACTATGCGGGAAACGGGAGCGGTTACTTTGGCCTGTTCGGACCGCAGGGAGCGGTCGCCCTCGTCGGCGTCAGCGCGGGTTCGGTTTGGGCTGGACCCAACCTCACCCATCTCCAGAAGGTCGGGGGTTTCCCGGCTGGCACCGCCCAGCCGGCGGGCTGGGTGGACCTCATGGCGTCGCTCCGGGCCCCCTCCTCCAGCAACGGCCATTGGGTGATGGACGTGTACGTCGACCGCACCGACGTCGTCGCCGCCTCGAAGGTCGCCGTTCCCGGCGCGGGCGGGTACGCGGGGGCGATCCTCGAGACGACCCGGGGGACCGTCGACTTTACGAACATGGTGTTCACCACCAATGAGATTCCCATCACGATCCCCAAGTACAACAACATGGACGGCTACGGGCAGGGCTCCGGGCTCACCGTCGGGCTGCTCGCTCCGTTCACGACGCTCACGGGCACGATGACGCTCCAGAACTGGAACATCCCCCAGCGGGGAATCCTGAGTTTCCAGATCAACGCGATGGACTACATCGGGACGGTCCACTCGACCTGTCGCGGGTTCTACCAACTGGGCGTCGACCTCAACCCCGGCGGCCGGATCGCTCCCTGGTTCGTCCCGAACGGCAACTGCATCGCGCACTACTTCAATTCGAACAACACCGCGCGCGTCAATCCCGGGTTCCACTCTCCCCCGGGCACCCGCCTGCAGCTCACCATCCAGCAGAACCCGGGAAACCACTCGCTCCGCTTCCAGATCGTCGACCTGTCGATCGGCGGCTTGAACCGCACGGTGAGTGCGACGATTCCCTACAACAGCACCCTGTTCTACGGGGCCTATAGCCAAGTGGAGTGGCAGCCGTGCTGCTCGAACTTCCCGATCGGGAGCTACTTCCTCAACGCGAGCCTGAGGGGCCTTACGATCGGAGGCGGCAGCGTAGCGACGCCCACGACCCTGGACGCCTCGTACATGGTCCCCTATGCGCTCGACACGCCGCCCGCGTGGAGCATGACCTACTACCGGTCGAACACCGCGGCCTACGACCAGGTCGCCTGAGCTGCGCGCCTGGCCGTCACCGACGCGCGGCCGAAATCGACGTACGCGACTATTCCTTCCACGGTGGGCTCGCCCCTCCCCCGGAGGCGCCGGGCGGGGGCGTTGGGCTTTCGACGGCCGGGGCCGGCGCGGGGACTGGGGCCGCCGCAGCGGGTGCGGCCGACCAGGCTGGGGCGGGGGTCGGAGGCTTTCGGCGAGCCCGTTGCCACAGGACCAGCGCAGCGGCCGCCAGCAGGGCCAGCGCGATGAGCCCGACGGTCAGCCCGTAGACCGTGGTGGCCGAGTATCCCTTTGCTGCGTTGGTCGTGAAGACGACGTTGACCGCGAACCCGCCCCCGGTGACGCTCTCCGACCCGCTCGAGGGGGAGACCGAGTAGCCCCCCACTCCGCCGATGGTGTAGGAGAAGGTCCCGTTCGGAACGGTGAACACGATCGGGGCGCCGTTGCCGCTCCGCGTAACGCCGTTGAAAGTCACACTCCAGCCGGTCGTTCCGGAGAGCCCGCTCTCCTCGAACGTCACGGAATAGGCTACCTCGGTGAAGGTCACATTGACGTTCACCGGAGACCCCGCGACGGCGACCGCCCCCCGATTCGGAGTGGCCGAGTACCCCGGGAGGCCGCCGACCACGTAGGCGAACGACCCGTTCCCCGAGGCGACGACGATGGTCGGGGTGGTCGAGGTCAGGGTCTGCCCATTGAAGGTGAGGTTCCACTCGGCGCCCGAGGCGATCCCCGAGACATGGAAGGTGACCGAGTAGGTCACCGGGGCGAAGGCGATCGAGACGGCGAGGTTGGCGTGCGCCTGCGCCCCGCCCCCCGAGGACGGACTGGCGACGTACCCCCGAACGCCGGCGACCTGGTAGCCGAAGGCCGAGGCCACCGCGTCCGGCTGCGGATAGACGATCTGGGAGGTGGACGACGACAGGTGCGTCCCGTTGACGATGACTCCCCACGTCATCCCATTCGGCAGGCCCTGCTCGGTGAAGGTGATCGTGTAGGCGACCCATGGCGAGGCCAGGGGGTACCGGTCGATGTTCGTCAGGTCCATCACGACGGGGGTGTCGACGATCCCGTCGCTCCCGGAGTGGTTCTGCCCCGGGCCCCGCATGGCGTCCGGACCGGTGTGGTTGCTCCAGAAGTTGCCGCC
Source organism: Thermoplasmata archaeon (assembly GCA_022750155.1). Classification (GTDB taxonomy): domain Archaea; phylum Thermoplasmatota; class Thermoplasmata; order Lutacidiplasmatales; family UBA184; genus Lutacidiplasma. Next base: position 86,535 of record JAKIWG010000004.1, on the reverse strand, counting down.
CCCCGGGTACCCCGAATCCCACGAGACGAACGAGGTGGCCGCGGGCAGCAGGGACCACGCCGAATCGGAGACGAAGTTGTTGTGGTAGATTCCGATCCCGCTGTCCGAGCCCAGGAAGAATGCGTAGTGGTCGGACCAGAACTGGTTGGCCACGAACGTGTCGTTCGAATCCCCCGTCGCCTCTAGCCCCGTGTACGACGCCGAGCCGTTGTTGTCGTAGACCTGGACCCCGCTCGCGGAGGCGATGTCGATGGAGATGTTGGAGTGGGTGGCGGTGTTGTTGTAGACCGTTCCGCTGGACGAGTCCGCCAGCAGGAACCCGACGCCGAACGGCCCGGTGAACCCGGCCGTGTTATCCCTGACGGTGAGGCCGACGACGAACTCGAGGCCGATTCCCAGTCCGTGAGCGTGGTCGACAGTGTTGCCGATCACGGCCACCCCGCCGGACTCGTCCACGAGCAGGCCGTCCACTCCGGCCTGCGAAAGGTTGTTCCCGCGGATCGTGAGCCCTTGGACCCCCACCGCCTCGAGGCCGAAGTCGCTCGCGTTGAACACGTTGTTATCGAGCACGCTCACCTGCCGGTCTCGCTGCAGGAGGACCGCCTGGGAGGCGAGCCTTGAGTGGGCGAAGTCGTTGCCGGAGACCGTCACCCCGGTCGAGCTGGTGTCCGAGAATCCCGAGTACGATCCGGGGGCGAGATTGTCGCTGACGTTGATCTGTTGGTTGAGGTCGGAATAGACGGCGGCCCCGCCCGACCCGGTGCCGTTCGCCAGGGAGTTCCCGATGATCGACACCCCGGCGGAGCCGACGACCTCCACCCCGAACGTAACGTATCCGGAGAAGTCGTCATGGGCGAGCCGGACCTGCTGGCAGGAGTCGAGGACCGCCCCATTCGCCGAGCCGGCAAAGTTGCTCGAGAGGATCGTAAGGTTCGTGAGCGCGCTCGCCTCCACCCCATAGGAAGTGGCGGCGGGGAACGACTCGTTCGTCAGGTTGATCGACGATCCCTCGACGACGTAGATCCCGATGCCGCTGTTTCGCCCGGCGTTCGAGGTCCCGGAGATCGAGTACGAGTACTCCAGGTAGAGCCCTTCGCTGTCGAAGGAGAGGTTGTTCCAACTGATCGTGGCCCCCGACGTGGTGAACGCCTCGACGCCGACCGATGTGCTCGAGAAATTGTTCCCCCAGACCCGGGCCTGCTGGGAGTAGAGGAGGAGCAGCCCCTGGATGGAGCCATACCCCATGTTGTGGGCGACCCCGATGTCCGAGGAGTCGACGATGTCGATGCTCGCCCCGCTCGTCGCGTGGAGGTCATTCCCGGTGACGTTCAGCCCGTGGACCAGGATGGCGTACGCTCCAGAGGCCGACGGGGCGACGTTGTTCGAAAAGGTCACCCATGTGTCCGAGAGCGCCTCGAACGCGTGGCCCGTCGCGTGGATCGTGTTGCCCGAGACGTTCACCGAAGAGGAGGAGAGCACGTAGATCCCGAGGCTCGCGTTCGTGATCACGAACCCCTCGACCAGGACGTGGGTCGCGTTCACGACCTCGAGGGTTTGGAGCGCGCCCGAGGAGGTGTTCAGCACCTTGCCGTTGCCCTGAAGCGTGCTCCCGTTGCGCTGGTCGATGAGCGAGCCGGTGAATCCCGCGGTGATCGTGTAGGTGTTGCCGGTGATCGTAATCGGGGTCGAGAGGTTGCTCAAGGAGCCGTCGGGGCGGATGATCGTCACCCCCCCAGCCAGCGGTCGGATTCCGGAGGACGGAGTGGCCAAGCCGTGAGCCCCTGCGGCCGCGTGAAGCCCAGTCATTCCGCCGTACGGCGCAACGGGTGACCCGGCCAGCGCTCCTCCGCTCAGGCACATCAGCAACACGACGGCGGCGACCGCGAATCGGGGCGCGTACATCGCGGAATCCTCCTCTGGACCCGTAGTTAAGTGTGGTCCCGGAGTGGAGGCGGTCCGTCGGTAGGCGGCCCATGGGCCACGCCGGAGGTCAACGACCGGGGGCGAACCCGTGCCACGCGTCGTGCACGATCGGCCAGGATTGGCTGGCGAGCCACGCCGAGGTCGAGCCGAAGCCGAGGGTCACCGGGAGGAGCGTCGCCAGGTTTCGGGTAAGGAGCAGCGAGATGATCGCGCTCACCCCCACGATCGTGATGCACAGGCACAGGAGCCCGGCCGCGAGCTCGACGGCCAACCAGCGAGTCGCCACGATGCGCACGAACCGGTAATTCGGACGCATCGGACCCTTTACAGCGCAGCGAACCGGCTCCGACTACAAATGGACCGGAGATTCCGTCTCATAACTTCCCCACGCTCGAACTCCGGGCTTCGGACCCCGCCGGTCAAAGGAACCGAGAGGCGCAACCCGAGTCATGGTTCCCGCACGAGGAGGAATCATAAGTCGCGGCCCCGCGGCGCCGGCCGAACGAAAGTCGGCCACCCTCCCTTGGATGCCCCCGTCCGCCGCGCGGGCATGCCCTGAGTCCTTTCGCACACCCCGGATCGAGGTCCCCCGGATTCGATGGCCCGCGCTCCGGGTTCGGGTCGATGGGACTGTGCGCGGGGGGGGCGCCGAGCCGCTCCACCGAGCGCCCTGCCCCCACGGCCGAGCTAGCCTCCGCGGTCTATGTGGAGCGGACGGACCTGTCGCGGCTTCGCCGAGGTCTATGTACTGCGATTCCGTTCCCGACCCCGCCGACCGTGGGTCGCCCGGAGGGGGGATCCACAGGGGGAGCTAGCATGGGACGAATTCGATCAGCGAGTACGACCGGCGGGACGCGGGGAGAGCGTGGCGGATTGCGGACAGGGGCGTGGGTGGGAACTCTCTCGGTCTTGACGCTGCTCATGGTCTTGATTCCCTCGGCCCTCGGGTCCGGTACCTCGATCGGGTTCAAGGCCCCCTACTCGGGATCGGTCTCGCTGTCGAGCTACTTCAGTTCCAGCGGCTGTGGGGGGCACGCGAAGCAGATCGCCCCACCCCAGTTCGACCTGCAGAAGGGCAGCGGCGGATTCTCCGCGGCCTCCTCCGCCCGATCGTGCGGATCCGGATTCCACACCTCCGGTGCGAGCAGCTCCGGGATGGCGGGGGGCGGGATGGACGTGGCGGTCAAGGTCGGAGTCCCGAGCAGCGGCCTGCATTGGGTCAATGCCTCGTGGACCTTCACGGCGAACGGATTCACCAGCCTTACTCCCGGGACGTGCTCCGTGCCGTCCACCTCGTACTATGGGGACTGCGCTCGCTCGGTTTCTGCGATGATCACGGGGTACGCATCGCTCGTCGACACGTCGACCGGTCAGTACTACTTCTCCACCAACGTCTGGGCGGGCGTCACTCAGGCAAGCTCGGTGGACTACTACTGCACGTACGGCTCGTGCACGAGCTCCGCCACCGTCGGCTCCCCCGGACCGTTCGCGGTGAGCAGCAAGTTCACGTGGACGTTCAGCGTCTCCCTGCAGAAGGGCCACCACTACCTGCTGGTGACCAGCTTCTCCGGTGGAACTCAGGCGACCGTCAGCTGCTATGCAGCCACCCTGAGCGGCGCGAGCGGAAGTGTCGGACTGAACTTCGCTCACCTCGGGGGCGGTGCCAAGCTTACGGGGGTCACGGTCCAGTAGCGACCGATTCCGCGGGGGGGGAGCGGGTAGCGCGCTCTCGATCCGTTCTGCGCCCCCGACGCTCACCGAGGCCGAGGCAGGGATGGCCTCGTCGGGGGTCGCCCGACCCCGGCGGCGATCCGTCCTTCGTCTCCGGGGGTTCGTCCCGTCAGGCCTACCGGGTGCGCTTCGGCTCTCGTTCGTCGAGGAGGACGGCAGCCCGCAGGAGTGCGGCGAACTCGTTCGTTCGCGCCTCCGCCACCGAGCGGACCTTCACGTGCCGCAGGTTCTTGCCCGTTCCCTCGAGCAGGCCGTCCGGATCCGGCACGGTGGAGCCGCGCCAGAACTCGACCCCGACGTGATGGGTGAACGCCGCGAAGCAGACGACGAGATCCGTGCCCGCCCTCCAGGGCTGTCCCCAACTCTCCTTCAGGTGAAGCTGCGGACAGTTCCGGTCCACGGCGGCTCCCACCGCCTCGAGGACCGCCGGGATCGAGTCGGTGGGCCCGGAGTTCGGCGAACCCTTCCCCCGCGCGGTCCCTTCTCTGGGAATTCGAACCGCTCGGGCGGCCAGCCGGCGCACGCCGGTACTCCGCGAACGGGGGCCCATCCCACCCTTGGTCGCCCTTCGTCCCGCCCGCCGGAGCTCGGTCAATGCAGAACTATCTCGCTCCGCGGGGCGGGCCGGCCGGTGGCGGCCCGCGCGGGACCGGCGGCGTGGGACGGGGAGCCGGTTGCCGCGGGGGGCGACGAACGATCACCCACGCCAGCACGGCGAGTTCAGCCAACGCGGCGGCAATCGCGGCGTACCCGGCCCACTCCGGAAACCCCGAGGTCGAGGAGACCGCGGGCCCGATCCGGGGGGAAGCGGGCGAAGTCACGTTGAGGTCGACCGCGTTGCTGAGGACTTGGTTCCCCGAGGCATCCGTCGCGAGCACGGCGAACTGGTAGGTTCCCGCCCCGGCGGGGACGAACGTCAGGTTCGAGCCACCCGCCCCATTGAGCAACGTCCCGTTGAGCGTCCAATTGAACGATACCGCGCCGGCGCCCCCCGTCGTGACGGCGGAGACGCTCACCGGGGTGCCGGCATGGACGCTGACGCCGGCCGCCGTGAGGAACACGGCGACGGTCAGGCCCGGAGCGACGGTGATGTTCGCCGGGCGCGAGGTCGCCGTGGCCCCGGTCGCGTCGGCGACCGTGAGCTGCACCAGGAGGGTGCCGACCACGGGACCCGATGCGACGAACGGGGTCGAGCAGTTTCCTGCGCTCTGAACCCGGTTCACGGCCCACTGGCAGGCCAATGGAGGCACCCCGCCCGTGACGAGGGGGTACATCGTCGCATTCCCGCCTTGGTCGATCACCCCCGTCGGGCTGATCAACCGCGCGGAGAGGGGTTCGGCCACCAGCAGCACGACGGCGGAGTCCGGGCCGAGGGCGCCGGAGCTGTCACGGACCCGCAGAACGACCTGGAACGAGCCCGCGGTGGTGGGTGTGCAGTGGACCGAGCTGGAGTTGCCCGCCCCGAGACACCCGGGCGGGAGGCCGGACCATAAGTACCGGTACGGCGCGATCCCGCCGGTGGCGGTCGCGCTGAGGACCGTCCCGGCCCCGAGATCCATCGCTGAGGGGGTGGCGATGACCGTGCCCTGCAATGGGAACGGGGTCGACTGGGTGACGTCCGCGGTGACCGTTTCGGCGAAGTACGGCGGCGCGGGCTGAAGCGTCGAGCCCGCGAGCAGGTGGGAATAGATCCGGGCATCGGTCGGGGGCCCGGTCGTCTCCGTGTACTCCTTGGTGGTGGAGGAGCCGGAGGAGTTGTAGGCGAGGATGGTGGGATTGCTCGTCGGGGTGGCGAACTGCTCCTCCCCTCCAAAGTACCCGCTCGCGTCGGCGAGCTGGTCGTCGGTGAGCCGCTGGTCGGTGATCACCGGCCCGACCGGCGAGGGACCGAAGGAGGTGACCGAGGCGTCCCATTGCTGGTGGGTGTTGAGCATGTACGTCGTGAAGTTCCCGAGGATCGGGTAGCCCCCGCCGGTCGAGGAGGTCTCGACGAACTTGGCCCCGAGGTCGACGGAGAGCGGGAAGCCGTAGGTCCGCACTTCGCTCGCGTTGCCCTTGGGGGTCTCGATGGACGTGGTCTCAGAGAACACAGTCGACTCGGTGACGTTCTGCCAGTTGCCGGACCCGACCGGGGCGAGGGCATCGGAGAAGGTGATCGTGGTCGCCGAGCTCGCGTTCCACGAGCGGGTCTGACCGACGATCTCGCTGGTCGACTCGAACGTGAGCTGCGCCCGCTGGACCCCGCCGGAGGTCGTCGTGGAGGGGCCGGTAAAACTGTGGGAGAGAGGTCTCGCCGACACGATCGAGGCGTTCGTCCAGAGGAGAAGGGAGGCCTCGACCTCCCACTTCGCGCCGACCCCGACGCCCTGGAGGTCGGCCCAGAATCGGTGGTTCCCTTCGATGTCCCCGAGCGCCCCGGTCAGGTTGAGCTGGTAGGCCGGCATGTTGAGCGTGAACGCTCCGGAGATCGGACGCCAGAGATAGAAGTCCACACTACCCGTCTGGATGAACGGGAACGGGATGATCGACCCGAGGGGAGTCGAGTTCAGGCCGAACTCCACGATGCGCAATCCGGTGGGGTTGGGGCCGGAAGAGCCGTCCCAGAAGAACTCGTCGCTCTGATAGGGAAACGCATAGAGTTGGAGGACTGCAGAGCTGACGTTCGAGGGCACCGTCGCGTTGGCATAGATCATCTGGCCGGAGGAAGTGACCGACTCGAACAGCCAGAGCGGGATGATCTCGTCCGGGGCGGGGGGTGGCGAGGCTCCCGTCGGCACCGGATAGTACGAGAGGGTGAGGTTGGTCCGGAACGCGCCGATCGTGGTACCCCCCAACAGGAACGTGAGGTTGGCCACGCCGTGGAGGAGCCGGGAGTATTCCGACAGGTTCTGGAGTACCGTCCAGGTCCCGTACTCGGGGGTCGTCCCATAGAGCACGAGGGTCCCGTCCAAGTAGGCCCTGTACGAGGTGTCGTAGACGCCGCCCACGGCGAGCCCGGTGTAGTTGAGGACGACCGTCTCCCATGTTCCGGTGGGTACGGTGAAATTCTCCTGAACGCAGCATCCGAGCGAGTAACTGAGAAACGTCTGGACCGTGGGGACGGTGTTCGGCGTGGGCGGCGGCGGGGTCTCGATACGGGCGGAGTTCGGTACCGCTCCGGAATGGGGACGAGGCCCCGCGTCGGAACGAGGGCCGGAGAAATTCTGGAGGAGACTGTCGCGGAGCACCGTCGCCGAGGGAGGCGGCGGACCCGCGGGGGCCGAGCGAAGGACGGGCGGCGACACCGGTGGCCCCGCGGGGACGGATGGGGGGGTCGGCGAGAGGGGGGTCTCGGACCGGTGGATGGGAACCCAGCACAGTAGGGCAACGACGAGAACCGAGGCGACGACCCCCGGTCGCATTCTCCGCTCGACAGGCGAGGGTCTACTTATCTCCGCGGAACGGCGGAACCGCCCCTCCCTGTCGGCGGGTCGCGGTTCACCGGGGGTCCGGTCCCCGCCGCGGGCTGCCCTCCGACGGGCGATCGGGAGTGGGTCTCCGCCGGACCTCTTCGCGGCCCGTAGGATCGGGGGATCTCTGCCATTCCTGTTCGGCCGCGTCGGCCAGGTCCGCGCAGAGCTCCGGGGTCTCCAGCCTCACGTAGGCTCCGTTCCCGCCTGCGCCCGCAGATATCGCTCCCGAACGCATCAGCATCCATGCGCGGTCGATGATGACCGCGGGCGTCGAGAATCGCGGGGAATATCGGACCTCCACCCCCTCGCGCCTCAATCGACCGTGCTGGAGCCGCCGGGGGTCGTCCTTCGGGGGAGATCGGACCAGCAGTCGGACCGCCCCACGCCGACCGTCGGGGGGGTCGATGGCGAGCTCCGACTCCACCGCGAGCGACGGGCCGAACCACGGGGTCTCGCTCCCGAGGAACCAGACCTCCTGTCGGCCGATCGCCAGCCGGTCCAGGAGCCAGCTGGTGGCCGCCGCGCTCGACCCAGTGCTCGTGGGTCCCGACGATACGTGGGGTCGGGCGGACCTCCCCGGGGACCCATAGAGGATCCTCAGGGGGCCCTCCAGCTCCTCGACCAGCTCCCGGGCACGGCGGAACGGACCGAGCAGCTCGTGGAGCACCACTTTCGGATTGGCCGCGAGGAAGGTCATCGCCGGGCTCCCGTCGGCCCGGGCGACCAGCCCCCGGGCGACGAGCCGTTCGAGGGAACTGTACAGCCCCTGCAGATTGGTCCGGGTCGAGCGGCTGATCTCGCGCGCCGAGAATGGGCGCGGCTCGAGCATGAGGACCTCGAGCACCTTGGCATCGGTGGAGGACAGGGAGGGGTCGAGTTCGAGCAGCTCGTGAAGCGACCGGACGATCCCGGTCGAGGTGGGAGGATTCATCGAGCGTTCCGTGCGACCCGGCGACCATTCGTCGCGGGCGCGACGAATCCAGCCCGTTTGGGTTAATCTTCGTCGGTCGGAGTCACAGTCGTCATATAATTGCGATTTCATGGTGGGCCGCTTTCGGCGAGCCTCGGGCTCGTCCCGGGGGGCCGATGGCACATTCAACACCCAAGGAGACTAAGGAAAAAATGACACGCGCTACCAGGATCGGCCTCGCACTCGGGCTACTGTTTGCCGGATTGATGGTGATGGGCTCCCTCTCGACGGGGCTCGTTTCCGCGGCCACGACCTACTCTGTGACGTTCACCGAGATCGGGGTTCCCTCGGGGACCTCGTGGAGCGTCTACTTCAACGGGGTCACCTACACCCCGACGACCCCGACGCTCACGATCACGGGAGTTTCGAGCGGTTCCTACTATTGGTATTTCTCCGCCGTCTCCGGTACGACCGGGGTCAACTATGCCACCACGGGCCTCACGGCCGCCTACATGACCGTGCCCACCCAGCTGACCCAGACAGTAGTCTACCAGAAGCAGTTCTCGGTCGGGTTCGTCGTGACCCCGCCCGGCTCGGGGTTCACCAACCCCGGTTACACCAGCTGGATGAACGCCGGGTCCAAGGTCCCGATCACCGCGAGCCACTACACGGGCTACACGTTTGTTTCCTGGAGGGTCCCCCATTCGGTGGGATTCGTCACCAACACCCACTCCGCAGCGACCCTGTTGACCGTCAACGGGACCGGGTCGATCGCGGTGACGATGAAGTCGCTCTCGACCTCCGCGTCGTTCAATGAGATCGGACTCCCGTCGGGGACGACCTGGTCGGTGTTCTTCTCCGGCGCGTCGTACTCCTCCTCGACGTCCACCGTCGCCGTCGGGTCGCACTCCGTCGGGGGCCAAGGATGGTCGATCGCGGCGGTCTCCGGGTCGACCGGGGTGGAATACGTCGCCTCGCCTTCGAGCGGCTCCATGAGCATGCCGTACCTCGGGGCGCAGACGATCGTGTTCACCAAGGAGGACCAGCTCACGTTCGCCGTCACTCCGACGGGCGGCGGGTCGACGGCCCCGACCACTGCCTACTATCCGGACGGCGTCGCCCTCCCCGTCACCGCGACCGCCAGCTCCGGCTACAAGTTCACCAGTTGGAGCAGCGCGTCGAGCTCGGTGACGTTCCAGAACACGACGCACGGTGCCACCACGGTCACGGCGACCGGCCCCGCGACGATCACCGCGCACTTCGCGACGGGGACGACCTGCACCAAGTGCACGGCGACGTTCTACGCCAATGTCGATCTGTATTCCGCGTCGATGTTCTACGCGCTCGGCCTGCCAGCAGGAACGACCTGGTCCGTAACTATCGGCGGGGTTCAGTACTACTCGAAAACGACGACGATGGTGTTCACCGGAGTGACCGCCGCGTTCTCCTTCTCGGTCCCGAGCTACCTCGTCGGTCCGACCGGGACCTCGTACCAGCCCGACCCCGTGTCGTCGTACTTCAACGTCCCGTACCAGAACGCGGTAGTGCTCCAGTTCCAGACGTACTACCTGATCTCCTTCCCGCAGTCCCCGTACTCGGTGGCCTCGACGAGCCCGTACTACGGTGGCTGGTATCCGGCGGGGTCGATGTTCGCCCTCACCGCCTGGGGGAACGACGCGTGGAACTTCAAGTCCTGGAGCTCGAGTTCCAAGACCCTGTCGATCGCGTCGAAGAGTGCGGCCGACACCTACGTCACGGTAGGAAGCTGGGGCTCCATCACCGCCACGTTCGTGTCTCCGACGAAGACGGTCGAGTTCGTCCAGGCCGGGCTTCCTGCGGGAACGACCTGGTCGCTGGTCTTCAATTCGGCCACGTACTACAGCTCCGGCTGGGACCTCAACGTCTCGGTTCCCGCCGTCCAGTACAGCTACTGGAGCATCGCGGGGCCCCTGGCCGCATCGAGCTACGGGACCCAATATGCCGCGTGGTTTACCTCGGGAAGCATCACCCCCACGTACGTACCGGTGGTCCAGCTCTACTTCGTCGAGCAGTTCCTGGTGACGTTCGTGGCCGGCGGAGTTACGGGCGGAAGCGTAGCGCCTTCGAGCGCGGCGTACTACAACACGGGCACGCTGCTCGCGATCGAAGCGTACAACAGCACCAGCGTCCACTTCAAGACCTGGGGGTCGACGGGAGGTCCGTTCACCATCGGTCAACCGACCTGGGCGACGACCACCGTGGCCATCGGAGGAACCGGGAACGTCACTGCGACGTTCAAGTAGGTAGGACCGGCGCGCCCCCCCTGCCGGGTCGGGCGTGCCCCGCGACCGAAGACGCCCGACCGTCCGAGAGGGCCGTCGAACCCCTTCCTTCCCCCGTCTGGGGCGCCCCGAACGATTGGATCAGCCGCTCGCCGCTGCCTGGCGAGGCACCGGAGGCCCTGTCGGGACCGCGTACCTGCGCCAGAGCTGGAGGAATAGGTATCCGAACGCGGCGTCGACGACCGTGACCAGCGGAACGGGAAGCGACGCAAGGAAACCGAAGAATGCGATGAACCCGACCACCCCCGCGGCAAAGGCGACCAGTTGGGCTTCATGCCCCCGATCGCCGAGCCAGCGGGCCGCGATCCAGAACAGGAAGGCGTAGAACAGCCCGAGCGCGGCGATGACGGTGACGGGGGCGGCGCCCCGAGCGCCCCCGACTCCTTCGATGACGAGGGTCCCCGGGAACAGGCCGAGGCCGAGCAGGGCAAACACCCAGGGCCGGGCCGTAGGCGGGCCCCGCGACGGGAGGAGAAGTGACGGCGGCGCGATGCGGGCGGCGAGCACGAGCGCGGCGATGGCGAGCAGACTGCCCGTCAGCACGGGCCACCCCATCCAGAAGCCCTCCCCCTTCAGGACGAGGAGGAAGAGCAGCAAAATGTCGATCGCGAGGATCCCGACCACGTACCGGATCCCCCGCGCCGTCAGGAGGGGGCGGCCCCGGGTCTTCGGGAGCGCCAGGTCAAGGAGAAGGATCGGCAGGGAGATGCTGAAGACGATGTGGACCATCAGAAGGCCCGCGACCCACACCCAGCTCACTCCGGCGAAGTGTCCGTAGGATCCGAGCGCCCCTACCACGCTCGCGTGGGAATTGAAGAACGTGCTGAGGGCGATCCCCTCCTCTAGTATCGCATACGCCGCCCCCAGAAGGATCACCGTGGCCCAACCCTTGCCCCAACGGATCTTTGCCTCCCGGATCAGAAGTACTCCCGGCCCGTACATCCCGAGATTGAAGGCCAGGAAGAGGAGGAACACGGGGGGCGCGGTCAATAGGGCGGTGACGGAACTCGAGGAGGAGAGGTATTCGGGGATACCGGGCGACAGGAGCAGGAGGGCGAGGATCGGGTGGGCGGCGAGATACGACGTGAACCGACGGAGTGGACCCCGCTTCTCCGGCTCCTCCGAACGGGTGTGAGGGCTCTGACCGAGGGCGCCCGGGGGAGCCAGGGAGCCTTCCACGTACCCCACCCTGCCGAGAAAGCCCCGGAAGCCCTACTTGAACCCGTCCGAAACTGTCGACAGGGCTCCGTCCCCATGGGCCGTCGTGAGCCGAGACTCCGATCCTCGTTCCCCCCTCGACACCTTCATACAGGAGAGCTCGGTGAACACCGCATCGCCCCCACCGATCCGAGGTGGAGGGCATCGGGTCGAGATGTTGCTCAACGGGGGCGAGGCGGTGCTCAAGACCGGGCCGGTGACACGCGTCAATCCCCAGGGGAACCGAGACGGCGTCCTGACCGTGACAAACCAACGGGTGGTGTTCGAGGCTCGCGTCCCGGAGGGCCCCCAGGGGCAACCGATCGTTCGGACGACGATCGACGCCCCGCTCCATCGCCTGAAGAACGCCCTGACGATCAAGCCCACGCTCGGTCGCGCCCGCCTGGAGCTCGAGCTCCCTCAACAACGGGCCCTGTTCGAGACGCCGGAAGCCGAGGTTTGGCTTGGAGTGATCACCCAAGCGCGGGCCGCCGCTCCGCCCCCGCCGGCCGGAGCTGGAGGCGGCCCGGGCCGTGCGGGGGGGGGCGGGGGGGGCGCCCCGGCCGTGATGCTCCGGTGTCGGTACTGTGGAACGCTCAATCCCCCCACCGTGACGAAATGTTCGAGTTGCGGCGCCGCGATCTGAAGACGCGGCGTCGATGGGCGGCCGCCCCGCGTGCCCGCCGGAGCGTGCCGACGGAATATTCGCGGCATTTTGACGCGAGCGCCGCATAAGGGGCTACGCGCACTCCGGGTCGTGTTGGCCCTCCGCCGATCCGTACGCCGGTCACTCACCGGTCGACCCGGTTGCCTCGCGTTCGTCGGGTCGGCCATGATCGTCGCCCTGCTGGTCCTCCCGGGGGACATCTCCGGGAGCGCCGCCTCCCTCACGGCAGCGACTGCGGGCACGGCCGGCCCGAACGCTCTCTCACCCCTCCGGCTCGCGGGCCACTCGGCCGGGTCCGAGCTCCTTCGAGAAGCGCAGCGATCGCTCGATCATGCCGCCCCTTCGGGCGCCCACCCGGGAGGGATCTGTCACGGAGATGGGGCGGTCGGAGGGGGAGCATGTCGGACCGAACGGTTGCTCGCCTCCCGCGCCGCACTGGCTGCGAATCCCTCGAGTTGGCGTCAGGCCGGAGGAACCCCCCCTCCTCAATCCGCCTACGATTTCGAGCTCACGTACGACGCGTTCGACGGCTACGTACTGCTGCTGGGGTCCCCGGCCGGCGCGTATGGGGCGCCATCGGGCAACGACACGTGGATCTACCGATCCGGGAACTGGTCCCCCCTATACACGGCCCCCTCTCCGGAAAACTGTCCGGGTTCCAGCCTGTCCTACGACGACGCCGACGGGTATGTGGTCTATCTCGCCTCGGGGAACAGCCCCTATGGCGCCGGCGCGTGCGCCTCGGCGGGGCAGACTTGGACCTTCCGGGGCGGCAGTTGGACGGAGCTCTACCCGACCGCGTCCCCATCGGAGCGATACGGCGCGAGCATGACCAATGACTCCGGCGACGGCTACCTGCTGTTGTTCGGGGGCCGCAACAGCTCCTGCCCCAACGGCGGGCTCTGTAACGACACCTGGGAGTTCTCCGCGGGCCAGTGGGTGGAGGTTTTCCCCTCGCACCCACCGAGCGCACGCGCGGACGCGGGGTTCGCCTATGACGCGATCGACGGATACGTGGTACTGTTCGGCGGCTCGAGCAACAATGTCTACGCTCCCCTCAACGACACCTGGAGGTACACGGCCGGAGTTTGGACGAAGCTCCACCCCTCGCAGAGCCCTCCGGTTCCGCAGCCCGACGCCTTCACCTACGACGCCTCGGACCGGGCGGTGATCTACACGAACGCGTACAACTGGTCGAGTTACTCGAGCCAAACGGAGATCACCTGGGCCTTCCAGGGAGGAAACTGGTCGCCGGTGAGTTTTTCCACCGGGCCACGCCAGCGACTGGACGCCGCGACCGCGTACGACGCGGTCGACGGCTATCTTCTGATGTTCGGGGGAGCCGGTTTCACGGACCTCAGCGACACGTGGAGCCTCCACTCCAGTATCTGGACGAATCTCACCCGGCCCGAGCCGTCCCCCCGCCTGGACGCGTCGATGACCTACGACCCGACCGACGGCTATGTATTGCTCTTCGGCGGAGTGACGTGCCCCTCCTCGGTGGGTTCCTGCTCCCCGAGACTGCTGAACGATTCCTGGACGTTCGCCGGGGGCCGATGGACCCTCCTCCAACCGACGACGTTCCCGACGCCGCGCGACCGCGCGGGCATGGTTTACGATGCGACGGACGGGTACGTCCTGCTCTTCGGAGGCGGAGGGGCGTCTGGCGCGCTCAACGACTCTTGGGAGTTCAAGTCCGGAGCTTGGACCCAGCTTTCGACGAACGTCGCCCCGTCCCCCCGATCCGGCCAGGGGCTGGTCTATGACGAAGGCGACGGCTTCGCCCTGTTGTTCGGCGGTGATAGTCTGCGCGGGACTCCGTTCGCCAACGGGTACCGCGACACTTGGACCTTCCGCGCGGGCACCTGGTCGAATGTGACCGCCAGCTCCGCGCTGGCTCCTCCTGCCAGCTCGACGAATCCGTTAGCCTACGACTCCGCGGACGGATACGTACTCCTTTTCGGCACGTTCCAGGCGACCGTTCCGGGGTACTCTTGGTCCACGAGCACCAGCCAGACCTGGGGTTTCGCCGGGGGAACGTGGACGAATCTCACGGCTCGCGCCGGGACCGCGCCTCCTTCCCGTACCGGGGGCGCGATGATGGGGGATCCCCACGACGGCCTCGTCGTGATGTTCGGGGGAAGCGGGGCCGGCGCCTTGACCTGGCTAGGCGACACATGGGCGTTCCAGAACGGGAGTTGGCTCGAGGGGTTCCCCCCGGTCGCCCCCCCGAATCGCAGCGGGGCGGTGTTCACCTACGACCCCTCCTTGACCGGCGGAGTGCTCCTGGGCGGTACCAACTCCGAGGGGTCAGGAGTTCCGGGCCTCTACGGCCCGGGATGTCTGAAGTACGTGTGCAGCGACGAATGGACCTGGACCCGAGCACCCGCGTCGCAGCCGTCCGTCCGCTCGTTCACCGCCTCCCCTTCCACTCTCGACGTCGGCACCCTCACTACGATCGTGGCGAACGTCACCGACTCCCACCTGCCGCTATCCTACCAATATGCGGGGCTCCCCGCGGGGTGTCCCACGGCCGATTCGGCGAGCCTCCGGTGCAAGCCCGCCGTCACGGGGAACTTCACGATCGCCCTCAACGTCACGGACTCGGCCGGAAACTCGTCGGGGGCCATCCTCCCGCTCCGGGTCGTGCCGGGGCCATCTTTGGTGTCGTTCAATGCGACCCCCTCACGGCTCGTCCTCGGGAACCAGACCGTTCTGCAAAGCGTCGTGACGGGGGGGGTATCGCCCTACTCGTACGCGTATGCTGGCCTGCCCGCGGGGTGCGCGTCCCAGGACGCCGCCCGGCTTCCGTGCACCCCACTCGCTTTGGGGATCTTTGCGGTCAACACGACCGTGACCGACGCCGACGCCGTGGTGACGGTGGCCGTACTCTCCCTGGTCGTCACCTCGGCCGGCGCGGTGGGTCGGCCCCAGGTCACGACCTTTTCGGTGACGCCGCCGGCGGTGACCCTGGGGACTTCGACCAGTATCACCGCCGTGGCCACGGGCGGCCACGGGGCGCTCTCGTACACCTATACGGGCTTGCCGACGCCCTGCGGAACTGCCGATCAGAGCCAGTTGGCGTGCGTCCCCGGGGCCGCGGGGACGTACTCGATCCAGTTGACGGTCACGGACGCGCTCGGAGAATCCACCACGCTGGCGACCGGACTCATGGTCTATCCAGTGACGGGCGGTGGCGGCCTGGTCATCCGCGGATTCGTGCCTCAGCCCGACCCCGTGTACCCGGGGGAGTCCACGGCGTTCCTCGTGAACGCGACGGGGGGAGCGGGGCCGCTCGCGTACGGGTATTCGGGATTGCCGAGCGGATGCGGGTCCCTGAACACTTCGGTCCTGCCGTGCACCCCGGGCGAGGTCGGGACGTTCTCCGTCTGGCTCACCGTCTCCGATTCCGGAGGTGACTCCGCTCGCGCCCGCTGCCAGCTCGTGGTGGGGGCGGTCGGCGTGGCGGCTCCGCTCGTGCTGGCCTCGTTCTGGGTCGACCCGAGCCCCCTCCAACTAGGTGGTACGACCGTGCTGGTCGCCAACTGGAGCGGGGGCGTGGGACCGTTCCGATTCAACTATTCCGGCCTGCCCCCCGGGTGCGCGAGTGCGAACGCACCGGCGTTGACCTGCACTCCGTCGCGGACCGGGGAGTATTCCGTGGGGGTGCGCGTGACGGACGCCTCGGGGGAGGTCGTGAACGGCAGCGCCTCGTTGGAGGTCCTGCCCTCGGCCGGGGCGGCCCCGATCACAGGGGGGTCCGACCTGGGAGGCGCGGGGTGGGTCGCGATCGCCGCCACTGGGGTGCTGGGGGCTCTGATCGGTGCCGCCGTGCGTACGATCTGGCCCCGGAGGCGCCCCCGAGACCCCCCGGCGTGACCGGAGCCCCGCGGGCTGAGCGGTTCGAGTCGAGCCTCGGGCGGGCCCCGGTCTCGGCCGGGGTGACCGCGTTACCCCCGCGTAACGCGCCTCTTATCCAATCCGCCGGCCTCGTCCAACAGGGGACCAACCGTGGACGAAGAAGTGAGGCGGGTGGAGCAGATCCTCCCACCGGTGGATACCGTGGAGGGGGCCGGGGTCCGGCTGAAGCGGCTCTTCGGGCATGGACAGGTTCCGATGCTCGATCCGTTCCTCCTGCTGGATCATTTCGGGTCGTCGAATCCGCTCGACTATGAGGCCGGCTTCCCTTGGCACCCCCACCGGGGGATCGAGACCGTCACGTACATGTTGAACGGCAAGGTGGAGCACGGCGACACCCTCGGCAACTCCGGTGTCATCGGTTCCGGTGACGTGCAGTGGATGAGTGCCGGGAGCGGGCTGCTCCACCAGGAGATGCCCAAGCGGATCGAGGGGACGATGGACGGTTTCCAGCTCTGGGTCAACCTCCCGAAATCGATGAAGATGTCCGAACCGGAGTACCGGGGGCTCGTCGAAAAGGAGTTCCCCATCGTGGTCCGGCCCGACGGGGCGAAAGTGAAGGTCGTCGCGGGAACCCTGGACGGGGTCCGCGGTCCTGTGGAGGGGATTCCCGTCGACCCCACGTACCTGGACGTCACGCTCCCTCCGAACGGGGCGTTCCGCCAACCGACGCCGAAGGGGCACACGGCGTTCGGGTTCGTCATCGAGGGGGACGGACGCCTCGACCCGACGCAGCCCCGACCGATGGGCCCGAATCACGTGGGGGTCTTCGGGGCCGGGGACGCCGTGGACATCCACGCGGGCGGCCAAGGGATGCGGTTCCTGTTCGTGACCGGCCGCCCGCTCCACGAACCGGTCGCGTGGTACGGTCCCATCGTCATGAACACCCAGGAAGAGCTGATGGAGGCCGTCACCGAGCTACGTCGCGGCGACTTCATCAAGCACAAGCGCATCACCGAGGACTGATCGGCACCCGCCGGCGCGACACCTCATGCGGCTAGCGCCGGGGGAGCGACGGGTCGAGGGTCTGCAACCACAGGTGCCCGGGTCCGGAGATCCGCATCGCTTCGTAGCTCATCGCGGAACCCATCAGCCCGCCGCCGAGCGATTGGTTGAACGCCTGCATCGTGACGGAATCGTCCTTCATCAGGACGGCCCCGTGGTCGACGTCGAACACCTCGCCGGCCGGCAGGTTGAAGCTCAGGATGTTGCCGTGCCCGTGGACGGCGACCGTGCCGGGGCCGGCGAGGCGGTCCATCCAGAACCCGATCATCCGGCCGATGCGGCCCGTTCCCTTGACGTAGACCGTGTCGTACTGGATCGTGGAGGAGGCGAGCAGGAGGGAATGCTCGGCGACGTCGAGGATCTGGCCGGCCGCGAGCTCGATGACCCGGACCTCGCCGGGTTCCGAGCGGCTGAACGCCGCGTATCCCGGTCCGAGGTACGTATGCATGTAGAACGGCACTCCCCCGATGAGGCTCCGCTTGAGCGAACGACCGATCCCGCCCTGGATCATCGCCCGCTGGTGGAACCGGATCGTCGGGTCGCAGTAGACCATCACCCCCGCCTCGCAGTAGACCTGCTCGTCGGGTCCCAGCTCGGTGAGCGCGTTGGGGATGTAGCCCCCCTGGACGGTGAACTTCATTCCCTCGGTCCCTCCATGAAGAACTCGCCGCTGTGGACCATGACCGTACCCGGCCCGACGACGTCCAGCAGCGGGAAATAGTGGTTCGTCGGGAAGTTCGGCGCGCCCCCGAAGATGTTCACCCGGACCCCGACCCCGGGGGAAAGACCGAGGAGCGCATGGGGCACGGTGCGGATCGTCTCCCCGGGCTTGAGTTGGAAGGTAAGGGCGTTGCCGAGCGTCTGGAACGCGTAGTTGCCCGGGCCGGTGAGCTGGACCGCCTCCAGGTATGACGGCTGCTGCATCCCGGGGACTTGATAGACGGCCAGCACGACGAGGCCGAACCCCATTTGGGCGTCGTGGGCGAGCAGGGAGGCGTGGTGCAGAAAGATCGACTCCCCCGCTCCGAGCGACTGGGGCCGCACCTCGCCCACCGTACCGGTGGAGATCGTGGCGCTGCCGGGCCCCTCGAGGGTCTCGAAGTACCTCCCGAGCTGCGTGGGCCACTGGCCGGTCGGGTTGGGGAAGGTCCGCCGGATCCGGTCGACCTTCACCGTCGGGTCGCGGTACTTGACGGAATCGAGGAGCACGAGCGACTTCTCCCCGGCCGCGAGCTGGAGCAATAGCGCGGGGGCCACGTCGCCGATGTGGTCCATCTTCGACATCGGATCACCGCCCGGTCTGCAATGCGACGGTGCCGGGGCCCTCGACCACGTACATCTCCTGGGCCAGCATGCGACCCAGCAGCCCTCCCCCGAGCTTCTGCACCATTGGGGTCAGGTGCATCGTCGGGGTCTTGTGGAGGATGGCACGGCGCTCGGCCACGACCGATTCACCCGGTCGCAGGGTGAGCGTGACGAAATTGCCGTAGGCATGAAGCGCGAACTTGCCCGGACCGGTGAGCTGGTCCATCCACATCCCCATCCAGCCGCTGGCACCCTTGACGTAGATCGTCTCATACGCGATCCGATTGTCGGCGCAGACGAGAGAACCCTCCGCCACGTCCAGGACCTGACCCTGGGCAAGTTCCATGACCCGGACCTCCCCGACCCCATCGCGGGAGAACGCCACCTGACCTGGGCCGTTGAACGCTGCGAGGAAGAACGGCAGGCCGCCGACGGAGGTCCGCTTGAGGGTGGACATGAGCCCGCCGCTGTGAATGGTCTTGCGCTC
Source organism: Thermoplasmata archaeon (assembly GCA_022750155.1). Taxonomy (GTDB): domain Archaea; phylum Thermoplasmatota; class Thermoplasmata; order Lutacidiplasmatales; family UBA184; genus Lutacidiplasma. Next base: position 67,619 of record JAKIWG010000004.1, on the reverse strand, counting down.
GACCTTGACCGAGTCCTCCTTGTACAACACGATCCCGTGCTCGGAGTAGATCGATTCGCCTCCCACGAGTGTCGCGAGGACGGAGGGGACCACACCGGGCACGACCTCGAGCTCCATCCTATGCCCCCCCTCTCGAAGAGAAATCCGGCCGGCACGACGTAGCGCGCACCGGGGGTGACCTAGAGGGCGGAGCCGCCCTCTACCTCCAGGGAAAAGATATGGCCGCAATAGTCGCACTTGGCGTACCCGCCGCTGATGTTCTTCGCGTCCATCCGCGCCCCGCATCCGCGGCAGCTGAGCTCACGGAGGGATGCCTTGCTGATGGTGACCTCGGTCCGTTTCTTGACAAACTCCTCGGGAATAGGCATCCTCGGACCGTCCTTGACCTCCCTGCGCGGGAGGGGCAACTGGGTTAGGGGCTGGGGGTTCTAATCGCTTGTCTCGAACCCATGACGACGCTCGGCCTCGGCCGGACGCTCAACGAGTCCCGAAATCGAAGGAGAACCTGCGACCCTTCCCGTCATAGGTGAGGATCCCGAGCGCGAGGATGTCGCGGCCAATCAGCGCCCGCACCTTCGGAACCGGCAGGGGGGCCTCCATCACCTTCGACTCGAAGCTCACGCCTCCCGCGAGCCAGAATCGGGCGTAATACTCGACCGCCGATACGTCGACGGAGGCGGGGGTATCGAACTCCACGACCCCCACCGGGGTCAGGTGGAGCGTCTGCGCGAGTTGGTGCTGGATGATGCTCCGGCCGGATCCGGTGTCGATGAGGGCGTTGGCCGGGATCGACTCGGGAACGAGGTTGCCGACCCTTCGAAGGGCCAGCTCCTCGGCCTCTGAAACCCCCACGCGGATCGGGAGGATCGGGCCGGTTTCGCGCAGCTGCGGGTTCTCGATGGTGATCATGGAGGGGCCTCTCGCGTCCCGGTCCGGGCGGGACGGCCCCCCGGAGGGGCGGCCGGCACCTCCCTCACGAGGAACGGAACGGCGCCCAACAGGTCGAACCCCCTTCGCACGGCCTCGTGCTCCGTCGCGAACACGCCCACGAGCTCGTCCTCATGCACGAGCACGAAACGCCCGGTCATCTCGGGGATGAGGCGAGGAAGAAGTCGTCGGAAACATGCGCACTCGGGGTCGAGCGGGGAGGTGTCTCGGGAGTCGGAATCCTTTCCAGACACGAAGGAACCCCAGGGGGCGCCCCCTGTTATCGCTAGCGTCGGCTCGGAATCCACCGCAGAACCCGCGGGGGGGTCTCCTCCCTTCGTCCAGGGGTTGATGGGGCGAGGCGGGGGAGATCGCCACCCACGGACCTGGGCAGGTGAACCGTCCGATGGACCGGGTAGGCAGAGCGAGCCCTCGTTTGGATGCCAACGCGGACGGCTTATCCTCGGCCGCATTACCATCCGCGGCATGTCAGCCGAGGGGGAGTCGGAGATCGCGCAGTGGGCACGCTCCCTCGAGGTGGGCCGGGCCGCGAAGGACGCCGCGTTCCGCCAGAGTCCGGACTCGCCGGTCTCGGCCGCCGACCGTCCCCGGTTTCGGGGGTTGGAGTTCTTTCCCCCCGATGCCGGGATGCGCTACCGGTTGGCGCTCCAGCCTTCTCCCTCCGAGACGACGATCCAGATGGAGGTATCCCGGGGAACGCCGAGGCGCTTCCGACGTGTCGGATACTTCGAGATCCTCCTCGCCGGGACGACGGTGCGGCTCTGGGCGTACCGGTCGGTCCCCGCCCCCGAGGAGGACCAACTCTTCGTCCCGTTCCGGGACGCGACGAGCGGGAAGGAGAGCTACGGGGCGGGTCGGTACCTCGACGTAGTCGCCCGCGAAAGCGGGGAGTACGACCTCGACTTCAACGAGGCCTACAATCCCTACTGCGCCTACAGCGATTCGTACTCCTGCCCGTTTCCTCCGCCGGAGAACTGGCTCACCGCGCCCGTGCGGGCGGGGGAGCGGATGCCCAAGGGTTTGGGAAGCCCCTGAGGCGGGCAGGAGGGATCGGACGGTCACGCTCCGTTCCGGGTCCCCTGAAGAAGCCGTCGGACCGACCCCCGGCACCATGCCGGGTGCGGGCGGTCGGGGGGTTGCAGCGCATCGGGCCACCCAGAGCGAGAAGAGGGGGCTGAGGCCCACTGCCCCGCTATCCGGCCGTGGGATCGGATCGAGCGAATGCCCGGTTCGACCGCCTCGCACTGCGTGGTCGATTCAAGCTCAGAGGATCTTTCCGGCGCGGATGACCGGGGTACCGTCGACCTCGATCTCCGAGCCGGCGAGCGTAAACCAACTCATGAAGTTCGCCTTTTCGTTGCCTCCGAGAACCAAGGACACGCAGCCGCGTTCGATGTTTTCCAGATTCGGCACGTCCGTGACGGCCGGGTTCAGCCCGAGCTTGAGCTGGCTGGGACGGTCCTTGCCCGCCTTCCCGTGATGGTACTGACGGACGAACTCTTCCTCGCCATCCTCGAACGAAAAGGCGGTCAGCTTGCCGCCGGCGAATTCGAGCGTTCCCCCGGAGTGGGTGTACCACCAGATATTGGTCCGACGGTTGGCCCGGAACGTCCCCTCCGCGACCGTTGCTTCGAGGCCCACCTCGGCGCGGCCCTCGGGGAAGGTCGCCATCATGCGATAGGGGCCGTATCGCTTGTCGTTGGCGTGGGGTCTCCCGTCGTGAACCCTCGGAGCGACCCCGGAGAGAGCGAGCTCCAGGTCGGTTCCGTTGGAGTGGGTGATCCGGACCTTCTTTCCTCCCGCGAGGGACTTGAGGAGCCGAGCCCCGGTCTTGGCGATCTCCTCCGGGTCGACGAGACATGCCTTCAGCATGCGCTCCTCCCACTGCGCTCGGTCCACGCCCCACTTTCGGGCGCGGCCTTCGGTCACGAACCCCGCGGTCATCCGCCCACCGCGGAGTCCCGCCCTCCGGGCGGCCGCATACCAGGGCCAGTTCCAGGCGAGCGCCTCGTCGAAGGTCTTCTCCGCAAGCTGCTCGATGCGGTCGGTATCGCCCGGACCCCAGAACATCACGTAGACGTCCGCGGCCTTCATCGCGGCCCACTCCGGAGCATTCGAGGCGCCGAGGAGCTTGCTCTGCCGCCGGTCGATCGCGCGCCACCACGCGTTCTCGTCCTCGTGGACGAGTAGGGCTCTGCCCCCCACTCGTCGAACCTCATCGACCAGTGCCGAGGCCATCGGTATGGTGTGGCTCCATGACTCGATGATCGCGTTCTCCCCTGCACGGACCTTGAGGTACTTGGTCACGATGTTGCGAGCCGCATCTCGCTGCAGCTTCGAGGTGGGTTCCGGCATGACTCCGGGTCTGACCCGACCAACCTACTTGTAGCCTGCCGGGCGGCTGGACAACCGTGGTTCATGGGGGCGGTCCCCGAAGCCCGCAGGCGGACGGGGGACGACGGAAGCCCTGTTCGACCCCCCCGAGTGCGTGGAGACCCCAGGTCCGAGCGCGGCTCCCCACTCGGGACGGCGGCCACGGGGAGCGAGGTTCGGGTCTCGGGCCGGCAGGGGATTCTCTGGCGCACCGAGGTCGGCCCACTCCGTTCCCCCACCGGTTGGTCGAGGCGTCTCCCGAGCCCCCGGTCTGCCCGCCAGGGGGGGTCGAGACGGGCTCGAGGCACGTGGTGGTAGGGGGGCCAGCATGACGCTTTAACGGCGGGGGAGGTGCAGAGATCCTCACCGTGCGCGAGCTCCTGGCCCATGTGCAGTTCCGCGGGACCATCCGCGATCGTTCCGTCGAGCCGTACCTGCGACTGTTGAAGGCGCTGCGCTCGAAGCGTCGCGTTCGGGGCGTCCTCCTGGACATCTCGAGCGGCGGCGGAGGCGCCATCCCATCCACCGACCTGTACTGGGCCGTCAAGCGTCTCAACGAGGTCAAGCCCGTGGTCGCCTCGATCGGGTCGATCGGTGCCTCCGGGGCGTACATGGCCGCCCTCGGCGCGCGCAAGATCTACGCCTACCCGGACTCCGAGGTCGGCTCGATCGGTGTCATCTTCCCCCACCTGGCGGTGGAGGAGCTGCTCGCCAAGATCGGGGTCAAGGTCGAGCTCCTCCACGTCGGTCGCCACAAGGACGCCTACCAGGGCCTTCGTCCGCTGACCGAAGAGGAGCGGGGCAAGCTGTTGGCCGTCGCGGACGATAGCTACTCTTCGTTCGTCGAGCTCGTCGCCCGGGAGCGCCACCAACCGGTAGAACAGATCCGGACCTTGGCCACCGGGGAGTTCTGGAGCGGGAAGACGGCCCTCAAGCTCGGGCTCGTCGACGCGCTCGGCGACCGCGAGGAAGCGCTCCTCGACCTTGCGAGGATCGCCTCGGTCCGTCCGGAGAAGACCGTTCTGGTCTCGCCCCCTAGGGCGTTCCTGGAACGGATGATGGGGCGCGGGAGCTCGGTCCTGACCGCCGGGGTCGGGATGGGCGTGCGCGACGCGGTCGAGGACCTTCTGCTGGAGTCGTGGCTCGGTCGCACCCGGTGATCTGCGCCGAGGCGGACCCCCTCCCGCCGCACCAGCCATAAATAGTCCCGCGATGGTCGTTCGGACATGCCCGCCGACAGCAAGAAGAGTGGGTTCCACTCCGCAGCTGGTCTCATCCAATACTACGACATGGAGGAGACCCGGTCGCTCAAGATCGACCCGGTGATCGTCCTGATCCTCGGGATCAGCGCAGCGATCCTCGTCGAAGTCCTCAACTGGAAGTTCGTATAGGGACCGGCCCTAGCCGACGGCGCTGGCCGCCTCGGGGGCGAGTCCGGGCAGATACCGCCCCTCGTTCGAGGTCCCCAGCAGGAACACCTTCGACTCGGGGGACTCGTCGAGCACGGAGTAACCGGTCCTTCGCGCGAGGGTGCGGGCGAACTCGTCGATCTGCGAGTGGCTCGGGACGTGGTCGCGGCCGAGGCGCTGGCGGGACCGGCCCATGTAGACGTAGCCCTTGGGCTCGATGTAATCCGGTCGGGCGAGCAGGTCCATCTCGGCGTACTGGTCGACCCACCCCAGGTTCCAGCCTCGGACGAGCGTATGGCGGACGACCCGACGCGTCTTCAGTCCCCGGATGATCGACAGCGATTCCTGGAGTCGCTCCCACGCATCCTCGTGCGCCGGAAGCGTGAGCCTACGGAAGATCTCCGGATTGGGCGCCGTGACCGAGACGTAGAGCTGCGTCGGGAGCGGGTTCATCGCCCGAAGCCCATCGGGATTCGTCCCGTTCGTCACGAGGAAGGTCGTAATGTTCCGCTCGTGGCAGAGTTCCAGGAACCGGTTCATCTTCGGATAGAGCGTGGGCTCGCCCGTCAGCGAGATGGCGATATGGCGCGGGGCCTGCGACTCCTCCCAACGCTGGATGGAGACCGTCGCCTCGCCCTTGAACCCGGAAAGGATCCGGCGCTGGGCCTCGATCGACCGGTCGAGGAGCGCCTCCGGGTCGTCGTACTCGGTCATCATCGCGTCGTTCTCCCACCCCTGGTTCCGCCAGCAAAAGCGGCAGTGGAGATTGCAGGAATCGATCGCCGGCGACATCTGCAGGCATCGGTGGCTCTCGATCCCGTAGAACCGTCCCTTGTAGCAGTCCCGGCCGTGGACCAGCGACTGGCGGGTCCAGTAGCAGAGCTTCACCGCGCTATGGCGGCCCGTCAGCTGGTACCCCTGCCCGGCGAGCTCGGAAGAGAGGTCCTGGTCGCCCATCGAACGGAAGTTGGACCAGGCTCCCTCCCAAAAGACTTTCGCGACGCGGCGAGGGCCCGTTTCCGGGAGTGCTACGTAACTCTCCCGTGGGCGGAGACCCGTGTTCCAGGTAACTGATCATCCCGAAGGGGTCGCGCGCCGTCCACCGGGAAGGGAGATCCACCGAAGCGAGAGGGAGTTGAGGACGACGGTCGTGGAGGAGAGCGCCATCGCGACCGCACCCAGGATCGGGAGCTCGGCATAGACGCCGAACCCGAGGAAGGGCACGAGCACTCCGGCCGCTACGGGGAGGAGAAACGCGTTGTACCCGATCGCCCACCGGAGGTTCTGGCGCACCTTGCCCACCGTCCCTCGCGCGACCCGGAGGGCCAGCGGGACCCCCTCGAACTCGGTACGCAGCAGGAGGATCTGACCCGCCTCCTTGGCCACCTCGGCGCCCGCACCGATCGCGATCCCCACATCGGCGGCGGTGAGCGCCGCCGCGTCGTTGATCCCGTCGCCCACGAACGCCACGCGATGGCCCTCGCCCTGGCGCATCCGAAGAATACGGAGCTTCTCGGCGGGGGATGCCCGCGCGTGAATGATGCGGATGCCCACCGAGCTCGCCACAGCGCGGGCGGTGCTCTCCCGGTCCCCGGTGACCATCTCGACTTCGATTCCGTCCTCGCGGAGCGCCGCGACCGCCGCGGCCGCCGCCGGGGCCACCTCGTCGGCGAAACCGAGCAGGCCGAGCGCGTTTCCCTCCCGGACCAGGACCGACCAGCTGACCGACGCATCCTGCGGAGTTGCCCAACGATCGCTCCAGCGGTCGAGGGAGACGTGGGCGGCCAGCGCCGCGTCCAACCCCCACAGGCTGGTAGTCTGCCCGTCGATCGTGCCGCTGACCCCTCGTCCCGGCTCGTTCGTGGCGCCGGTGACCCGCACCGGCGCGATCCCCCGGCCCGCCGCCTCCCCCCGCACGGCCTCCGCGAACGGATGCGTGGACCCGGCTTCGAGGCCCGCGGCCCACGCAAGGGCGGTCGCTTCGGTCAACTCGGTTCCGGTCACCGTCCGGACGAGCGTCGGCCGGCCACGGGTCAGAGTTCCGGTCTTGTCGGTGAGGACGAGGTCGATCCGCGCTGCGCGCTCGATCGCGTCGTGGCCCTTGTACAGGATCCCTGCGTCGGCGGCCCGGCCCGTGCCGACGACGACCGCCGCCGGAGTCGCGATCCCGAAGGCGCACGGGCATGCAATGATGACCACGGTGACGAAGATCAGGAGGGCCTCGGTGGGCGTGGCACGGCCGAACACCGCCCACAGGGAGGCCGCGATCACCGACAGGAGGAGCACGGCCGGCACGAACGCGGCGGCGATCCGGTCGGCGAGGCGCTGCAACGGGACGCGGCTGGTCTCGGCCTCGGCGACGAGCTGCCCGACCTGGGCGACCAACGTGTCGGGTCCGACCTGTGTAACCTCCACCTCGAGCAACCCGTCTCCGTTGAGGGACCCGGCGAGCACCCGGTCGGCCGGTCCTTTCTGCACCGGAAGCGGCTCGCCCGTGAGCAACGATTCGTTCGAGCTGCTGTGCCCGCTGTGGATCGCCCCGTCGGCAGGGAATCGTTCGCCCGCGCGCACCCGGATGATATCGCCGGCGCGGAGCGCATCGACGGGAACCTCGGACTCGGTCCGGCCGTCCCACCGATGGGCGATGCGCGGGAGGAGCTCCCCGAGACGCCGGAGGGTCGCACCGGCGCGGTCCCGAGTGCGCTGCTCCAGGTAGTTGCCGGTGAGGATCAACGCGATGATCAGGGAGGAGGCGTCGAAGTACAATGCCGGGGGTAGGCGGCCGGGTTCGAGGACCACCGCTACGCTGTAGAGGTACGCGGCCGAGGTGCCGACCGCAATGAGGACGTCCATGTTGCCCATCCGAGCCCGCAATGCGTCGAGGGTCCCCCGGTAGAACGCCAGCCCGGGGTAGAACTGGACGATGCTCGCGAGCCCGGCGGCGATCAATGTCGAGCCGGAGAACGGGAACTCGAGGTACGTGAGCAGAGCGATGGTCGCCGCCAGGGGCCACGCGACGAGGAGCTCACGCCGCAGCCGGCTCTGATGGAGGCCAGGCGCGGCGAACTGTTCGAGACAACTGCTCGCGCAGAAGTAGTAGGTCCGGGTCCCACGGGTCAGCTTGAGAGAGGCACCGACCTCGTCGACGTACATCCCGCAGATCGGGTCCGTCGCCACGTTCGCCCTCCGTCGGTCGCCGATTCCGATCCCGAGAGTGGCAGTAGTTCGACCCGCTCCCGCGGCTCGCTCAGCGCTTCGCTCGACGGGCTTCGAACGTCTTCTGGCAGCTCAGGGCACAGAAGTAGACCTCTTGCCCGTCGTACGTGCCGTGGGCAGCCGCTTTCTCCGACTCGATGACCATCCCGCAGATCGGATCCTTCACCTGCATCGACCGGCCTTCCGGGGCTTGGAACTTCGTCGGAGCTCATGAGCTTCGCGTCGTGCGATCGCGTCCTCGGCTCCACTGTTGGGCCAAGGAGCGATGCGGTGCGACGGGGGGCACCCCTCCGTCCATCTCACGCCCCGCTCATCTCGTGCGATCCGCGGCGGTGTTTCCTCGAGGGAGGTCCCACGGGCTCGGGGGGGAACGGATTCCCCGTCGGGCTCGCGTCGGAAGTGGGATCGGCCGAAACGGCTTTGGCGCCTCCGGCTTCCGGCCAAACCGTCGCCCCTATGGTAGCCTCCAAGTCCGCGAAGCAGATCGCCACCGAACTCGGCGAGAACGCCGGACGATACCTCCTCCTCGATGTGCGGGAGCCCGAAGAGCGGGAGCTCGCCTACATCGAACCTTCCCTCCACATCCCGATGGCCGAGATCGCCGACCGTCTCGGCGAGATTCCCCGTGACCGGGACGTCGTCGTGTACTGCCACCATGGGTCCCGTTCGATCGCCGTCGTTTCCTACCTCGAGAGCGAGGGCTTTGAACGCCTCACGAACCTTACCGGCGGCATCGACGCGTGGTCGAGGACCGTCGACGACCGAGTCGCCCGTTACTGAGAGGGATTCCGCGCACGTCGGGGCCTACCGGAGCACGACCGGAGCTGGGTCGAGCATCTCGGTGTACGCCCGCATCCGCCAATAGAGGGTCAGGAACTCCTGACCCCTCGGTGTCACGTCGTACACGGTGCGACCCTCGTCGGTTCGTGACCTCAGGAGCCCGAGCGCCGCCAACCGGTCGATCGAGACGCGCAATCGATCCACCGGCATTCCCGCCCCGTAGGAGATTCGGGTGATGCGGGCCTGCCCCCGGTGACGCTTGACGACCTCCAGGATCGTCGCGTAGAGGTCGGTCTGCTCCCGGCGTCGGGCGCCCGAAGCGCTCGCCGTATCCGACGGAGCGCCCACGGCTCTCCGAGAATCAGAGGGGAAAAGCGGGGAGTTCGGCCAATCGGGTCGGCGGACTGCCCACCTCCGCCTTCCGCCCGACCTTCAGCTCCTGGGTGTACTCGACCCGCGCGACGCTCGCGTGGTCCCCGAGCTCCACCGACTCGCCGACGACGTGCTCCGCGGTCGCACTGTCGCCGACTTCCACGTGGCGGCCGAACACCTCCCCCGCGCGAGCTCCTCTCCCGAGCACCACCTCGTCTCCAACGAGCGGGCCCCGGGCTTCGGCCTTCCGGCCGAGTTCGAGTCGGTGCGCCTTGACGCCTCCCGTGGTACGAATCGACCCCCCCACCTCGGCTCGCCCGGAGAGAATCGCCGTTCGGCTCTCGAAGGCGCCGCCTACCTCCAGGTTGGCCCCGCGCACATCGCCCGCGAATCGGGCGTTCCCGCCGACCTCGAGGTTGGCGGTCAAGGTCAGTCCTCCCGCCACCTCGATCCGACCCCCGACCTCGACATCGGCGCCGGTGGCGCCCGCACCCAGGTCGGCCACGCCGCCCACCTCGAGACGCGTGAACACGAGCTCGCCCGCGCAGGAGAACTTTCCGCCCACCTCGATCGATTCGCCGCGGCTCGACCCCCCAAGGCGGGCCACCCCGCCCACTTCGATGGAGCCGTAGACCAGGGACCCTTGGCTGGCGAACACCCCTCCCACCCGGATCTTCCGGCGGACGGCCCCGCTCACGAGCTCCACCGCACCGCCCACCTCCAGTTCCTCGAGGTCCACCGTCGCGAGCTGGGCCGAGCCCCCGACGCTCAACTCGCGGCCCTTGAGAAGGCCCCGCACCTGGAGGGTTCCGCCGACCTGGACGGAGTCCGACTGAACGCCTTGACGGGCGTCGAGCGTCCCGCCGACCTCGATCCTTTCCGCGATGGCCTCCCCTTCGAGCAGCAGGGAGCGACCGACGTCCACCCGTCGGGAGACGAACCTCCCACCCACCTCAAGGCGGGTGTCCTCGGCTCGGACCTCCTCGGAGGCGGTCAGGGTCGCGTCGAATCGAACGGTCCCGCCGTCGCAGTCGAGCGCCCTGCATTCGAGGGGGGACTGGATTCGGGCATCGCCTTCCAACCGGACGGCGCCGGTCACCACGATCATTCCCGTGGTCCCGGCGGAGAGGGTGATGTTCCGCTCTCCGATGAGGTCGCCTTCGACCCGGTCCACGACCGCGCGGGTTCCGCGGGCCACATGAAGGTCGGGCATGACGAGTCGAGGGTCCCTCTCTCTAAATACGGTAGGTCACCGGTGGTGAGGTCCGGGAGTACTCCCGGGCGGGCGGAGGTCACGGGCGGCCCGGCGTTTCCGCCCCGCGGGTCCCGCGGCGAGTATCTGCAGTAATTGCGTGTATGAGACCCCAGTATGCATCGATTAGGGTTTATTTATATATCGCGCGATTGAGGTAGCCCGATGAGCGACGAGCCGGCCATCGCAGTCCAGGCGGTGGGCGAGGGTTCGATCACCCCCACCGACCTCGACGGGCTCGCCCTCGAGGTACGGGCCGAGGTGGCCCGTCGCATCGCGGCGGTCGGTTGGGAGCTGCGAACCGAGATACGGCGCGAGGGGGATACGTTCCACCTCGTGCTCGACGGGCCGGACCTCCGCGAGGCCGTCGCCGCAGGAGCTTCGGCCGCCGTGTCGGTGGAGATCGACGGGCGCTCTGCACCTCGCCAAGCCGCGCGGGTCCTCGGGTTGCTGTACCGCGCGGGGGTTCGCCCCACCCCGAATCATCCCGAAGTGTTCGACCGCGTCCAATCGATCTGGTGTGCCCCGGGCTGACCGCCCCGACAGGCGGCTCGTTAAGGGCTCTAGAGCGGGTCCGCTCCCCGGATGTCCCCTCCCGAGCCGTTGGCCGTACTCCGCGACGAGGTGGTCGGGTGCCGTCGGTGCCCCCGCCTGGTCGACTTTCGCGAACGGGTGGCCCGGGAACGCAAGAGGGAGTTCCGGGATGAAACCTACTGGGGCCGACCGGTCCCGGGGTTCGGAGATCCCCAGGCCCGGCTCGTCGTGGTGGGCCTCGCGCCGGCCGCCCACGGGTCGAACCGCACGGGCCGCGTGTTCACGGGGGACCGCTCCGCCGCGTTCCTCGTCCGGGCGTTCTTCGACGTGGGTTTCGCCAATCAGCCGACCTCGACGAAAAGGGCGGACGGCCTTCGCTACACCGACCTCTTCCTGACCGCAGCCGTGCGATGCGTCCCCCCCGACAACCAACCGAAGCCCGGCGAGCTCCAGAACTGCCTCCCTTTCCTCGTCCGGGAATTCCAGGCTCTCACCGAGACACGCGCCTATCTGGCCCTCGGGGGCTTCGCCTGGGGGGCCACCTTGGAGGCGGCGTCCCGTTGCCACGGGGTCCCTCGGCCGACGATCCCGTTCGGCCATGGGGCATGCGCCGTCCTCGGCCCCGGCCTCCCCCTGGTCTACGGCTCCTACCACCCGAGCCCTCAGAACACGAACACGGGCCGGCTGAGCCCGACCATGATGGTCGGGCTCCTTCGCACGATCCGGGAAGGGTACGGGGGCCGTTCCGGCGGCCGCGAACGTTAATCTCGGGGACGGGTGGCGCCTCCCATGGGCGGGTTCGAGCTCCGCGAGCGGGACGGGCTCGCGCGGATTGGCCGGCTGGAGACGCCCCATGGAGCCATCGAGACCCCCGCCCTATTGCCGGTGATCCACCCCGACCCCACCCGACAACCGGTGGCCCCGACGGAGCTTCGACGTCGGTTCGGCTTGGGGGCCGTCATCACCTCGGCCTACATCACGTGGCGAACGCCCCCGCTCAAAGAGATCGCCGAGGAAAAGGGGATCCACGGGCTCCTCCAGTTCGACGGCCCGGTGATGACCGACTCCGGCGCCTTCCAGCAGCACGCCTACGGGCATGTGGAGGTCGAGCCGGATCGGATCCTGGCGTTCCAGGGCCGGATCGGTTCGGACATCGCCACCGTCCTCGACATCTTTGTCGAGCCGACCGCCACCGAGGCCGAGGCCCGCGCCGGCGTAGAATTGACGACCGTGCGCGCGAAGCAAGCCCGTCTGGACCGGACGGGGCTCCTCGCGGTGCCCGTGCAGGGCGGCCTGTTCCCGGAACTCCGCTTCCAGTCCGCCCTCGAGGCGTCAACCACGGGAGACATCCTGGCCGTCGGCGGGGTCGTTCCCCTGCTCGAACAGTACCGTTTCCCGGACCTGGCGAGGGTCCTGCTTGCCGCAAGGCCGGCGCTCGCGCCGGAAAAGGTGGTCCACCTGTTCGGCACCGGACACCCGGCGAGTTTCGCCTTCGCTGCCCTGTTCGGGGTCGACCTGTTCGATTCCTCCTCGTATCTGAAGTTCGCCCGACGGGGGAGCCTGCTCTTCCCGGAGGGAACCGTGCCGTTGGAAAGGATCCGCGAGGCGACCTGCCGGTGCTTCCTGTGCGAGGAGACCCCCCTCACCAAACTGGCCGGATTGCCGGCCGAGGAGCGCGAGCGCCGGCTCTCCGAGCACAATCTCTTGATGTGCGCCCAAGAGATTTCCGTCGTCCGCCAGGCGATCCGGGACGGCGCCCTCTGGGAACTGGTGGAGCGCCGCGCGGGCAACCACCCGGCCCTGCAGGCGGGGTTGCGCGCCGCGGTCCGCGGGACGCGAGTCTTCCTCCCGGCCGAACCGGAGAGCCGCACCTCATTCCGGGTGGTCGGTTCGACGAGCGGCCTCCGACCCTCGGTCATCCGGTTCCTGGCTCGACTCCGTTCGTGGCGCTCCGGGAAGGGGGAGTTCCGCCCACATCCCTGGGTCCCGCTGATCCCGTCGACCCTTCGGAGGACTCCGACCCGGACGCGGGCGGGTGAGCCGATCCGGTGGGAATGCTTCACCGCGCTCGGCCCCGTGCCGCTCGAGCTCACCGAACTGTATCCGGTGGGTTGCTATGTGGGGCTCGACGAGTTCGACGACGGCCCATCGGCCCGGAAGAACGCATTCCCCCCGGGGGACTCGCTCGACCTGACCGGGCTCGACGTGGAGGAGGGGGTCGATTGGGGCGACCCCTGGACCCAGCGGCAGGTGATGTCCTCGATGGAGTGGAGGTACGGCCCGGAGTCGGTTGCCGCGTTCGTCGGCGCCCCGCTGACCGCGGAGCGCTCCGCCCGCTCGGGAAGGCTCCGGTCCATCTCCTGGGACGGATCCAAGGCCTTCATCTACGGCAACGACGGCGTCCCACGCCCGACGTGGTTCGGGGCGCTGAAGCTCCACCCGCTCCTCCCCTTCCCCGCCTCCCGGATCATCGTCGACCCGGACGCCGCACCGTTCGTCGCCGCCGGGAAGAGCCTGTTCTCCCGATTCGTGCGCGGGGGCGATTCGGCCCTCGTGCCCGGCTCGAGCGCGTTCGTCGTCGACCCGGACGATCGCCTCCTTGCAGTTGGACGGCTGGTCCTCGCCCCGTACGAAATGGGTCGCATCACACGGGGCGTCGCCGTACGAGTGACGGCGCACGCTCGCGCGCACGGAACGGAGCCCGAGGATCCGGAAGAGCTCCCCGAGCCTCCCACCTTCTCCCCCTAACGCGGGCTTTAAGCCGAGGGAACCGGTCCGGTTCCATGAGCCGGCCGCTCGGCCGGAGGCGGACCCATGCGGACCTTCCTGCTGTTGCAGCTCGATAGCGAAGGGGCGACCTACTCCGACGTCGCCTCGGTCGTCGAGGACCTGGGGTTCGCTCCGGAGGGGAACGGGTACGACTTCGTGTACGACTGGGGTCGGGCCGCCTCGGTCAGGGAGTCGCTCGAGTTCGCCGACCGGATCCAGGCCGCCCTCCACGGCAAGCGGATCTTCTTCCGGCTCGAGAGCTCCGACGAGTAGTCGGCCCCGCCCCCGTCTCGGCGGCCGCCCTTTTAACTCCGGCCGATTCGTCCACGACCATGGTTGTGCTCGGGGTCGAGTCGACCGCCCACACCGCCTCGGTCGGGATCGTCTCCGAAGGGGCGAAGGTGCTCTCGATCGCCTCGGACATGTATCGCCCTCCGTCGGGAGGGATCCATCCGCGAGAGGCGGCCAACCACCACGTGGAGGTCCTCCCCGGCCTGGTCGAGCAGGCCCTCGAGCAGGCGCACGTCCGACCCTCCGAGCTCGAGGGGGTCGCATTCGCCCAGGGGCCGGGGCTCGGGCCGTGCCTCCGGGCCGGTGCCACCGTGGCCCGCACCCTCTCTCTCCTATGGGACCGACCGCTCGTGCCGGTGAACCATTGCGTGGCCCACGTGGAGATCGCCCGGGTCCTCAGCGGGTTCGATGACCCGATGCTGCTCTACGCGAGCGGGGGGAACACGCAGGTCATCGCCTACGCGTCCGGACGGTACCGGGTCCTCGGCGAGACGCTCGATGTAGGCATCGGGAATTTCCTCGACAAGCTGTGGATCGCCCTGGGGGGGACGTTTCCCGGGGGTCCCGCGATCGAGGCCGCCGCGAACAAGGGGACGGAGCTGCTACCCCTCCCCTACACGGTCCACGGAATGGACGTCGCCTTCTCCGGAATGCTAACGGCCGCGCTCGCCCTTCGGGCGAAGGGGGCGAACCTGGAGGACCTCGCCTACTCGGTCGAAGCGACCGCCTACAGCATGCTCACCGAGATCACCGAGCGGGCGCTCGCCCACCGGAAGGCGGAGGCGGTGGTGCTCGGAGGGGGTGTCGCATGCAACGAACGGCTCCGCTCGATGGTACGCTCCATGGTGGAGAGCCGGGGAGGACAGTCGTTTGCCCCGCCCCGCGCGCTCTGCGTGGACAACGGGGCGATGATCGCCTGGACCGGAATGCTCGCATTACGATCGGGCCGATCTTCTTCGGTGGAAGCCTCCTCCGTCCTGCCCCGACAGCGAACAGACCTGGTCGAGACGCCGTGGCGCCGGTCGTAAGAGCCCCGTCCGGACGCCCGCAGATCCCCGTTGGACCCGTGGGACGCGATCGACCGATCGGACCCGATTAATAATGCCTAGCTAATAATTAGGGACTGCTTTATATCTTTCAGGGGGCTCTCTCGAGCGTGGAGACGCTCCAGAAGCTCACTCGCCGACAGGTCGAGGCGCTCCAGGTCATCGGAGCGAGGGAGACGGCGGAAGGTGGGGTCGCCCTCAAGATGATCGCTGCCTCGCTCAGGCAGAGCCCGCCGTCGGCGCTCGGGCACGTGACTCCCCTCGAACACCTCGGCCTGGTCTCCCGCCACCGGGGAAAGAGCCGGTTGACGGAGCGCGGTCGCTCGGCCCTGCGGGAGTACCAACGCCATCATCGCGTCGCCGAGACTCTATTCGGTAGCCTGGGCCTCGCACCCGCGCAGACCTGCGCGGCCGCGCGCGAGATCGACCTGGCGATCTCCCACCGGACGGTCGAGGAGGTTTGCCGGGTCCAGAAGCACCCGACCGAATGTCCCCACGGCGAACCGATCGCGCCATGCCACTCGTCGGGCCAGCCCGCACGACCCGAGCCGGTGGTTCCGCGGGCAGGGAGTCGTACCTGAGATGCAACGATCATGGAAGATCCCCGCGGTGGCGGCAATACTCACCGTCGTCGTCGGGGCCGTCGGCTACGCGGCATTCGTCAGCCACGCTCCCAGCGACCCGTGCGTCGGGGTCCCCTCGCCCCCTGCTAGCGCCACATCGGCCGTTCACGGGCCGAGGTGGGCGACGATCGGCCAAAGCCGGGGAATGACCGGCAACGTTTCGCTCTCGGCCCGCCCGTTTTCCAGCGGGGAAGGGACGCATCCGAAACCCTCCACCTCCTCCGTGATCCAGGTCGTGGCCGCCGAGAACTTCTGGGGCAGCCTCGTCGCTCAGCTCGGGGGGAATCAGACCTCGGTCCTTAGCATCGTCTCCGACCCCAACGCCGACCCCCATGAGTATGAGGCGAACACGTCCGACGCCATCGCGGTCTCGAACGCCCAGCTCGTGATCGTCAACGGAGTCGGCTACGACGACTGGGCCCTCACCCTTCTGAGCGCAAGCCACCACGCCGGCCAGGTCGTGCTGAACGTAGGCGACCTCAACGGGGTCGTCGTCGGGGGTGGCATCGTTTCGGATAATCCTCACATGTGGTACAACCCCGCGTACGTCAATCGGACCGTCTCGGCGATGTACTCCGACCTCGTCCAGATCGCTCCGGGGGAGACCCCGTACTTCCAGTCGCAGTATGCCTCGCTCAACAGTTCCCTCGCCACGCTGTACGGAGAAGCGACCAGCATTCGTCAGCATTTTGCCGGCACGGTGGTCGCGGCGACCGAGGACATCTTCGTCTACCTGGCGAACTTCACGGGGCTCAACCTCGTTTCTCCCCCGGAGTTCATGCAGGCGGTCGCGGAGGGCAATGACCCACCCGCCCAGTCCGTGGTGGCGTTCCAGTGCCAACTCGAGAGCGGGAAGGTCCGGGTGATGGTCTACAACGCCCAGACCGTGACGCCGATCACGGAGACCCTGAAGTCGATCGCGGCGTCGCACAACGTGACCGTCGTGGCCGTCACCGAGACGATCCAGCCGCCCGGGGTCACGTTCCAGACGTGGATGTACGCCGAATACCTCGGGCTGTACAACGCCCTGAACGCGTACCAGCTGGGGCATTGAGGGAACCGTGAGCGCCCGACCGTACGTCGAGCCGGTGGTCCCGATCGGGCCAGAGCCGTCCGACGAACCGTCGGTGATCCGCGCCGATCACCTGGAGGTCGGATACCGGGACCGCGTCATCTGGAGCGATGCGAGCTTCGAGGTCCGGCGCGGCGAGTTCGTGGCGGTCATCGGCCCGAACGGAGCCGGAAAGACGACGCTGTTCCGGATGATGCTCGGACTCCAGCGACCCCTGCGCGGCACCCTGTCCGTCCTCGGCCGTTCCCCACGCCGCGGAAATCCGCTCATCGGGTACGTGCCGCAGCGCCACTCCATCGACATCGACACCCACATCGACTGCGAGAGTTTCGTGCGGCTCGGGGTGAGCGGGACGCGCTGGGGACCGGGACTCGCCCGCCGCGCCGAGCACGAGGCCGCGGCAGCCGCCCTCGAATCGGTGGGGGCCACCGATCTCGCCCATGCGTGCGTCGGGACGCTTTCCGGCGGCGAACTCCAACGAATATTCCTCGCCGAGGCGATGATCGGGCACCCGGAGATGCTCCTCCTGGACGAGCCGCTCTCCAATCTCGACCTCCGACGCAGCCGGGACCTGGTCGCTCTGGTGTCCCGCCTGGTGCGGTCCCGCAACGTGACCACGCTCCTCGTGGCCCATGACATCAACCCGCTCATCCAGTGCCTCGACAAGGTGATCTACATCGCCAACGGCCGAATGGCGACCGGTTCGCCGGACACGGTACTGACCTCGGAGACCCTTTCGGCCCTGTACGGGGTCCCCGTCGAAGTGCTCCGCGACTCCCGCAACAACCTCGTCATTGTCGGGGGAGAAGAGAGCGGCGGAGGCGAGCACGGATGAGCTACCGATTCGACTGGAACCTGGTCACCGATTTCCGGGTGATGTGGCAGTTCGAGTTCATGCGCAATGCCTTCGAAGCGGGCACGGTGATCGCGATCGTCGCAGGGATCATCGGCTACTTCGTGGTGCTGAGGCGCTCGGCGTTCGCCACCCACGCCCTCGGCCATGTGGGGTTCTCCGGTGCGGCCGGCGCGGTGTTCCTCGGCCTGAACCCGGTCATCGGGCTGCTCGCGTTCACGATGTCGGGGGCCACCGGCATGGCGCTGCTCGGCCGGCGCGCGGCGACGCGCGATATCGAGATCGGTACCGTCCTGGCGTTCATGCTCGGGTTGGGGCTGCTGTTCCTCAGCCTCTACAAGGGATTCGCGACGGAGGCCTACGGGATCCTGTTCGGGGAGATCGAGGGGATCAGCAACGCGGCGGTGGTCCTAACCCTGGAAGCCAGCGTCGTGGTCATCGCCATCGTTCTGGTGGTCTACCGCCGGCTGCTCTTTGCCTCGCTCGACGAAGATGTGGCCGAGGCGAAGGGGCTCCCGATGGCAGGCCTGGGCCTCCTGTTCATGCTCCTGCTCGCGGTGGCGATCTCCATCGCCGTCCAGGTCATCGGAGTGCTCCTGATCTTCGCCCTGATGGTGACTCCCGCCGGAATCGCCGTCCGACTGACCAAAAGTCCGTTCGGGGCCATCGTGGTCGCCGTGCTCGTCGCGGTGTTTTCGGTCTGGCTGGGATTGTTCGTGGCGTTCTTTGAAGGCGACCTACCGTACCCGCCGAGCTTCTTCATCGTGAGCAGCTCCTTCTTCCTCTACGTCGGGGTGCGGGTGGCGCAGGCCGCGTACGGTCGGTTCCTGCAGCGAGGGCGGGGAGACGTCCATCCATCGCCCTCGGCCACCCACGGGTCGGCGTGACCACCCACCCGAGGAGGCTCCGGGCCTCGCGTCCCTCCCCCGGGGTTAAGAGCGGCCCCCCACTCGTCCGCCCGTGCGGGAGGTCGAAGTCCTCATCGTGGGGGCGGGACCCGCGGGATCGACCGTCGCCTACGAGCTTTCGAGATCCGGCCACGACGTGCTCGTGATCGAGGAGCACCCCAATGTCGGCTATCCGGTCCAGTGCGCCGGCCTCGTCTCCCAGCGCGTCCTCGACCTCGCCGGGAGCTCGGTCATGGTCCGGGGACCGGTGCACGGCGCGACCGTCTTCGCCCCGTCGTTACGGTCGGTATCGTTCAAGGCCGCCGAGCCCCGCGCGTTCGTCATCGACCGCGCGGGCCTCGATATCTACCTCGCCGACCGGGCCGCGAGAGCCGGAGCGCGGTTCGAGACGGGGGTCAAGTTCGACCGCCGCGTCGGAGCCGGAACCGGCTCGGCCTCCATCGTCCGCCTGGTCGGGCTCGACGGGAAGGAGGAGGAGGTCTTCGCTAAGCTGGTGATCGGGACCGACGGGGTGGCGAGCGCGGTCGCTCGGGCGTTCCGGCTCCGCCGTCCGGTGGAGATACTTCCGGCGTTCGAGGCCGAGTTCGGCGACTCCCCGGGAGATCCGGATCAGGTCGAAGTCTACCTGGGGAACGAACTCTCTCCGGGCCTGTTCGGTTGGTGGATCCCGGACGGGCACGGAGGGGCACGGGTCGGGGTGGCGGTGCGGGCGGGCGAGGTCAGCGCACGAACCTACTTCGACCGACTCCTCCGGCACCTGGAGAAGCGATTCGGCGCCCCGTTCCGCTCGCCGGTGAACTACGTCGTCTCGGGGGTCCCGATCGGAACGGTCCCCCGCACCCAGGGGCCCGGAGTGTTGCTGGTGGGGGACGCGGCGGCCCAGGTCAAGCCCCTCTCGGGGGGCGGGATCTTCATGGGAATGCGGTGCGCGCAGATCGCCGCCGAGGTCGCCCACCGATCGCTCGACCCCCGGGACGGTTCGGCCGGTTCGCTCTCGGAGTACGAGACCGCCTGGCGCGCCGAGCTCGGGGAGGAGATCGCCAAGGCGCTCTATCTACGGAAGCTGTTCGTGCGGCTCAGCGACGCCGACCTGGAGCGGATCATCGAGGCGCTGCAGGGCAGCGAGATGAAGGCGTCGATCGTTGCCTTCGGGGACATCGACTTCCCCACCCACGTGGCCCGGGACCTGCTCCGTCAATCCCCCTCCCTCGTGCGCCTTTTTCCCAAAGCCCTCTCCGCATTGCTCGCTCCCGGGCCGCCCCGGCTCGCGGAGCTCGACCCCGGTCCCCGTCGCCAGACGAAGTAGGCTCCGACCGCGGCGAGGGCCACCGACGCCCCCAGGATGCCGTAGAGCGGCAGCGCGATCGACGCGGGTTCGACCAGGACGGCGGTCTCGGGGAGGACCCCGGAGACCCCGAGGCGGGTCAGGTTGAGCGTCGAGCTCCCGTTCGGGCCCGTGGTGGCGCTCGCCCAGACCGAGGCGGAGAAGTATCCTCGGGATTGCAGCAGGTAGACGGTTCCGTTCGCCACCACCTGGGCCTGGACCCGGATCCCGAACGTCCCCGCGGGTGAGTTCCCCGGCGCCTGCACCTCGATGGAGATCGACTGGGTGCCGTTCGGCGGGATCGGCCCGTGGATGGGCACCGTGGCGGACGGCCCCCAATCCCCGGAACCGTTCAGTAGCTGGACCCCTCCCTGCCCAGGCACTCCCTGGGTGGCGTTCCCGGGGTACGCGTTGAAGTCGTACACCGACAGGGTCACCACGGAATCGCCGAGGGTGATCTTCATCGGGTCCGCAAAGACGAACGTGATGGACCCCGACCCCCCCGAGGCGAGGACGGGGGCTTCGAGCTGCTCGATGAAATGATTCCCCACTCCCACCGGCAGCGCGGGAGCCGAGCCGGTCGCCACCCCGACCCCGGGCCCCGCTCCGGGGGCGCTTATCACCAAAGCGGTCAGCACGAGGACGATTGCCAGCCGACGTCGTCGGCTACTCAACCGACCCTCCGAACTCGGAGGACTCGGAGAGCGCGACCAGGCGGCGGATCCGTTCCATCGCTTCCCGGCGCCCGCGCGAACCCCCGCCGCCGAGGAAGGCGGCATGCGTCGTAGACGGAGGACCGGAGGGGGTACAGACCTTGTACAGGGCCCGGGCCAGGGACAACGGCCGCCGGGTCATCATCGCCGCTTCGTAATCGGCCCGGTACTCCTCGCGCGAGGTCAGCCGCGCCGTAAGGTACGCGAGCAACGGGTCCCAGCGCATCATCCGCGAGAGCGTGCGGAGGAAGGTCAGGTAGCGCCCGTCGAGCCCCCTAAGGTGGCCGAGTTCGTGGGCGACGACAGCCTCTCGCTCGTCCGGCTCCAGCCGGGACCAGAGCGCGCGCGAGAGGAGGATCACCTCGTGGCGGTGCCATCGGGCCGGACCCCCGCGGCCCAGTTCGAGGAGGGTGAAGGAGAAGGCCTCCGCCCGTTCGGAGCGGAACGACAGCAGGCTCGTCCGGACCGACGGCCTCGAGAGGCCCACCGGCCACGGGACGGTCGAAGTGCGTAGGAGGCGCAGGAATCCTCGGCCCACGAGCTGGTTCACGACGAACGCGACGCCGAAGACGAGCACGGCGCCGACCGCGCCGAGTAGCCATGCCGCCGAGTATCGGGGACTGAACAGCAGCAGCGGGGATCGCACGAGCTCGACGATCGCGGCCCAGCCCCCGTTGTCCAGTACCCAAACGAGGGTGGTGGTGGCCAGGAGCGCCCACAGGGCCATGAACGCCGCCGCGAGCCGGAGGACCACCGGCGGGGCGGAGCGTCGGAACGAGAGCAGCAGTCCGAGGCCCGTCGCGACCCAGACCACGACCGGAGCGTACAGCAAGACGACGACCGGGGGGAACACCGATCCACCCCTCCCGGCGCTACAGGCCGAGGCGGCGGCGGAGCTCTCGTTCCTGCGCGGGGTCGAGCTTGGAGAGCTCCTCGCTCAGATGGACCACGCCCGACGGTCCGAAGAGCGAAACGACCCCCTGGAGGACGCCCCGGAGGTACTTCCGCTCGAAGTTGACGGGTCGGTAGACGTATCGCTCTCCCCCTCGGCATGTCTCGCGGCGTCGCCGGACGAGTCCTTTCGCCCAGAGGCGGCCGAGGATCGTGGCCACGGTCGTGTAGGCGACCTGGACGCCCCGCTCGCGGAGCGCCGAGCGAACGTCGCGCGCGGGCGCCTCCTTGAGGAGCCGCAGCGATGAGAGGACATCGGCCTCAAGCGATCCGATCAAACCAACCTCTGGGGGAGGAACCGCAGGGGCCGTTTGGGTCTTAACCGTGGCGGCGGACGCTCCGTGCCGCGGCCCCGAGCGGCTCCCGTTCACGACCCCACCACCGCCGTGGGAGTGCGGTCGGACGCGGTCGGGTCGGCAGGGGTCGGGGCCGCGACGGGCCGCGCGAGTGCCCAGCGGCCGATGTAGACGAGTTCGCCCCCCATCACGACCAGGGTGCCGAGGGCGAACAGGAACGTGCCCCCGAGGAGTCCGGGGATCGCCAGCCCGGCGAGTCCGGTTCCCATCATCAACGCGAATCCCGCGGCCACCCCCTCCAGCGTCTCGACCGATCGAACGGTCGTCGACGTCGACCTCACGATCAGGAAGATGCCGACGCCGAGCACTCCCCCCATGATCGCCCCCATCGCGGCCACGGCCGCCGGGGATCCGGCGATGATCCAGGGCGCCAAGCCAGTGGAAGCGGCCAGGCCGCCGAGGGCCACCCGCTCGACGCGGGGGAACGGTAGCCAGGTAATCAGCAGGAGCATGTTTGCGAGCATGGCGAAGGCGAACCATACGGATCCGACGGAATCGCGGAGGAGAGAGACGAATCCAGCCTCCCCCCCGGCGACGTACTGGGAGGCACCACCCAGCGCAAGCACGTAGGCGATCCCCATGAGGAGCTCGGACCCGACGACGAGCAGGGCGAAGGTCGTGGGCCACTGCCAGCCGCTCGGGGGGAGCCGTTTCTCTTCGGCCCGATAGAAGACGGCGATCATCCACGCCCCGAAGACTCCCATCATGCTGTTGCCCGCGACGAACACCGCGACCGTGGACGAGTCCCCCGGATCGAGGACCGCGTCGATCAGGGCGAGCCAAAGCACGGCGGTCATCAGCAGGATCCCGACGACCAGGACGATCGTGCCGAAGTGCGGGGTGCCTCCTTGCCGTGGGAAAGTCCGGGTAAGCAGGTACAGGTTCGCGCCGACCATGATCGCGGCGAGGAGGACGTAGGGCGCGAGGGCACCGTTGAGCGTGGGGATCACCACGCTCACCGGGCTCCTGCGGCCCTTGGGGTGTGCCGTCGTCCGAATTGCCAAAGTCGTCGCGTACGGAGGGAGCCCGGGGTCGGTCGCGGGGGCGGACCCGTTCGGAGGCTCCTCCGGCCCACCGCGGCACACAACCCCGCGTGGCCGGGGTTCGAAGCGGGGGCCCGGACCGGAGGGGAAATCCGCCGGCTGCCCCCTATGCGCGGTACCACGAAGGATCGAGGAATCCTCGCTCTTATGGGGGGGGCGTACGAACCGGTGGGTATCGGTACGGCCTCCGGCCTGGGCTCCCCAAGTGTTTATGGACCTCCCGGAATCCTCCGGGCGATGGGCGGCGAACGCCAGCCTCCGCAGACGATCTTGGACCTCGTCGGGGAGACTCCCCTGATCCCCCTGCATCGGATCGGCCGGGGCCTTCCCTATCGGCTGCTCGTCAAGCTGGAGTTCCTCAATCCCGGCGGGTCGGTCAAGGACCGGATCGGTCCGGCCATGGTCGCGGAGGCGGAGTCGCGTGGGCTCCTCAAACCGGGAGGGACGATCATCGAAGCGACGAGCGGCAACACGGGGGTCGGACTCGCACTGGTGGCGGCGGTGCGCGGGTACCACTGCGTCTTCGTCCTCCCGGAAAAGATGAGCGCGGAGAAGATCCGGCTGCTTCGAGCGTACGGGGCTCGCGTCGTGATCACCCCGAGCGGAGTGCCGCCGGACCACCCCATGAGCCACTACTCGGTCGCCCGACGGCTCGCCCAGGAGATCCCGAACTCCTACTATCCGAACCAGTACGAGAACGCGGAGAACCCGGGGGCGCACTACCGGACGACCGCCCCGGAGATCGTGCGCGATGCGGGGGAGGGGCTCTCGGCGGTCGTCGCGACGATCGGGACCGGGGGGACGATCAGCGGGATCGGTCGATACCTGAAGGAGCACCACCCGAGCGTCCGGGTCGTCGCCGTGGACCCGAAAGGAAGCGTCCTCGGCCACTTCTTCCGGACCAAGGAGCTCATCCGGGCGGTTCCGTACCAGGTGGAGGGGATCGGGGAGGACATGGTGCCGAAGACCGTGCAGTTCCAGTTCCTGGACGAGTTCGTGGAGGTCGAGGACCAGGAGTCGTTCCTCATGGCGCGACGGCTGGCGCGGGAGGAGGGACTGTTCGTGGGGGGCTCCTCCGGGTCCGCGGTCGCCGGGGCGCTCAAATGGCTCGCACGCCGTCCCGTGCCCGAGGGGTCGACGGTCGTGATCGTGCTTCCCGACTCCGGGGACCGGTACATCTCGAAGTTCTACTCGGACGAGTGGATGCGCGAGAAGGGGTTCCTCGATGCGGGTTCCACCGCCGGGGACCTTGTGGGGGCGAAGGAGTCGGTTCCCGCGCTTGTGAGCGCCGACCCGACGACCGTCATCCGGGACGCGCTCTCGACGCTGCGTCGCCACGGGATCTCCCAGATGCCCGTGCTCGCCGGCCGTCAGAACGTCGGAAGCATCCAGGAGGAGGAGATCCTGCGGGCGACGATCGGGGACCAGAACGTGTTGGAGCGTACGGTGAGCTCGGTCCTCGGACCCCCGTTCCCCGAAGTGGCGATGGACACCCCGGTCGCGGAGGTGCTCCGCCGGCTGAAGGAAGAGCGAGCCCTCCTGGTGCGCGACGGCGCGTCCGGTCTCGCCGTCGGCCTGCTCACCCGTCACGACCTCTTGTCCTACCTATCGGTCCGGGGGGAGCATCATGCGGTTTGACACCAAGCTGATCCACGCCGCGCAGCCACCCGACCCCCTCACGGGGGCCGTGAATCCGCCGATCTACCTGTCGAGCACGTTCGCCCAGTCGGCCCCGAACAAGCACAAGGGGTACGTCTACGGCCGCTCGGCGAACCCCACGCGCACCGTGCTGGAGAACGCGCTCGCCGCCCTGGAGTCGGGGGCCGTGGGCCTCGCGTTCTCCTCGGGGCTGGGCGCCCTGACGACGCTGTTGGAACAGTTCCCTTCGGGCAGCCGGATCGTCGCGGGGAACGACCTCTACGGAGGCACCTGGCGGCTGTTCGAGCACCACCGCCGCCAGTTCGGCATCGTCGTGGACTACGTGGACCTGGCGCGCGGTGCGAACCTGGAGGCCGAGCTCGCCAAAGGACCTGCGGCATTGGTCTACTTCGAAACCCCGACGAACCCGTTGATGCGGCTCGCCGACATCGCCGACCTTTCGATGCGGGCTCATCGCAGCGGGGCCCTGGTGGCCGTCGACAACACGTTCGCGTCGCCCGCGCTCCAGCGCCCGCTCGAGCTCGGCGCGGACATCGTCCTCCACTCGTCGACCAAGTACCTGGGCGGACACTCCGACATCATTGGAGGGGCCCTCGTGGTAAAGGCGCCCGAGCTCGGCGAACGCATGCGTTGGCTCCAGAACGCGGTCGGGGCGGTCCCGAGCCCGTTCGACGTGTTCCTGGTCCTCCGGGGGATCCACACGCTCGGGGTCCGAATGCGGGCCCACGGGGAGGGGGCCCGCGCCGTCGCCGAGGTCCTCGAGAAGAGTCCGAAGGTCTCCGCCGTCCATTACCCGGGGCTCGTCCGGCATCCCCAGCACGCCCTCGCCCGCCGCCAGATGGAGGGATTCGGGGGAATGCTGAGCGCGGAGCTGACCGGAGGTCTTCCGGCCGCACGCAGGTTCCTCAAGGCCCTCGAGATATTCACCCTCGCCGAGAGTCTCGGGGGCGTCGAGTCGCTGATCGATCACCCCGCGACGATGACCCATGCGAGCGTGCCGAAGGCGCAGCGCGAGGCGGGAGGGGTCACCGACGGACTGCTGAGGTTCTCGTGCGGGATCGAGGACCCGGCCGACCTGGCCGACGCGGTCCGCTCGGCGCTCAAGGGGGTCTGAACGGGTGCGCCGGATCCAGATCTACGACACCCTCAGCAGGGAGAGCCGGCTGTTCGTTCCGATCACGCCTCCGAAGGTCGGGCTGTTCGTCTGCGGGTTGACCCCTTACGACGAGGCGCACATCGGGCACGGAAGGACGTTCGTCACCTTCGACGTCGTCGCCCGCGCCCTGCGGCGCTGGGGCTACCGGGTCTTCTACGTGCAGAACGTCACGAACCTCGACGACCGGTTGATCCAGCGGGGGGGCGCCGAAGGGACCGACCCGTTGCTCCTCGCGGAACGTCATTTCGCCGCGTGGACCGGCTCCATGGAGCGGCTGGGGGTCCGCTCGGTGAACTACTACCCGTTCGCCACCGACTACGTGCCGGAGATCGTCGCCCAGATCCAGAAGTTGGTCGAGGGGAGCTTCGCCTACCCCGCCTCCGGATCCGTGTACTACGATGTGGCCCGGTTCCCCGCCTACGGCCGGTTGTCCGGTCAGAAGACCGAGGCCCAGCGGCCGGGCACCCGGGTGACGCCCGAGGCGGGCAAACGGGCTCCCGAGGACTTCGTCCTATGGAAGGCCGCGACGCCCGGCGAGCCCTGGTGGGAGAGCCCGTGGGGACCAGGACGACCGGGGTGGCACATCGAGGACACCGCGATCACGGTGCGGCTCCTCGGGGCGCGATACGACCTCCACGGGGGGGGGCTCGACCTCAAGTTCCCCCACCACGAGGCCGAGATCGCCCAGGCGGAGGCCGCCACCGGCGAGTCCCCCCTCGTGAACTTCTGGATGCACGCCGGGATGCTCAACCTGCGCGGCGAGAAGATGTCGAAGTCCCTCGGAAACGTCGTCCGCCTCGCGGCGACGATCGACGAGGCGGGACCCGAGGTCCTGCGGTTCTTCTACCTCAATGCCCACTACCGGAGCCCCCTCGACTTCGTCGAGGGGAAGAGCCTCCCGGAGGCGGGCGAGGCATTCGAGCGCTGGTCCGCTCCCTATCGACGTCTCACGGCGCTGTTGACCCGGGACGGTCCCGACCGCGAGGGGGCCGAACTGCCCGAGAGCACCGTCGCGGAGGCCGACGACCTCGTCTCGCGGCTCGACGAGGTCATGGCGAACGATTTCAACACCCGTGAGGCGATCGCCCTGCTCTTCGGCTGGGTCCGAACCCTCTCGGTCCTGCCGCAACCGTTCGAAACCCTCAGCGGAACCGCCATGGAGACCCTCCTCTCGCCCTACCGGTGGTCGGAGCAGGTCCTCGGGCTACCCCTCATCGCCACCGGTGCGGGACCGTCCGAAGAACTCGCCGCCTCCGTCCGCGTCGCGCTCGAGGCACGCCGACGCGCGCGGGAGCGGAACGACTTTGCCGAGGCCGACCGGATCCGGGACGAACTGAAGGCGGCGGGGATCCACGTGGAGGACCGTGGCGGTACGACCCATTGGGAACTTCGGCGCGCGTCGGAATGATCGGGCTCGGGTTCCAAGAGCACGGCGGAGCGGACCGCGTAGGCTGGGTCGAGATTCCGCGCCCGGAGCCCGGGCCTGGTGAGGTGCGGATCGCGATCCGCGCCGCCGCCATCAATCGCCACGACCGGTTCGTCCTGAGCGGGATCCCCGGCGTTCCGATCGAGCGCCCCCACGTCCTGGGCTCCGACGGAGCCGGCGTGGTCGACGCGCTGGGGGAGGGAGTGTCGGGCCTCCCGGTGGGGTCCAAGGTGCTCCTGAATCCAGGGCTCTGGGATGCGACCTGCCCGGAGTGCCGGGCCGGTCAGGAGTGCCTGTGCCGGGCGTACCGGATCGTGGGCGAGCACACCCAGGGGACGGCGACCGGTCATGTGGTCGTCCCCCGCCGCAACGTCCATCCGCTCCCCCCGGCGCTGTCGTTCGAGGAGGGGGCCTCGGTCCCGCTGGTCTTCCAGACGGCATGGCGGGCGATCCGGACCGTGGGCGCCGTGCGGGCCGGGGAGACGGTCGCGATCATCGGCGGGGGAGGGGGGGTCGCCACGGCGGCGATCCAGATCGCCAAGAACGCGGGCGCCCGTGTGGTGGTGCTGACGCGCTCGCCGGAGAAGTTCGAACGGTGCCGGCGGCTCGGGGCCGAGGACGTACTCCTCCTCACCGAGGAGAAGCCGCTCGACCGGGCCCTCTGGGAGTGGAGCGCGAAACGGGGCGTGGACCTCATCTTCGACTCGGTCGGCGCCCCGACCGTTCCGCGATCGGTCCGAAGCCTCGCCCGCGGGGGTCGCGTCGTGGTCATCGGGGCCACGGCCGGCCCCCTCGTGGACCTCGACCTCCGGACCCTGTTCTGGCGACAGGCCTCGGTGCGGGGGAGCACGATGGCGACTGCCGCCGAGTTCGATGCCGTGCTGCGCGAGCTCGCCGACCGCCGATTGGTACCGGTCGTCGATCGGGTGTTCGACTGGACCGACGCGAAGGCCGCGTTCGACCGCATGGAGGCGCCGGACCTGTTCGGAAAGGTCGTGGTACGGACCACGGTCTAGAGCCTCCGGTCGCGGCCCCCCCCCACCGCGCGGGCGTCGCCGGCTCGCCCCGATGATTTTTATACCGGGACGCCGCCTTTAATTCGTTCGTGGACCATTTTCACCACATCCCTCCAGCCGTCGGAGGGACCGAAAGGTCGACGGCGAGTATCGCTCCGGCACTCCTTCTGACGGTCCTTGTCGGGCTCCTGATCCTCGGTAGTCTCACGATCCCCACCCACACTGCGTCACCCCGGGGGAGCTCCGCTTCCCTCCGATCGGTCCACGCCGACGCGGCGCCGGCCCCTGCGATCCGCCCCCATTTCGGCCCGCTCGCCGGAACCCACGGCGACCTGATCGTCGGCCCCTCGAACTCGCCGTTTTACATCAAGCCGACCACAGCCGGGTCCTCGGTCTACGTCGAGCAGGGGAACATCTCCGTCCTCGCGGGCGGTACCCTCGTCATCAGCAACGAGACGATCGTCTTCTCACAATTCATCAGCAACTCGGGGACGGTCGCCCAGCGGCTCGGTCACCTCTACTGGTGCTCCGTCAAGGGCACCCTCGACGTCTGGAACTCCACGGTGACCACCGACGCGCGCATCCTGAACGCGTACCCAAGGCTCAACTTCAACGTCTCGAGCGCGGGCACGGCGACCCTCGTGCACAGCTCCTTCCAGTTCCCGGGCTACGTCAACGTCTACGGTTCCGGCTCCTCGCTCCTGCTCAACGCGAGCAATATCACGCGCAATTTCGCGATCCTCAACGCCCCGGAGAACCTCTCGCTCCTGCACGACAGTATCTCGGCCCCGGCGACCACGGTCTCCGGGGGCGCCCACCTGTCGATGTGGGCCTCCTCGATCCTGAACTACTTCCGGGACAACACCACCCGTTGGGGGATGCCCGGGGCCGCCCCCGTCTACAGCAACGGCGCCCACTCGGTCAGCTCTGGCGGCGGTTCGACATGGAACACGTGGACCACCCCCACCGACTCGGAGAACCTCACCCGCGCCGTCGCGGACCCGACGATCGCCGGGGCCGACCTCGCGTTCAGCTACTCGACCCCGTACGACCAGAAGACCACGGGGGCCAACAGCCTCACCTTCGGGGGCACGTACGCCCTCGGTCAGGTCGACTTCACGGGAAGGAACTACGCGGTCGTCGCCCTCCCCCAGGGAGCCGTCAACGCCATCAACGCCGCAGGGATCACGGGGTACCTCAACGCCTCCGGTGCGTTCGGCGGACCGTCGACGATCTCGCTCACGATCAGCGCGACGAACGGCTCCGCCGCGATCTCGATCTTCAACGTCTCGATCCTCGTCACTCCCGTGCTCGACTACAACCTCACCGTCGCCGGGGCCGGGAGCTCGATCACGGCCGTCGACTCGACGCTCGACCTCAACTGGAACCTGACGCCCGGCTCCTCCGTCTCCTCGGGGATCCCGATCCCGTGGGCCTGGGGCTCGCAGAAGCTCCTCCTCAACGGCGGCGCCACCGCCTACCTCGCCAACCTCTCGGTGACCACCCCGAAGGTCGGCGTGTTCTGGAACGCCTCGGCGGTGCTGCCAGACCCCACCAGCACGGCCTACCTGTACCGGTGGATCGACTTCCCCGTCACCGGTGCGGGCGGGTCCGCGCTCGCCGGGGCCCAACTTGCGGCCTTCTACTCCTACGACAGCAACCAGCTGAACAACGCCACGGCCACCACGCTCAACAACCTCGCGACCGCCGACCCGTCGCTGAACGCGTATCTGAGCTCCTGGCTCGCGGCACGCCACCTCGCTTCCTACGGCGTCACCGACGCTCAGGGCGTAGGCTCCCTCCTCCTCGCCTCGGGGGTCCTCACCCAGGCGACGCTCCCGGACGGGACGTTCCTCGGGGGCTATCACGTCGCCGTGACCCTCGCCGGTGGCGGACCCAACTCCACCAAGTGGATCTCGGCGGCCACCACGCCGTACCCCGCCCAGATGACCCCTGCGTCCGCCGACCAGGCGGCGACCACGGCCTACCCGGCATACCGACCGGAGCTGTCGCTCGGGGCCCTGACGTTCTCGGTCGGCGGCGCCCCGGTCGCCCCGGCGAGCGTCCGGATCGGCGACTCGCTCGAAATCTCCGGGGTCGTCAAGAACATCGGGTCCGGCCCGGTCGCGTCGTACGATGCGAACCTCTCGTACATCGTGGGGGCCAAGTTCCCGCGATCGCCCGTCGCACCGAACCAGACATTCCCCGCCCTCACCGCGGGCTCCTCGCGATTCGTCAACTTCACCTGGACGGTCTCGGAGTCGATCGTCGGCCAGCGAGGCACGGTGCAGGCGCAGGTCGTCCTCGAGGTCCTCTGGAACGGCGGTGGCGGTCCGATCGGCGGCGTGTCGGAGGCGATCATCAACGTGACCGTCGAGCCGTCGCTCGTCCATCTGACGCTCACGGCGCCGACCGGCAACTACCAATCGGGGACCGACATCCCGGTGAACGGGACCGTCGAGTTTTCCGGCAAAGGGTTCGCGATCATCAACGTCAGCGCGATCACCTCGTCCGGCCGAAGCTACCTCATCGGTCAGTTCACCAGCGTGCCCGGGCCGTACAATGGCTTCATCGCGCTCGACGCCGGGATGCCTTCGGGGACCTACTCGATCAACGTCACGGCCTACTACAACACAGTCACCGGCTATTCGGTCTACCCCGCGGCGTTCACCGTGGGGTCGACGAGCTCCAGCCCGTCCACCGGCCTCCTGGACCAGAAGTTCCTCGGGGTTCCGCTCCTCTACTGGATCATCATCGCCATCGGGGTGGCGGCCGTGCTCGCTGTCCTCTTCCTCTACGTGATCCCCCGGCAGGCCCGCGGCAAGCTGGTCGAGTGCGGGGAATGCGGGAGCCTGATCCCCGAGACGGCGACCCAGTGCCCCAAGTGCGGTGCCGAGTTCGAGACCGACCTCGTTCGGTGCAGCCGGTGCGGCTCCACCATCCCGTCCAACTCCACGGTCTGTCCGGAGTGCGCGGCCCAGCTCCTCGGCAAGCCCGATGAGGGCGCGAAGGACCCCGAACGCCAGGGCTACGCCGACTTCGTCGAGCGGTTCCGGGCGGAATCGAAGAAGGAGCTCGGGGACAATTACTCCGAAGGCGCGTTCTGGGACTGGTGGAAGCGCCAGGGCTCCTACACCTCCTTCAGCCAGTGGAAGCTCCAGCAATCGGCGGGGTCGCGCGTCGGCATGGGGGCCCCGGTCGTCTCCGAGTCCGCCCCACAGCCCGAGGCGGACACTCAGGGTTCCTCGCCGGCCGTAGGCACGCCGCCCAAGCGCGGCGGAGGCTCCGGTGGCAGCTCGGGAACGGCCGCACCGGCGGCCGCTTCGACAAGACCCCCCGCCAAGCCCACTCCCCCTTCGGGAAGCCCTCCTCCCGCTCAAACCGGCGCACCGTCCCGCGCTACGGGCCGCAGCTCAGCCCCTCCGGCGGCCACCACCCCCTCCACCGCCCCCGCCGCTGCGGCCTCCGGTGGCGCGCCCATGGTCGTCGAGGGCGGGATGAAGCCGTGCCAGACCTGCGGGAAGGAGATCCCTCCGGACTATCTCGTCTGCCCGTTCTGCGGAGCGGTCACCCGGTAGGCGGGATCCGCTCCCCCTACGCCGGCTCGGGGCCCGCGTCGGGCCAATGGTATAAACCCCGGCTTTCATGGCGCCGCGGGCCACATGGTCGGAGACCTCTCCGTCGGAACGCAGAAGATCGCCTGGGCCCGCTCGCATATGCCGGTCCTCGAGGGGATCCGAAGGCGGTTGGAATCCGAGCAGCCGTTCCGCGGCCTCACCCTGTCGCTCGTGCTCCATGTGGAGGCGAAGACCTCTGTGCTGGCCCTCGCGCTGAAGGCCGGGGGGGCCGACGTCCACCTGGCGGCGGGCAACCCTCTGTCGACCGACGACGATGCGGTCGCGGGAGTCATCGCCCAGGGGATCCCCACGTTCGCCCGCAAGGGCGAGTCCGTGGCCGAGTTCCACGCGGGCATCCGCGCGATGCTCGATGCCGAGCCGGACGTCATCGTCGATGACGGGGCCGACCTCGTGGCGCTCGCGCACACCGCGCTGCCGGATCGCGGCAAGATCCGGGGCTCCACCGAGGAGACGACGACGGGGATCACGCGGCTACGGGCGCTCGAGAAGACCGGCGGCCTGAGGTTCCCGGCGATCGACGTGAACGACGCCGAGATGAAGCACCTCTTCGACAATCGATACGGGTGCGGCCAGTCCGTGCTGGATGGGATCTTCACCGCCACGAACCTCCTCCTCGCCGGCCGGGTCTGCGTGGTGGCGGGATACGGCTGGTCCGGCAAGGGGATCGCCTCCCGGCTCCGGGGGGTAGGGGCCGACGTGATCGTCACGGAGGTGGACCCGGTGCGGGCGATCGAGGCCCGTCTGGAGGGATTCCGCGTGATGCCGATGCTGGACGCGGTACGCCAGGCCGACCTCATCTGCACCGTGACGGGGAACCGCGACATCGTCCGCGCCGAGCATTTCAAGGTGATGAAGGACGGGTGCCTGCTCTGCAACGCGGGGCACTTCGACATCGAGGTCTCGAAGACCGACCTCGAGGGGATGTGCATCGAGCACCGTCCGGTTCGCCCCCACGTCGAGGAGTACCGGTTCGCGGACGGTCGCCGCGCCTACCTGTTGGGGGAGGGGCGGCTGATCAATCTGGCCGCGGGGCAGGGTCACCCGGTCGAGATCATGGACCTGTCCTTCGCGCTCCAGGCGCTGAGCGCCGAGCACATCGCGCTCCACGGGCTGAAACTCCCCCCGAAGGTCTACCCGGTTCCCCCCGAGCTCGACCAGGCGGTCGCCCGGGCCGCCCTTGCGCCGCTGGGCGCGGCGATCGACGTGCCGACGGTGGCCCAGCAGAAATACGCCGTCACCTGGGATGCAGGAACATGACGAATCCAACGGACCGCCGCTACACGAAGAGCCACGAATGGGTGAAGGTCGACGGGAACGAGGCGACCATCGGGATCACCGATCACGCGCAATCCGAGCTGACCGACATCGTCTTCGTCGACCTGCCGAAGGTCGGCCGGGTGGTCGCGGGCGGGGAGAGCGTCCTCGTGCTCGAGTCGGTCAAGACGGTCGCCGACGTCTACGCCCCGGGCGGGGGGACGATCTCCGCCGCCAACGCCGAGCTGAAGGCCCATCCGGAGCTCATGAACCAGGACCCGTTCGGAAAGGGCTGGGTCTTCCGGATCACCCTCACCCACCCCCTCGACCCGTCCGCCTCGATGGACGCGTCGCAGTACGAGACGTTCGTCTCGAGCTCGAGCGGTTCGCACTAGCCGGCCGTTCAGTCGCCCCGGAACTTCGGGGGACGGCGTTCCAGGAACGCCTGCATCCCTTCCGTGCGGTCGGCCGTGCCGAAGGTATGGGCCGCGGATTCCCCCTCGAGCCGCATCGCGGCGTCGAGCGGGCTGTCCATGCCGTGGTCTACGACCGCTTTGGCCCAGGAGACGGCGAGCGGCGCGCGCGAGGCAATCGTCTCCGCGAGCGCCTGGGCGTCATCCCGCGCGGTGGCCGCCGGCAGCACCCGCACGACGAACCCGAGCCGAGCCGCCTCGGCGGCAGGAACGGGAACGCCGGTGAACAGGAGCATCTTCGTCTTGGCGCGACCGATCAGGCGCGTCAGTCGGCTCGCACCGCCGAATCCGGTGTGGATCCCCACCGTGGTCTCCGGCAGACCGAGCTGGGCCCCCTCGGCGGCGAGAATGAAGTCGGCCGACAGCGCGAGCTCGAGGCCACCCCCGAGCGCGTACCCTTCCACGAGGGCGATCACCGGCATCCGGGAGGTCTCGATGCGCTTGCAGACGGCCTGTCCCGCAAAGCCGAAGGCGCGGCCCTCGGCGACGCTCTTGCGGGCCATCTCCGCAATGTCCGCCCCGGCGGCGAAGACGGGGGAGGACCCGGCGAGGACGACGGCCCGGACCTCGCGATCCTGGTTCAACGCCTCAATGGCCCGGTCCAGTTGGGCGAGAAGCTCGGAGTTGAGCGAGTTGAGCACTTCCGGGCGGTCGAGGAGGACCCACGCGACGGGGCCTCGGCGCTCCACCCGCACCCAGCGCATCGGCCAGGTTGTCTCCCCGCGTGCGACCCTCGACCGGAGGCCGGCGGAGACGGGGAACGAATCCCCCCAGCGCGCCGCGTAGCCCTCCACCAGCCGAAGTCCCTCGGGAAGACCCACCGCGGAAAGCAGGGCGAACGGGCCGTTCCTCCACCTCAATCCGACGGTGGCCCCGCGGTCGGTCGCTTCCGGGCTGGCGACCCCTTCCTCGACGAGCTCCGTCGCGATCCCGAGCACGAGCCCGAGGAGGCGCTCGCGAACGGCCCCCTTTCGGTCGGGTTCCACGGCCGACTCCTTCCATGGCCAGGGGGTCGCCCGACGGAACTGGGCCTCCAGGAGGGCCGACGGCGCGTAGGCGCGGCCGAAAGCGTTCGAAAGGGAGGTCTCGGAGTGGAAGGCGATCGTCACGCCGGTGACGTTCATCAGCTCGAAGGGGCCGAGGGTGGTTCCGAACAGCTCCCGTCCGACCTCCTCGATCGTCGCCATGCTCGCGACGTGCTCCTCGGCGAGACGGGTCGCCTCATTGAGATAGGGAACGAAGAACCGGTTGACCGCGAACCCGGCGGCGTCATGGACCTCGATCGGGGTCTTCCGGAGCTGGTAGCCGAACCGCTCGAGGGCCCGGACAGTCTCCGGGGACGTTTGGGTCCCGCCGATGACTTCGAGCAGCTTGTTGATCGCGGCGGGATAGAAGAAGTGGAGTCCGGCGAACCGGCCGGGATTCGGAAACCCCTCCGAGAGGCGCGAGACCGAGAGGGAGGAGGTGTTCGTGGCGACGATCGAACCGGCGGGGACGTGGCGGGCGACCTCGGCGAACAGTTCGCGCTTCTTGGACTCCTCCTCGAAGATCGCCTCGATGACCAGCTCGGCCTCGCGAACGGCCGTGGCGACCTCGGTGGTGTAGTGGACGCGGGCGAGGAGCTCGTCCCGCTTGGCAGCGGTGATCTTCTTCCGCTGGATCGCCCCCTCGAGCGTCTTCTCGATCAGCCCCCGGCCCCTCGCGAGCATCGGCTCGTCGAGGTCCCGCAACCAGACCGTGTATCCCGCCTGGGCACAGGCCTGCGCGATTCCGCTCCCCATGTTGCCGGCGCCGAGCACGGCGATGACGGCCGGAGGGGTCAGGTTGGGTCCGCTCATCCGAACGACTGCGCGAGCGCCCATGGGCGCCCGCGAGGCCGCGTGAGGAGGGCTTCGTTCATAATGATTCGCGGGCGGGCGGCGCGCCCAGGGCCGGCTCCCCGCCCGGGGCCCGGGATGGTCGATTCCCGACGGTGGGGGGGCCGCTCGATACGCTAATCTCCCGAGGTTCCCCCTCCCGTCGGGGGCCGATGGCGGACACCGATCAGCTCGAGAGAGCCCTTCGCGAAGAGCGGGAGTTCGTGCTCACGCTCGGGGGGTTCGCCCTGGAGATCCCCGGGGCGACGCTCGTCACCCACGAACGGGTGCCGGTCCCGCGGTTCAACTTCGTCCAGGACGTCCGGGTGGGCCCGGGTCGCCAGGCGGCGTTCTTTGAGCGTGCGCTCGACCACTACTTTCAGAGGACCCTCAGGCCATCCGTCCGGATCGGGGAGCCCGTGCCGGCGCACCTCGATTCCGGACTACGCCGGTTTGGCTTCCGCCGACGGGGTGAACCGCACACCGTCCTGCTGCACGCCCGGGTCGGAGGCCCCCGGGCGCCCGGCGGGTTCGAGATCCGGCGCGCACGCCCCGAGGAGGTCGACTCCCTGGTCCGGTTCTGGACGGGAGAGGCCGAGGGCGACGAGTTCCGGCGCTCGCTCACGGTAGCGTGGGAGCACCCCAACCCTGGCGAATCGCTCCGTCCGCTCCTGGCGGAACGGGACGGCGTCGTCGTGGCAGCCGCACTGATCTACGAGACCGAACGGACCGTGGGGCTGCATGCGGTCTCGACCCAACCCAGTGCCCGCGGTCAAGGCGCGGCCACGGCGCTCGTGGCGCACGCGCTGGCGGCCGAGATCCCCCCCTCCGCCGAAGTGGTCACGATCTCCTCCGAGAACGAGCGCACCGAACGCCGGTTGAACTCCCTCGGATTCGCGGCCGCCCGTCGGTATGCGGTGTACGAACTCCCCCCCAGCGCCTCGCTCCAAATGCCGGACCCGGGACCCCCGCCACCGCCCCGGTGGCGGCCGCCGCGACGCCCTTCGGCCTAGCCGGCCGACCGGCGGTGCCGGACCTCGTCGAGCTTCAGGCGCTGCTCGACGGAGGCGATCGACCGCATCGTGGTGAGGACGGTGTCGGCGTTGAGCGAGATCGAATCGATGCCGTGCCGCACCAGGAATTCGGCGAATTCCGGATAGACGCTGGGGCCCTGGCCGCAGATGCCGACGGTGCGGCCCTCGGCGTGGGCGCCCTCGAGGAGGAGCTCGATGGCACGCTGCACGGCGGGGTCGCGCTCGTCGAAATACCCCATGCGACCGAGCGTCTCGGAATCGCGGTCCGCGCCGAGGACGAGCTGGGTCAGGTCGTTCGAGCCGATCGAGAAGCCGTCGCAGAGCTTGGAGAACTCCCGCGCGAGCAGGACGGTGGAAGGCACCTCCGCCATCAAGTAGAGCTGGAAGTCGCGGGTTCGGCGCAACCCCTTCTCCCGCATCATCTCCGTGATCTGTTCGAGCTCCCAGGTGTTGCGGACGAAGGGGAGCATCACCATGGCATTCTTCAGGCCCTGTTCGGTGCGGACCCGCTGGATCGCCTCGAGCTCGCAGAGGAACGCGGGCTTGTACATCGGCGAGATGTAGCGAGAGCATCCCCGCCAGCCGATCATCGGATTCTCCTCCGACGGCTCGAACTCCTGGCCCCCCGGCATCCCCCGGTACTCGTTGGTCTTGAAGTCGCTCGTGCGGATGATCACGGGCCGAGGGTAGAACGCCTGACAGACCTTGCCGACCCCGTCGGCCAGCCGCTGGACGAGCTCGGCGCCCTTCCCCTGCTTGATCAGCGCCATGGGGTGCTCGCGGACGTGGGCCGTGAAGATGAACTCGATCCGCAATAGGCCGACGCCCTGCACCGGCAGTCGGGCATACTCGGCCGCCTTCTCGGGCACCCCGACGTTCACGTAGATCTTGGTGGCGGTGACGGGGGCTCCGTGGTGTCCGTCGGCGTTCGGCGAGCCACCGGCGACCGCGGGGGGCGCGTCGGCCTTCGTCCTCTCCAGATGGCCGAGCCCGGCGAAGACCATGCCGGTCTTCCCGTCCATCGTGATCGTGTCCCCCTCGTGGATGGTCTTGGTCGCCCCGCGCGTCCCCACTATGCACGGGACGCCCAGCTCTCGGGAGACGATCGCGGCATGGCAGGTCATCCCTCCTTCGTCCGTGATGATCCCGGCCGCCTGGGCCATCGCCGGGACCATGTCCGGCGTGGTCATGGTCGTGACGAGGATCTCTCCGGTCTTCAGTTTCGTCATTTCTGCGGCGTTCAGCAGGAGCCGGGTCTTGCCGCCCACGACGCCCGGGCTCGCCCCCATGCCGCGAAGGATGGGAACCTCGGCGGTCTCCGACCTCGCCGTCGCCGGGGTCGGCGCCGGGGCCGGGGCGCCGGGGGAGGGCGTGTTCGGCGCTCCCGGGGCGGGGATAGTCGTCACCGGCCTCGCTTGGACGATGTAGAGCGACTTAGCGTCTGCGCACCATTCGACGTCCATCGGCCGCCGGTAGTGCGACTCGATCACCCGAGCGAGCGATGCGAGCTTGAGGATCTTCTCGTCCGGGAGCTTCTGGCGGTTCTGGTCGGCCAGGGGCACCGTGTCCTTCCGGTTGCCTCCCTCCTCCACGCGCACGAGCCGCATCGACTGCTCGGAGATCTGCTTGTGCACGATCCGCTGGGTGGCGCCGTCGACCACGTAGTGGTCGGGGGTCACCTCCCCGCCCACGATCGCTTCCCCGAGGCCCCATCCGGCCTCGATGATCATGTGGTTCTCTCCCGTGTTGGGGTCGCGGGTGAACAGGATGCCGCTCACGACGGAGTCGACCATCTTCTGGATGAGCACGGCGAGGCGGACCTCGATATGGTCGAACCCCATCCGCGCCCGATAGACCAGCACCCGGGCCGTGAACAGCGATCCCCAGCACCGGCGAATGGCGGCGAGGATCGGGTCGATCCCCCGGACGTTGAGGTAGGTCTCCTGAAGGCCGGCGAACGATGCCCCCTCGAGGTCCTCGGCGGTGGCCGACGACCGCACCGCGGAGAATCGCACGTCGTGCTCCCGCTGGTACTGCTCGATCGCCTCCTCGAGTACGGTGCGGATCTCGGGGGGGAACTCGGTGGCCTCGAACGCGGTGCGGATCCGTCGGGCGACCGCGTCGACGCTCTCCGGTCGCTCGAGGTCGAGGGTGGAGAGGGCGTTCGGAATCTCGACACGGAGTACGGTCGCGTTGACGAACGCCTGGTACGTCTCGGTCGTGATCACGATCCCGGGCGGTACGGGGAGGCCTTGCCGAACGACCTCGCCCAACTTGCCCGCCTTCCCGCCGACCAGGGGCAGGTCCGAGTCGGAGACATCGGCCAGGTTGAGCACGAACGGCATCGCAGTGCCCTCCGTCAGGGCGCGCGGGACCGCACCAGGGTCCACGCGACGACGTCGGCGTCGGGGGCGTACGGGTGGACCACATGGTGCTCCGCCACTGACCAGACCCCGTTCGGTTCCAGCATCTTGACCAGCTCCGTGCCTCGGGAATCCCTCTCGGCCCGACGGGTCACTTCAAAATAGTGGAGCGTTCCCCCCCGCGCCACCGTCGCGCCCACCGAGGTAATGTACTTAATTCCTTCGTGGGGAAGGTTCAGTACGACTCGGTCTGAGACCCCGGAGCCCGGTAGGAACTCCTCGAGCCGCGACGTCCGCACTTCGACCCGATCGCGGAGACCCATTCTCCGGAGATTCTGCTCGAGCAGCGAGGTGGCCTCCGGGTTTCCATCGACCGCCACGATCGAGGCGGCCCGGCCGTCACGGGCTACGTGCATCGAGAACGGGCCGACCCCGCAGCACAGGTCGGAGAACCGCTCGCCGGGGCGCACCGCCCCGGCCACGAGGGCGTGCTCCCGAGCCAGCCGGGGGGAGAAATACGCGCGGGATGGGTCCACTTCGATCTCGAGTCCGTTCTCGCGGTGCCGGGTGCGGAACTCTCCGCCCCCCGCGATCCGAACCAGTCGGCGGACCCGGTCGGTCCCGTGGACCCCCTGATCCCACGCGACGAGTCGTGCCGAGGGGACGAACCTCAACAGCGCCTCCCCGATCGCCTCGGCCCTCGGTGCGAGCTCGGTGGGGATGCGGACCAGGACGACGTCGCCCACGACATCGAACGCCCGGGGGAGCCGCGCCGCCTCCGCTTCCGGCAGGCCGGCAAGCTCCCGATAGCCGCCCGCCGCTCGGGTGGCGGACGGGGCGAACTCCTCCTCGGACCCGCGGGCGGTGGCCGGGAGGTGCGGCGGGACGCCGGTCACGGGAAACACGACGTCCCCGTCCCGGTGGGCTACGCGGAGGTCCGAGCGGAGCAGCCCCTCGCCGCGGAGCCACTGCCGCAGCGCTTCCGCGTCCGCCGGACCCACCCGGACGGCGGGACTCTTCATCGGGGAGGGGCACGCGAGCCCAGCAGGCCGAGCACGTCGAGGCCGCGGAGGTGGCCTAACGAACCGAGCCCTGCCGACCGCTCGCTGAACTTGGGGGCCGCGGCCCCGCTGGAGGGGTCGGGAGCGACCCCAGCGCCCCTCAGCACGAGCGGAACCGGGTCGTCGGAGTGACCCCGGAGAACGCAGGGCGTGGCGTGGTCCGCGGTGACGATCAGTCGGGTCGTGGACCAGTCCAACGCTTCCAGGAACGGGCCGAAGAACGCGCGGTCGAGCGACTCGATGATCTCCTTCTTCAGGAGCGCCTGACCGTCGTGTCCGGGCTCGTCGGGTCCCTTCAGGTGGACGTACACGAATGAGTGCTCCGAAAGCGCCTTGCGCGTGACCTCCGCCCGCTCGCCGAGCGACCGGTCCCGGTCTAGGCCCATGGGGCCCACGTAGAGGTCAGTAAGGCCGAGGAGCCGCGCGATCCCGCGCTCCACGGGCATCTCGGTCACCGCGGCCCCGTCGAAACCGGTTCGCGCGGCGAACGGCTGCATCGGGGGGTCGGGGAGGGAACCGGCGTTACGGAGCAGGATCGTGTTGGCGAGGAGCTTTCCGGAGACCGCCCTCCGCGCGTTGACACTGCTTCCGGCGAGGACCCCCTCGCTCCGTCGGAGGAACTCATTGACCGCCCCGGCGGTGCGCCTCGCTTCGGGCGTCGGGTCCGTCGCGGCGACGGCGAGCGGGCGGCCGTCGATCGGTCGGCGAGCCTGGCCCATCCCTCCGACCTTCTCGTAGAACGGATCGGAGTTGGTGACCTCGGGGGAGAGCCGGCCCCCGCTCCGCGGGTGGAGCCAGAGCACCCCACGGTGTCCGACGGTCGCGCGGACCTCCGCCTGGATGCCGAGGTCGTTCAGCAGGTCGGCGCCGGTGAGCTCGGCGGCCAGCCGCTCGGCCTCCGTGGTGGTCAGGTTGCGGCCCACGCGGGCGTCGCGGATCACCCCGGAGCCGTCCGAGGTGGCGAAATTCAGGCGCATGGCGACGTCGCCCGGCTCGAGAGAGACCCCGACGCCGACCGCCTCGAGGACCCCCCGCCCCGGGGAATCGTGGACGGGGTCGTATCCCAACAGAGCGAGCACCCCGGCATCCGACTCGGGAGCGATCCCCGGACCGACGAGCACCACATCCCCCATCCGGCCGTCCCGGCACAACTGGTCCAGGTGCGGGGTTCGGGCCGCTTCGACGGGGGAGACCCCGCCGGTATCCGGGTGCGGCCGGTCGCCCAACCCGTCGAGAATCACCAACGCGGTGCGCACCGGCGGTGGCGCGAGCGAATCTTGCCTCATTCCTTATATGGGGTGCGTCGCTCGCCTCTTCCCGCCCGTGCAGAGTTGGGGCGGCGTTAAGGCTTTCGCGGCGACCACCGCCGGTAAAGTCGCCCTGATCGGCCTCATGACGGCCACCCTGATCGGGGCGTTCCTGTACCTCGGCCCCTACCTCACGGTCCCCACCTTCCTCGTCTTCGGGATGCTGGTCCCGATCTATCTCGGGTGGAAGCGGCCCCGCCAGCTGGCCCTCGCGGGATTGATCGCGTTGCTCATCGCGGCCCCCCTGACCGCCCCCCTGGAGGCGAGCGCGTTGCTCCAACCGTCGCCCGCGGTCGGCTCGGCGGCCTTCCTCCCCTACGGCAACGGCAGCGCGGTCATCCAGAACGCGGTGGTCCACCCGTTCAACGCCCCCGCAGGCAGCCGGTTCAACTTCACGGCCCAGCTGTACCCGCAGTACGTCCCCAGGGGCGACTCGCCGCTCTTGTGGGTCACCCTGTGGGTCAGCACCTGCCCCGGGGCGACCTCCAATTCGTCCCAGAACTGCCAATCGGGCTACGCGTTCTTCCAGCAGAACGACACGCTCGGAAATGCCACCCCGACGCCGTCCTCGGTGAGCTTCTCGGTCACGCTTCCGGGCGACAACATCTGGTGGTGGCAGATGGCCGGCGCGGTCCGTAACCTTTCCAACCAGAACCTGACGTGGATCTTCGTCGACCCCGGGAACGGCTACGGCGCGGTCCAGGGTCCGGTGACGGGCAATTTCCTCAGCACCTACGAGTACGTGCTGCCGGCGGTGTACCTCGCCTTCTTCG
Source organism: Thermoplasmata archaeon (assembly GCA_022750155.1). Classification (GTDB taxonomy): domain Archaea; phylum Thermoplasmatota; class Thermoplasmata; order Lutacidiplasmatales; family UBA184; genus Lutacidiplasma. Next base: position 25,770 of record JAKIWG010000004.1, on the reverse strand, counting down.
GGTACGCCGGGCTGGTCTACTTCTTCGCGCTGCTCGTCTACGCGTTCTTCAAGAGCCGGGAGGCGCGCCGTCAACGGGAGCGCGACAGCATCCCCGGACCGCTGCCCGGGGGGTCGGCGACCCGACCGGGCGCACCCCCGGCCCGGAGCGCCTCGGCGACCGGGGGCGCCGCCGAATTGACCTGCCCCAACTGCAAGGCCGTGGTGTACCCGAACGAGGCCACCTGCTGGAAGTGCGGGGCATCGCTCACGGCCCCATCGGCGCCCGCCCCGCTCCCGTAGGGGGACGGAGCCGGTCCGGCGCGCCGCTCCGCCGGGTCAAGCGACCGCGGTCCCCTGGTTCGTCACGAGGATCGGAAGGCTGTTATTCGGGCTGAACAGGTCCCCCGTCTGCGGGACGAGGAGAAGAGAGAAGGTGTAGGTTCCCGCAGCGGGGGCCTGCCACACGAGGGTCACCCACTGGGTGGTCCCGCCGCCCGTGAGGCTCACGGTCGAGGAGACGGGGACCCCGCCAAAGTATGCGTAACTGCCGCTCACGAGGAGCTGGACCGCGATGACCCCACCGACCGCGCCGTTCGACCGCACGGAGACGTAGAACGTCGTGGCCGACGCATGGTTGACCCCCACGACGGCCACCCCGCTGAGCCCAAAGTCGAGCAGCGCGCGCCCGGGGGCGGTCGAGCTGGCGAATCCCGCCATGTAGTTGATGATGTTGTACGTCGCCGCCGTGCCCGGGTCGCCCGCCCCCCACGCCTGGGCGGTGGGGAGGTTGTCGACGAGCAGCGCCGGGTCGGTAGCCATCGCCACGTCGTGGATGTTGCCGTTCGTCTTCCACGCCCCGAGCGTCTTGCCGCCGGCGGTCTTCAGGAACGAGGAGCTCGCCGTGGTCACGCCGAGGGAGAAGTAGTTGTACGGTCGGTAGGAGTTCGACCCCAGGAGGGTCTGGTTGATCGCGAGGGTGCCGGCCCAGTTCGCCCCGCCGTCGCCGCGGAACCCGGAGGCGACGGTGGTCGTCCAGGAGGCGCCCGTGGACGCCGCCCCGGCGGTGATGCACGTGGAGCCCGCGGTGAACTTGATGTTGAACAGCGCGTAGAACGCCGACTGGTAGGAGTTGCAGGGGAGCGCGGCGAAGGCCGTGGCCCCCACGATCCAGAAGCTGGTGCTCGCGGCGGCGGTGATCTTGTTCTGTTCGGCGGCGGTGGGCGCGGACGTGCAGCTACCGCTCGAGGCGCTGCCGAAGTCGATGATCGTGATGTTGAACGAACCGATGTTAGTCGCGCCGCTGTTCGGCAGACCGCTGGTGCACGGCACGAAGGCGGTCGTGAACGGCACGCCCGCCGCGGTCAGCTCGCCGGCCAGGAGGGCGCTTTCGTTGTTCGCGAGGCTCCCCGAGACCACGTTGTGCGCCACGAGCTCGATCTTGGGCCACACGGTCAGGTTGAGCGTGCCCGAGACCGACCCGCCCCCGGAGACGTTGGCGACCACCGAGAGCAGCACCGTGCCCGGCTTCACCGGCGTCCAGGAGGTCGTGAAGGAGCCGCTGGCGCCCGCTCCGAGGCTCCCGGAGGCGGTGCCTACGGTCTTGCCGGCGGCCTGGAACGTCGCCGTCACGGCACCTCCGCTGCTGCCGGGGTTCGTCACGTAGGCCGAGAGGCTCGTCGCCGTGTTGATCACCGGGGCCGACGGGTTGGCCGATAGCGCGACATTGGCCTGAGTGACCGTGCCGGATTCGATCGTCACGGGGATCGCGATGGAGTTGGGGGCCCCCGAGCTATCCGTCGCATTGACGAAGAGGTAGAACGTCCCGGCGCTGGTCGTCGCTCCGTTGGCCACGGCGTAGGTCCACAGCCCGTTGGTCCCCGGGGCGGTCATCTGGACTGTGCCGCTTCCTGAGAGCCCTGGTAGCTCGCTAACGTTGATGAACACCGAGTTGACGTTGAGGTTGCTGTCGAGGATCTGGGCGTAAACGGTGAACCCCTGCCCGATCCCAGGGCCGATCGGGATCGTTCCGACGTTGGCGAACTCCGGGGGCAGGTTCGGGTTGTTCCCCGGTAGGGTCGCCCGGAACAGCAGCGACGTCGGGGTGACGATCGAGACAGTGATGTTGTCCGGGACGGCGAGGGTCTTGTTGGTGATGTTGAGCGACCAGGTCTGACCGAGATTCCAGATGTAGGAGTGGTTGAGGCCGGCGCCGATGTCGTAGGGCCCGGTGAACCGCGTGGGGTGGGCGGACGAGCCGAGATAGATCAGCACGGTGTGGCCCGAGAGCGTGGGGCCCGCGAGGTGGGTGATACGGACCCAGAGGATGGAGTGTCCGAGGGCCCCGCCGTAGACGAGCTGAGCCTGGAACTGGTTCGCCGGCTGGGGCGGCGGCCGGGGGAACGTATTGACGAAGAAGAAAATCGATGCGAAGAGGGTGACCGTGAGGGCCAGCAGCAGGATCGTTCCGACGACGTCGGAGACGGCCCTCCCGTTGCGGCGCCGAGGGTCCGGTCGGAACGTGCGGCGGCTCATGTGGGGTCGTGCGGTTGCGTAAATGGTCAATTCCTCCTCGAGCGGCGTTCGGCGGCAGGCGTACTACTATTCATGCTCGGGCCGCGTATTTGAACGTTGGCGCCGCCGGGTCGGAAGAGGGTGGCGGGGGAGACGTGGACTGTATGAATGCGCACGCGTGCGCCAATGCAAGATTTCGCCTCGTTCCGTCGGGCGGTTATACTGCCGCTTCGATCCGAACCCCACCCGTACCGGGCCGTGTGAGATTTGTTCGACACGTCAACCGGGGCTTCGACGACACGGAATTTTCGTTCACCCCACGGCACTAGCCATGGGTATAAGTATACGAATTTTGCATAGCTCGCCCCAGTCGTGTTCGACAAATCCCGGCGTACCGACCCACTGGAACCTGCATCGTCGGCAGGCTCCACGGTCGGACCGGAGGAAGAGCGCATCGCCCTACGGTGCGCCCGCAAGGAGCTCCAGCTCCTGGACTCGTTCGTCGTCAGCGGAGAGTTCCGGAGCCGGTCGGAGCTGATGCGGGCGGCGTTGCGGGAATTCCTCCGAGCGCGGGCCATGTCGGCCGTCGCCCCTCCCGCGAAGGAAGCGCCATCGGGCCTCGTCGAGGTCCCGGTCCGTCTTCGCGCGGAGGAGGTCGAGACCCTGGGCGCCTACGGAACCCTCGTCGGCAACGGTCGGGACATCGGTGACGTCCTGGCCGATCTCGTCCGACGCGGGGAGTTGGAGCTCAAGGTCTCCGAGCTCGTCGAGCGGCACCGCCTCGCGGCGCATGAGGCCGCCGAGACGCGGGTGCAGCTGGGGGCTTTGAGACGGAGCGGGGAAGACCTCGCAAAGAAGGGGGTCCTCGGCCGATAGCCACGGGAGCTCGGTCGGACACGGCAAAAGGGGGGGTTGGTGCGATGCACGAAGCCGAAAGAGATGAGCGGATTCCCGATCGGGCGACCGGAAGCGTAGACGAGGCGGGAGGGGCGATCGCCCACGACCTGGCCCTCGGCCACGACATTCGATTCCTCCTGGTCTGCGTCGGCGGCGGAGCCATTCGCATCGGCGCCCGTATCGCCCGTCGCCACACCCGCTACCTGGAGACGGTCGCGATCAACTGCGACACCCGCGTGCAGGGCGCCGAAGAGTTCGACCGCCAGGTGTGCCTCGGACCGGAGACGGGGGTCGAAGGCGACACCGGAGGCTCCGCACTCGTCGGGGGCATCCTCGCACGGGCCGCGGAACCGGCGCTGCACCGCCTGTTCGAGGGCGCTCCATTCGTCACGATCCTGGCCAGCCTGGGGGGCGGAGCGGGCACGGGCGCGTTGCCGGTCGTCCTGCGGGCGGCGGCGCGGTCCTCTGAGGTCGTCTCGCTCTTCGTGATCAAGCCCTTCGCATGTGAGCCCGAGCGCCGTGCGATGGCCGAGCGCGCCATCGCTCGCCTGCACTTCGTCGACGCGTTCGTCGACAAGCAGCACCAGGGACTCGCGACGCTCGAGGTCCTGGACAATCAGGCGGTCGCGCGGAGCCAACCGACCCTCGCGTTCACCCAGCTCGACCGACACTGGGCGGACCTGGTCGCCTCTCACGTGGAGGATACGTTCCTGGTACCCGCCGAGGCGGCGCTCGAGGCGACCCGCCGGTCCCGCGTAGGCACGTTCGCGCCGATCCACTTCGAGCGGCCGATCCCGGTCCAGGAGCCCGAGCGACTCGAACCCACCGTCCCGGGGCCGATCCCCAACCTCGCGCCCCTCACGGCGTTCGCCCCGGCGTTCTTCGGGTACGGCGACGACGCGGAGCTGACGTTCGAAGTGGAGAGCGTGCCGAGGCTCTCGCCCCTTCCCTAGGCCGAACGGGCGCCTCTCCTCGAAGCGCCCGCGCCGCCTCCGGGTACCGTTAAGAGGCACCGCGAGTCCGGTGCCTCGATGGACGGCCGTCTGCTCACGGTCCTTCTGACGATCGCCGCGCCCCTCGCGCTGGTCGTCGTGGACGTGGCGAAGTTCTCCTCCAACCCCCTCGTGATCCTGTGCCTGCTCGTCGTGATGATCGGGGGTGGGATGTACCTGCTCACTTACAACGAGACGTTCGGCCCTGCCCCGTCCGGCGGCTCCTGAGCCCCCACCTACTGGTAGATACTCGGCGCGGGCCCCGGTCGCGGTTCGTCGCTCACCTTCGCGCGGCTGCGGATCGCCTGGCGAAGCGCCTTCTCGATCAGCTCGGCCTGGGTCCGCAACGGCGCCGTGTCGATCGCCAGCTGCGGGAGGAAGCGGTCGAGGGTCTCGATCAGCGCGGCTCCGGCCCGGTGGTCGGGTACCCCCTCGGTCGCCTCCGCGCTCACCAGGATCGACGCGACCGGCGGTCCGCGCGCGATCGCCATCACCAGCAACGCTCCAGTCACCCCGCCGATCACGCCGTCCTCCAGGGGGTTCGCCTTGGCCGCGGTCCAGGCGGCGAGCTGCGCGGGGTCCGGGCGCCCGAGGACGACCCAGGTCTGCTCTCCATCGGGCGTTCTCGGGCGCGACGGTTCCTCGTCCGTGGGGTGGGGAAAGACACCCTCGAGGCAGATGATGAGCCGGGCCTTCCGGCGCTCGGCCCCAGACATGATCGCCTCCGCGATGGGGGCGGCCGCGCCGGGCGTGGGCGGGAACTCCGAAAGGACCACGGCCAGGTCCGGTCGTCCGTAGACGCGGATGGGAGGGCTGACGACGCCCCCCTGGACCACCGCGATCGGTTGGACGTCCGCCGATTCCAGGAGGCCGACGCGCGGCAGGTTCAGCGAGCGAACCATGTAGTGCGCGGCCACGGTCGCCGCGAGACCCGCCGAAGGAAAGCTGGTCAACACGACCCCGTTCGGTGCGAGCGCTCCGGCCGCCCCAAGGTCCCGCCATTCGAATCCCATTTCGGACTCCTCCCCGGCGTTATCGACCCCGGAGCTTGAACTTCTCCCCCGGCGATTTCTCAGGTCCGGCAAGCCTCAAGTCCTCCCCCCCGCTCGCAGCGGCCGTGGGGCTGCCGTTCCGGGACCTTGTGACCCCCCAGGTGCTCCCCTGGGACACCCTGAGCGGTCGGATGCTCGCCGTGGACGGGTACAATGCCGTCTACCAGTTCCTGGCCACGATCCGGCAACGCGACGGGCTGCCGTTCACCGACCCGGAGGGTCGCCCGACGAGCCACCTGATGGGAATACTGTACCGGACCGCCTCCCTCTTGAGCGAGGGGGTCCTCCCCGTCTGGGTCTTCGATGGCAAGCCCCCCGACCTCAAGGCCGGCACTCTACGCGCGCGATTCCAGCAGAAGGAGCGGGCCGAGGCCCAGTGGCAGCAGGCCCTCGCCGCGGGCGACCTGGAGACCGCGCGACGCAAGGCCGCCCAGACCTCTAGGCTGACCCGTCCGATGGTCGAGGAGGGGAAGGAGTTGTTGCGCGCCCTCGGCGTACCGACGGTCCAGGCCCCGTCGGAGGGCGAGGCCCAGGCGGCGGCGATGGCGGCCCACGGACAGGTCTGGGCGGCGGCCTCGGAAGATTACGACTCGTTGTTGTTCGGGGCGCCCCGACTCGTCCGGGGCCTCGCGGCCCGCGGAGCCCGGACGACTGCCTCGGGCGCCCAGATCATCCATTTGGGCGACACCCTCCAGCAGTTGGGCATCGACAGGGAGGAGCTGCTCGCCGTCGGGCTGATCGTGGGTACGGACTTCAATGACGGGGCCGCGGGGTTCGGACCGAAGAAGGCGCTCAA
>JAKIWG010000004.1:0-19531 GCA_022750155.1 Thermoplasmata archaeon | reverse complement strand
AAGCTCGCCCAGAAACACCTGGGGTTCGACGCCACCCTCCGCGCAGCCGGACTGGATCCGGCGGAGCTGACCGAGGTCGCCGAGCTGTTCCGGCACCCCTCGGTGGAAGGGGTCCCGACCCCTACGTTCGGTCCGGTCGACGAGACGGCGGTCGAGCGGCTGCTCGTGGACGGCCACGGATTTTCGGGCGACCGGGTTCGCGCCGCGGTCTCGAGGGCCCGTCACCGGCCCCCTCCCGCCTCCGTGCCGCAGGTCGTCCACGGCCATCAGACGATGCTCGACGGGTTCGGGGGGGCGTCATGAGCGGGCTGTTCGAGTGCGTCCCGAACTTTTCCGAGGGCCGTGACCCGGCCGTCATTCGTGCGATCGGCGACGCCGCACTCGGCGTGCCCGGGGTCACGCTCCTCGACGTCGAGAGCAACGCCGACCACCACCGGTCCGTGATGAGCCTGGTCGGCCCCGGCGCCCCTCTCGTGGAATCCGTGTTCCGAATGATGCGCGCCGCCGTCGAGCGCATCGACCTCACCCATCACCGCGGCGAGCACCCCCGCATGGGCGCTGTGGACGTGGTCCCCTTCGTCCCGCTCGGGGAGTCCACCACCGAAGAGGCCGTGGCGCTCGCGGGACAGCTTGCGGAACGTGTGTGGCGGGAGCTTCGGCTCCCCGTCTATCTGTACGGGGACGCCGCGCGACGGCCCGAGCGCCGGGACCTCGCCGCCGTCCGAAAGGGCCAGTTCGAAGGGATTCGGGCCGAGATCTCGACCGACCCTGCCCGCCAGCCGGATGTGGGAGATCCGATGGTGCACCCGACGGCCGGGATCGTGGCCATCGGCGCTCGACCGGTTCTGATCGCCTACAACGCGTATCTCGACACCCCCGACGTCACGGTCGCCAAGAAGGTCGCCCACACGATCCGGGCCCGAGATGGCGGTCTGGCCGAGGTGAAGGCGCTCGGGTTCGACATTCAGGAACGGCACCAGGCGCAGGTCTCGATGAACCTCACCGACTACCGGAAGACCCCGATCCACCGCGCCCTCGAACTCATCCGCAAGGAGGCGGCCCGGTACGGGGCCGCGGTGACCGACACCGAGGTCGTCGGGCTTGTACCGGAGGACGCGCTGTTCGACGCCGCGGAGTTCTATCTGCAGCTCAACTCGTTCGACCGCACGGCCGTGCTCGAGCGAAAGGTCCGGGCCGCGGCCTTGGGCGGGCCGGTTCCCCCGCCCCGCGGCGGCGCGCTGAGGTCGGCCTCGCTCGTCGACTTCTCCGAGAAGCTCGCCGCACGCACCCCCACGCCGGGCGGGGGCAGCGCCTCGGCCGCCGCGGCCGCCTTCGGAGCGGCGCTCGGGGAGATGGTGGTCGCGTACTCGAACCCCGCGGATTCCCCCTCGGAAGCGCTCTCCTCGGCGGGTCGATTCTTGACCGAAGCCCGGCTGCGCCTCCTGGAGGCGGTCGACGCCGACACCACGGCGTATGAGCGTTTGCGCGCGGCCCGTCGGGCGCTCAAGGCGACCCCCGATGCCTCCCCGGCGGCCGCCGAGTACCGGGCGGCGATCCGGGAGGCGACCGAGGTGCCCCTGACGACCGCCCGCTGGGCGCGCGACGCGGCCGACCGGCTCGAGGCGATCCGCGGATCGATCAAGGCGACCATCTCGAGCGACCTCGTGACGGGGATCGCCCTCCTTCGCGCCGCTCAGCAAGGCGCGGTGGCCAACGTCCGGATCAACCTAGACGACCTCGCAAAGAGCGGACAACCGACGGACGCTATCGCCGAGCAGGTTCGCGCGCTCTCCGGCTCTTCCTAGGAGGGAACCCGATGACCGGGGGACGCCGACCCAAGGTGTGGGTCAATTGCGCGATCTCATTGGACGGGCGTCTCGCCTACTCCGAGGGCCGGCGGGCGTTGCTCTCGGGACCGGAGGACCTGGCCCGCGTGCAGCGGTTGCGCGCGGACTCCGACGCGATACTTGTGGGCGTGGGGACCGTACTCCTGGACGACCCCTCGCTGAAGGTCCACTGGGACCTCCTGGGGATCCCGCCGGGGCGCGAACCCCTCCGGGTGATCTTGGACAGTCAGGGGCGCACCCCACCCGGAGCGAAGGTCCTCGATGGGAGCGCCCCGACGTTGATCGCCACCGCGAAGGGGGTCTCCTCCCATTTCAAGGCCCCCGTCGAGGCCTTCTCGGCGGGCCACCCCACCGTCGACCTGCCCGCGCTGCTCTCGCACCTTTCCGGGCGGGGGGTCGGACAGGTGATGGTGGAGGGGGGGTCGAAGGTCCTCGCGTCGTTCCTCGGTCAGCGACTGTTCGATGTGCTGACCGTCTTCGTCGCGCCGGTCGTCATCGGGGACGGATCGGCGCCGGCGATGGTCGCCGGTGGCTCGGCAGCCGGTACGGAGGGGGCCCTTCACCTGGAGAGAACGGACGCGCACCCGCTCGACGACGGCGTACTCCTCACGTTCCGACGCCGCGAGTAGACTGGTCCGGGAAGCCGGGGGGTCGCCGGGCAAGCGCCCGCACACTTATGTGGGCGGTCGGCTCCTCGCGCCCCGGGGGGTAGGACCCGTGAAGCTCGTCCACTTTCTCCTCGCCGACCAATTCCATTTCGGGATGGTCACCGACTCGAACGAGTACATCGACCTCGACACCGCGTGCCGCGACTACTTCGGCGTCAATCCCACCAAGGGAGCGGACCCCAGCCGGTTCCGCGACATGCGGGCGTTCTTCCAGGGCGGCGCGGAGTCGGTCGCGATCACCAAGAAGATCCTCGAGTACATCGACCGTCGCCGGAAGATGGGGTGGACGCCCCGCGCCGCGACCGGGGCCCGCTTCCTGTTCAAGCCGGAGGAGGGGATCCGGCTCTTGGCGCCGGTCATCAACGGTTCGAAGATCTACTGCCTCGCCTCCAACAGCCGCAGCCACCTGACCGAGCAGGGCAAACCCATCCCGAAGCATCCCTACGCGTTCACCCGGTTCTTCAACTCCCTCGTGGGCCCGAGCGAGCCGCTCGTCCTGCACGGGGCCGGCACCTTCCCGGACGTGGAGCTCGAGCTCGCCGTCGTCATCGGCCAGAGGGCCAAGCACGTGAGCGCGTCGAGGGCGATGGAGGCGGTCGCCGGATACACGATCGCGCTCGACATGGGCTATCGGGACCTCCAGTACCCGGCGGAAGGGCCGGTCGATTGGGTGATGGGCAAGGGGTTCGACGCGACGATGGCCGTGGGGCCCTGGGTCGTCCCGAAGGAGGAGGTCGGCGACGTCTACCCGCTCAAGATGGAGCTCAAGGTCTCCGGGACGGTTCGGCAGCTCGGCGACACCTCGGACTACCTGTTCCGGATCCCTCAGGTGATCGAGCACCTGACCCAGGGGATCACCCTCGAGCCCGGCGACGTCATCTCGCTGGGCACGCTGGGCGGGTTGGCCGGCTATGAGTTCGGCAACGACTCGCGCCGGCTGAAGGGCGGCGACACGATCGAGGGTTCGATCGAGAAGATCGGCCGGATCACGGTCCCGGTCAAGGCGGAACTGCCGCCTCCCCCCGAAGCACCAGGAACAGCGCCACCGGCGTAGGGAGCTCCACCCGGTCCCCGGCGGCCCCCTCGACGCGGCGCGGGAACGGATAGTCGACCGCATCCGCGAGCTCGACCGTCCGGGTCTCCCCCGCCGGGACCGGCACGACGGCGTCGACGAGCGGATCGAACCGGTCGACGGACTCGCGCGTCAACGGGGTCACCCTGAACCCGCTGCCCCCGTGCAGCGAGCCCGGCAGCCGAATGAGGCGATTGATGTCCGTCGTGACGGGGGCATCCGTCTCGCCCTGCACCTCGATCGCGGCCTGTCGCAGCACGATGTCGAAGAATTCGGGGGGGACCTCGCGGCGAAAGACCTCGAGCGAAAGGGACTCGCGGATCTGCCGACCCCGCCCCTTCTCGAGCAGTAGTTTGGCGAGCGACCGCGCTTTCGGCTCGGAGAGGCCGCGACGCTGGAGCTCGGACTGGGTGGCCACCGGGCCCTGCATCTCCCAGCGCGCGAGCAGCGTGAGGACCGACCGGGTCGTGCGACCCCGCCACCCGGGGGTCTCCGGGGGATACAGGCTCTTGAACGATCGCGCGCTCTTCGAGCGGGGCCGCTCCCCGCCCTCCTCCGCCTCGCGGGCGGCGGAGGCGATCCCCCCGTCGTCCCGGACCTCCCGGACGGCGAGCGTCGCATCGAACCCCGACCCCTGGATGTAGTCGACGAGCTCCCGGCGTTCCGGGCTCGTCAACGGGAGGTAGCCGGGCTCTCGGATGTGGACATGGTAGCCGCGCCCGCCAGAGAAGACGAGCGTCATTTCGGCGGGGTCGATGCCAAAGTCGCCGACGAGGAATTCGTCATAGAGGCTCGCCACGCGCTCCTTGACGAGCGCCAACTGTTCCGCGTAGTGGAGGCGTTCGGCCCCCCGCAGGTGGTCGGCGTCGAGGTCGAAGATGAGGTCCGCCCCCAGCCACTCCTTGCCATCCATTTTCGGATGGTCGGGGAGCCGGTAGTACGCCGACGAGTAGTAGGCGTGCCGGGGCACTTCGGACCGGAGGAATTCCCCGAACGCCTCCACGGTGGGGAGCGCGAGGTGTCGACGCATCATCGTTTCCGTGGCGAACGGGAATCCGGCGAACTCCCGGCGGGCAAGCCGCGGCGGGGGCTCGACCCGGGCGATGGCATAGTAGCGCGCGAACTGTTCCCGGGCCCAGGCGAGGGACCGGGCGTCCAGGGCCGCGATCTTTCCCACGGCCTACTCCGGGTCGGGGAGCTCCGAGGGTTCCATGGCGGTCGCGAGGGCGGCGTTGTCCCGAAGGCGGGCGAGCATGTGGAACACCACCGAGTGTTCGCTCCCCCGGAGCAGCATCTCCACCGCTCGGGTCGCCTGGACCAGCTGCTGCTCCTGGCCGATGAGCGCGACGGTGTTCCCGTAGATGCTCATGGAACAACCCGAGAGGTCTTCGATACGGGTCCGGGCCTTCCCGCCGGAACCGATGAGCCGGGAGCGGATCCTCCACATCTGGGCCTTCTCGCGCCGGCCGGTCACCCGCTTGATGTCGATCACCCCGAGATAGGTGTCCGGTTTGAAGAGCCGGTCGGCCCGCTCCGGCGAAAACCCCCGTCCGATGGCGAGCACGATGTCGCGCCCGATCATGACCCCCAGCGGGTCCCGGTCGTCGGGGGCCTCGATGGTCACGGCCCCGTCTGACGGGTCGATCCCGATGTGAGTGCCGGTCCGTCGCTCGAGGTCGCGCTTGGTCCGGCCCCCGGGGCCGATGACGACCCCGATGCGGTCCTCCGGGATGCGGACGAACAGCGTCGGCATCGACGTCACTCCGCCGCCGGCAACTCGTCGACCGCCGCCTGGAACCGCTCCGGGGAGGTATCGACGCCGAGCTTCTGAAGGTAGCGGGCAAAGTGGGTAATGTCCCTCACGAGCAGTCCCCGGGCGGCGGGGTGCTCCACCGGGACCGATTGGGCCACGTCGATGAGCACCGGGTGGCCGTCGTGGAACAGGATGTTGTACGGGGAGAGGTCGCCGTGGACGAGCTTGGCGTCATAGACCAGCTTTCGTACGAGGAGGAGCAGGTCCACGTACAGGCGCTCCGGGTCGTCGATGGGCACGTCCTGGAGGCGAGGCGCCGCGAGGCCGTCGGTGCCGACGAACTGCATGACGAGGATGTTGCGAAGGTACCCGTACGGTTCCGGGCACGGGACCCCTGCGGCGGCCAGCCGCCGCAAGACGGTGTGCTCCCGCCGGGTCCAGCCGTAGATCATCCTCGCGTGGTTCGCCCCGCTGGCCTCGCGTCGGAGCTCTTCTAGGGCGTACGCGGGGAGGTTCCGGAAGATCGTGTTGCCGATCCGGTAGACCTTCACCGCCCGATACCCGCCGGCGCCGCTCGCGCGGAATACCCCGCCCTCCTTTCCGGTCATGATGGGGAAGTCGAGGGCTTCGAACTGCCCCTGGGTGATGAGGGCCGAGATCGCGAGGAGCGTGCGGTGGTCGAAGAACTCGTCCGCCAGCTTCCGCTGGTCCCCCTCCTTCCGACGGTCCTCGAACCGCTCCTTTCGGCGCGGAAACATGACCTCCTCCGGGTTCGACATCGGCCGGGGTCGACGGAGCGTTGACCGCAGATAACGTTCCGACCTGCCGATGGGGAACCGAGAGAAGCCGGTTACGCGGGTGAAAGCTCGGCTATATCTGCCCGCCTGTGAATAGTAGGGTCATGCCCTTCACCACATTCCCCGTCATCGCCCCGGCGCTGCCTACCCTGTCAGGATCCTCGGCTCCGCCGGAAGCCGGCCGCCCGTTCGGGGCCGGAGCCCGTCTGGACTCCACCCAGGATTTCGACCACATCTTCGAGGTCGTGCGCGCGGCGGTCCGGCACAGCCTGGGGATCGAGAGACCCGGCCTCGGGCTCGGCCTCTCGGACCTTCCCCCCAGCCTGGGTGCGTACTGGCAGGTGACGGGGAACCTCATCGTGATGAACGAGGGTCTCGTCCAGACGATGCAGGCCCACGCGAGCTCGGTCCGCGAATACAACTCCTTCGTGTACGTGATCCTCGCTCACGAGTACCTGCACGCGCTCGGATACCTCGACGAGGGGGAGGTCCGACGGGTCACCGCGTACGTGACCCGAACCGCCTTTGGCGAGGGGCACCCGGCGACGATGATGGCGGAAGGGGACCTCTGGAAGATGTTCCCGTTCCTCGCGTATGCGCCCCGCGGGACGGGGCGCCGTCTGAAGGTCGTCACGCGATTCGACCTTGCGACCACCTCGACCTACATCCGATAGCCGTCCTCCGGTGGGACGGCTCTCGCGGGGTCCGAACGCTTATCGGGGGCCCCGCTCTCGCTTCCGGCGAGACCATGGCCGCGATCGAGGATTTCGGCGTATTCATGGTCCTGGTCGGGCTGGTCCTCCTCGCGGTGGAGGTGCTTCATCCCGGCGTGTTCCTCCTCATCCCTGGAACGATGGTATTGGGGGCGGGGTTGCTCCTTCTCCTTCTCCCGCAGTTCCTGCTCCAGACCATCTACGGTCCCTCCGTCGTGATCCTCCTGGCGGTCGCGGCGGCCCTCGTGACCATCCCCTACTATCGACGCATCGCCCCGACCCACGCTCCCATGAGCACCACGGCGAACGGCCTCACGGGCGAGGTAGGCGTCCTGATCGCCGCGGTCCGCCCGGACTCGCTGCAGGGAAAGGTCCGGATCCGTTCCGAAATCTGGTCGGCACGGGCCGATCGGGCCATTCCTGCCGGCACCCACGTGCGGATCGTCAGCGGCGAAGGAGTGAGCGTCCGTGTCGAGCCGATCGAAACCGCAAGCTCGGGCGCTGCCTGAACTGCCGCTCCGCCACGAGGCGGGCCGACCGGAACGGGACGTTCCAGGGACTACCGGATTCCGGGCCGCTCCCCCGGCCGTTCGCTGACGGGCCACCCGATGACCGACCTCGAGAACCTGGTGGCCGCCCTTCTCACGATAATCGCCCTTACCCTCCTTCTGTTCGTGATGAAAGCGGTCAAGACCGTTCCGCCCTTTGCGGTCGGGGTGGTCACGCTCTTGGGGTCATACCGTAGAACGATTCCACCGGGTGTGACGTTCGTGCATCCCCTCGCGCAGGGGGTCACCGTGGAGCTGCGACCCCAGGAGGTTTCGATCCCCACCCCACCCATCGCCACACGAGATGGCTACCCGGCGCTCGTGGGTGCGCAGCTGGGTTTGCGCGTTCTCGACGCCGCGAAATCGATGTTTCAGCTCCGGGACTAACAGACCGAAGCCATCGGGGTCGCCCAGGCCTCGCTGCGGAGTTCATTGCTCGATGTCGACGCGGCGGAAACCGGCTCCCATCTGCCTCGCATGACCGCTCGGTCGTTCGATTCCCTGGGGGAAGCATGCCGGGGTTGCGGGATTTCAGTGGAGCGGGCGGAGATCCATTTCAATCCTTTCGCTCCCACCGGAACTCCGGTTTCCCCCCGCCCGGCGGCCGGTTGGCCGGCGGTGGCAGCCTCTCTCGACCCATTCCCACCGACGCCGCCCCCTAGCGGAGCTTACATTCGGTGATGGCTCTGACCCTTCCGACGGAGCGCTGATCCATCTATGACCGATATCGGGACCCTGTTCCTTGCGTTGGCGGTAATCGTCGGATTCGCGCTCATCCTGTACTTCGCCGCGGCGACGAAGACCGTCGCACCGTATCAGCTGGGAATCGTCATCCTCCTCGGGTCCTACAAACGACTGCTCAACCCCGGCCTGAGCTTTGTGAACCCGCTTTCGTCGGTGCTGAAGGTCGACCTCAGGACGCAGGTACTTGAGGTGCCCCGCCAAGAGGTCATCACCAAGGACAACTCTCCCACGAACGTCGACGCGATCATCTACATCAAGGTCGTCGACGCGCCCAAGGCGATCTTCCAGGTCCAGGACTACCACCTGGCGACGGTAGCGCTCGCTCAGACGACGCTCCGTTCAATCATCGGGGACATGGAACTGGACGAGGTACTGTACAACCGCGAACGGATCAACACCCGTTTGAGGGACATCCTCGACGAGGCGACGGATCGCTGGGGGGTCCGCGTCGAGGCGGTCGAGATCAAGGAAGTCGACCCGGTCGGGCCGGTCAAGGCCGCGATGGAGGAGCAGACGTCCGCCGAAAGGCAGCGGCGGGCGGCGGTACTCCGGGCGGATGGGGAGAAGCGGTCGGCCATCCTGGTCTCCGAAGGCAACAAGCGATCCCGCATCCTCCAGGCAGAAGGGGTCCGGCAGTCGAAGATCCTGGAGGCCGAGGGGACACGGGTGGCCACGATCCTGGAAGCGCAGGGCGAATCCCAGCGCCTTCGGATCCTGTCCCTCGGAGCCGCCACCTTGGACGCCAAGGCGCTCACGGTCCTGTCGCTGGACACGGTCACGGCGGTCGGCAACGGCCAGGCCACCAAGATCCTGTTCCCGTTCGAGTTCTCTCGCCTTATGGAAGGGGCGTCGGAGTACCTTGGAGTATCGCGAACGGTCCCCGATCGGGGGCTCAACACGATGCAGGAGCTCGAGAACCAGATCGGCACCGTCAACGATGTCCTCGGACCGATCCCCAAGCAGGAAGAGCTCTCGGCCGAGATCCAGAGCATCGAGAACGAGATCAAGGCCGAGGCCGAGGAGTCGGCGGCGATCGTCAACCCCTACCAGGCCGCACGCGATGGCGCCAAGGCGGTGGCGCCCATCCTTCCCGGGGTGGACGAGATCGTCCCGATCGACCCCATCGTTCCCACGACCTCCGCCCTCCCGCCGAAGCGTGAAAGCACCACTCCGAGCATCCCCTCCGCGATGCCTTCCACCCCCTCGCCCTCGGCCGGCACTCCCCCGCCCACGATGGACGCGAAGCGCAAGATCGTTCCCCCGCCCTGACCGTGGACCATCCCGCCCGGGTGGGAGTCCGCGGGGTCGGGGCCGACCCTCCGGGCGCCGGGACCGAACGCCCGGGAGTCATTCGACTCGTCGCGGGCACCGTGGCGTTCAATGAGGAGCGGCGGATCGCAGACGCGCTCCGTTCCCTTCTTTCCCAATCGCTCCCCGATGGATGTCGTTGGGAGCAGGTGCTCGTGGTGGCGAGCGGTTGCACCGACCGGACCGCCGAGCGGGCGAGGGAGGTCGACCCGAGGGTCGAAGTGGTGGTCCAGGTCGACCGGCTCGGCAAGGCCTCGGCACTTCTCGAGATCTTCGCGCGGGCCAAGGGAGACTATCTGGTCCTCCTCAACGGGGACGCGCTCGCCGAGCCCGGGAGCGTGGCCTCGCTGGTGCGGGCCGCCTCGCGCGCCCCCCTCCCCTTCGCGGTGATGGCGCGACCGGGCCCCCCTCCCGACCGGACCGGCGGTTTCACCGAGAGCATCCGGCTCCTGTGGGAGATCCATCACCGATTCCACGAGTTCATCGTGGCCGAGGGTTCCTCCTCGAACCTCTCCGACGAGCTGCTGCTGCTGCCGATCGCCCGTCTTCCCCCACTGCCCGCGGGCGTGGTGAATGACGGCGGTTTCATCGGCGCGTGGCTGCGCCGAGAGCGCGGGACGATCATCTACGCCTCGGAGGCCCGGGTGACGATCGAGGCCGCCCGGAGGTTTCGGGACCACGTTTCCCAGCGTCGAAGGATCCGATGGGGCCTGCACCAGGTCGAGTCGGTCGTCGGTGTACCTCCCATGACGCTCCAGAGGTATTCGCTCACCCACCCCGTCGCGGCGATGGGACTGCTTCGGGATACGATCCGCTCCACGCCTCGGGGCCTCCGGTCCCTCCTCGTCCTCGCGACGGCCGAAATGGTCGCCCTCGGCCTCGCCCTTTGGGACCGTGCGTTCGGTCGGCGAGACCACGTACTGTGGGCTACCCTTCCGGAGTGAGGGCGGTGGACGGGGCGTAGACCTCGGCGATGCGGGCAAACTTCTCGGAAAGGATGACCAACCGGTCCCGGTTCGTCACGGTCTGGAAACACTCGAGCTCCCGGCCCTGGCGCCGCAGTTGGTGGTTGCGCCGAAGTCCCTGACCCTGCAGGTAGGCGGCGACCAGGGGGAACAGGACGAGGTTCAGCAGTCGGACCGGCCACGGGGCCGGGGGCAGCGGGTCGCTCTCGACGAGGCCCTGGGCCTCCCAGCGCGCATACATCCGCGGGGCCTCCTTTCCCAGCCAGGGCGCCGAGGCGAGGAGGCTCCGGTAGTGGCGCTCGCCGTGGATGGGGCGAGTGGTCAACGCCTCGCGCGCGAACAGGAAGCCCCGGGGACGCGAGAACTCCTTCCGGGCGGCCCCGGAATCGAGGACATAGTTGAAGCACCAATCGGTGGGTCCGGTGGGACCCGAGGCCGGTGGGCTGACGCGCAACCGCAGGTAGACGTACGTCAGGAACGGCCAGACGGCGCCGGGACGGGTCACGGCGAGCAGGTCGCAGTCCTCCCCGGCCTCCGGCTCCCCGTAGGCCGCGGAACCGGTGACGCCGGCGCACTCGAGGAGCGGCCGCGCGAGGAACGCCTCGGACCCGACGAAGCGCCGGGCGGACTCGAGGTAGACCGTGCCCCTCGCCCGACGTTCGGTCAGTTCGGGGAGGGGGAGCTCCCCTCCGGGCGCGACCGCGAACTCGTCGCGCACCGTGCCGAACGGCGGGTGCTCCGCCATCCACGCGGCGACCGCCGGTCCCCCCTCAGGTCCATCGTGGGGGAGCAGTTCCGAGAGCTCGTGGACCGGGACCCCGGTCCGCCGGGACGCCGCGACGCGCAGTGCGGTCTCTACGCGACGTTCGACGATCTCGGACGGGGGCGGCGCAGGACGCGACGCGGACGCCACCACACCGTTGCGAGGAACCACACCTATTTATTCCCGCCAAACCGGCACATCTCTTGGTCCAAACTCGAATAACTCCGGCTCCGAGTTATCGGCGCGTGGGGCCTCGGCGTTCGGTTCGTGCGATGACCGTACCGGACGTGACCGTGCTCACGGTGACCCGCGGCCGACCGGCTCGGTTGCGCCGATTGCTCGAAAGTCTCGCTCCCGTGGTGCCGGAATGGGTCCATCGCATCGTGGTCGTCGACGATTCTCCGGAACCCGGGGACCTCCTCGCGGAGTTCCCCGACCTCCCGATCCGTCAGGTGAACTCTGCGGAACGTCTCTACATTTCGAGGGCCAAGAATCTCGGACTCCGCGAGGCCCGCGATCGGTTCGTGTACTTCATTGACGACGACAACATCGTCGGACCCACCACGTTCCCCGGGCCGGTCACGCGGATGCGGTCCGACCCGAACCCGGCCGCCGTCATGCCGTCGGTGCTCTATCACCGACGCCCGGAGCTGGTCTGGGTGTACGCGACGCCGTTCCGACCGGACCGCTGGGGGTTCGAGCTCATCGGGCGCAACGCCCCCCGGGACCTGGCGCTCGAGGGAAAGCTCGTTCACACCGACGCGCTCCCCAACGCCTCCCTGGTCCGCCGGACGGCCCTCGAAGCCGTCGGGGGATTGGACGAGAGCCTTCCGGTGAACAGTTCCGCCGACCTGTGCCTGCGCCTCCAGCGCTACGGCGGGGGCACCTGGGCGGACACGGGAGCGTTCATCCGTCACGACGTCGACCCGCCCGGTGAACGGGGGTTCTGGGCGCAGCACTCCGTCGACCCCGACCGGCTCGACCGGGAGATCGCCGACTGGTTCGTGTTTCATCGGCGGCTGCGGGAAGGGGGTCCGGCGGTCCGGATGCGTAGCCTCTGGCACGCCGCGCCGTTCCTGCTCGCCAGCGAGCTCGCGTTCATCATGAGGTCCGATGCCCGGTGGGCCCCGCTGTCGCGTAGGCTGGGTCGGGGAGTCCTTCGGGGGTTGGGGCCGCTGCCGCCTCCCCGCCGAGGCGTCGTCGAACCGTCCGGGGTGGTGGCCTAGAGGCCCTGGGGGTACATCCGGGCGATCAGGTCGAGCGCCTGGGGGGCGCTGTACCCAGCCTTCGCGACGATCCGGTCGCGGGTCAGGATCTTCTTGAACCCGACAAATCGGCGGGTGACGAAGAACAGGTAGGAGTGGGTCTTCATCGTGAACGCCACGATGGCGCCCCGCGGCTCGAGGAGAAGCTTGACGGTGTGGTGCTCGGAGATGAAGCGTCGGTCCATCGAACGCGGCGAGCGGCACGCGGAATTTATACTCTCCCCGCGGGGAGGGTGGCGCGTCGATAGGTCAGGAACTGCCATTCGGCGAGCTCGACCCCCACGCGGGTCCTCGATAACCGGTGGTCCAGACGCCGGAGGGCGAGCTTGCCGCGGGCCCCCACGGCCTTACGGAGCCGCGGCAGGTCGTCCGGGGGGGAGAACACCGAGGCCGCTTCGCTCGCCTCGAGGCGAAAGTCCGCTCCGAGCAACCTGGATACCTGCGCGGGGCGCAACGCGTAGACGTCGAGGGGGAACCGGGAGCTGTCCGCGGGGATCGGGTTCCGTAGCCGAGCCGTAAGCTCCCTCCAATGCCCCCCACCGACCGCGGCCACGAGGGGCATCAGCGCGTGCCGGTTGAGGACGCCCAGGAACAGGGGCGCCCCCGGGACGAGTGCCTTCGCGAGCGCCGGGCCGACCGAGTGGAGGTCCCGCTCCAGATTGAAAGCCCCGAAGGTCGAGAACGCCCCCGCGAAGGCGCCCGCGCCCAGGGAGCCTATGGCCCCTCCCAGGTCTGCGAGACGACCCTCGATGGTGGTGAGCCGATCCTCGGCGCCCACTTCGGCCGCCCTGTGGCGCAGCTGCGCGAGCATCCCGGTCGAGATGTCGACCGCGACGATCCGGTGTCCACCGTTCAGCAGGGGGATGGTCTCGCTGCCCGTCCCGCAGCCGATCTCCAGGATCGGGTCGCGGCCCTGAAACAATGTCCGGAGCCGGGCAATCGATCGTTCCCGAAGGTAGGAGTCGTTGGGGTCTGAGCTCACGGCCCGCGCGTACCCTGGGGCGACGGCGTCGAACTCCGCGCGGATAAGCTCGAACTCGGATCGGGGTGCACCCGGCGACTCCGGGCGAAGCGCGATCACTTTGGGCCGTCCCTCGAAGTATCGGGCCCACACGACCTCCCCGTGCATGCGCCGGAACTGCTGCTGGACCGCCTCGACCTCCAACGGGTCGAGGACCAGGACCGCGGAAGCTTGCGCAGGGGAACCGCGCGGGAGGGTGATGGTGGCCGCCCCCCGACGGAGCGCGGCGGACGCCCACGGAGTTCGCACGGCGGCGGGAACGACGTACACGACACCCGCCCGTGAAACGAACCGAAGCGAGACCGGAGTTCCGCGTTCGGTACGAAGTTCCAGCGTTCCCGCCGCCGCACCTTCCGCCTCAGATCCGTCGATCGTCGACTCGGGCCCCCCGCCGCTGGGATTCCCCGGGTGGGATTAGAGCCTGCTGAAGTCCTGTCTTTGGGGTCGACTGCTTTAGGGGCCGCCGTTCTCTCATTTCCCTCCATGGGCGACCCCGGTTCTCTACCCGGTCCACCGGCGCGACGGAGCTCGGGAGCGCCGCCTCATCAGTGGCCGAGTGGAGCGGAGGGCCACCCGCTCCAGCCGTACGATTTCTCGACGCTGGATTTCGATGAGCTCTGGGCAGGGCGCGAGAAGACCACCCGCGTCGAACGGGAGGTAGTTCACCGGTCCTTCAGGGGTGCAACCGGGACACGGGTCCTGGAAGTGGGGCCGGGCGGGGGTCGGATCACTCCCATCCTCCGGGCCAAGTTCCCGGAGTACGTCGGGGTCGACCTGACCTCCGACTTCTTGGAGAAGCTCAAAGCCGGACATCCCGAGCTTCCATGGCTCCTGGTCGCGGACGTTCAGTCGCTCCCGCTCGTCGACGGATCGTTCGACGCGGTCTCCATGGTTCGGGTCTACAACTTCCTGCTTGATCCCGACTCGGCGATCCGCGAGATCTACCGTGTGCTCGCCCCAGGAGGTCGCTTGGTCATGAGCTACCACCACGCCCCTTCGGTAGGGACGTTGCTCGAGGATGTCCGACTCTGCCTGCTCGACCCGCGCCCCCTGGGGTTCGTCCCGGTCACGTTCAGCCGGCGCGAACTGCTGCTCCCGCGTCGGTCGCGGGTCCTCGGTTCGTTGCGGCAAGCCGGGTTCGAGGTCGTGGAGGAGCGGGCGACGGGGCTCGAGGATTTCGGGCCGGGTCGCTGGCTGTCGGAGCGCACTCTGCTCGGATTGGCCGAAGCGACCTCGGGATGGTCCGGACTCCCTCACCGGTTCGTAGTGGCCCGGCGACCGGGAACGAGGCTGAGCCCCCTCCCCGCGGTGTCAGAGATCCTGGCGTGAGGTCGTGCCACGCTCCGCTGCTCGGGAAGGACGCCTCCTCGAAGCTTCCTGAGCAGTGCACCGGCTGCGGCACTCGCTTCAGCTCCTCGTCCGGAGGGGTGGTGCATCTGCTCCCTTCCGACTCCCCCAAGATTCGGGACCGCGCGGCTCATTAACCGGGGTGCATCGTCCGCACCGGTGGTTCCCGCGGCCGATCCCGTGCTCACCGAGCGACGCGGAGCCGTTCTCGAGATTCGCATCAACCGGCCCGAGAGGCTCAACGCCCTCGATGTGCCGTCCTTCTCCGTGCTCCGTGCGGCGTTGCAGTCGGCCGCGCTCGACCCGTCCGTGCGCGCGGTCGTCCTCACGGGGTCGGGCAAGGCGTTCTGCGCCGGGGGCGATGTCGCGTCCATGGAGGAACACCGGTCGCGTGACGCCCTCCCCCGGCTCTTCCACGAGCTCACGGGCGAGCAGGAGCGCTCCGTCCGGGAGATCATGACGATGGCCAAGCCGGTGGTTGCGGTGCTGCCGGGAGTCGCCGCCGGAGGGGGCCTGTCGCTCGCTCTCGCCTGCGACTGGCGGATCGCCACGCAAGGCGCGGTGTTGGTCCCTGCGTTCCCCGCCCTGGGCGCGGTCCCGGACGGCGGACTCACGTATCTGCTCCCCCACTACTTGGGGATCGGCCTCTCCCAGGAGCTGCTCTTTACCAACGCTCGGGTTCCGGCCGAGCGGGGCCGGGAGCTGGGTCTTCTCCACGAAGTGGTCGCTCCCGACGAGCTTTCGGCTCGAGGGTGGGCGAGGGCGACGGAGCTCGCCGAGGGCCCCACGTTCGCCTACGGCTGGATCAAGCGACTCATGGTTTCGGCGTTCCAGCAGAGTCTGGAGGCCCAGCTCGCTCTGGAGCGTCGCGGGGCCGTGGAAGCGGCTCAACGGACTGAACTGTCCGAGGGGATCCGGGCGTTCCACGAGAAACGGAAACCGAAGTTTCCCGCGCCGTAGGGGTTAGAACCAGCGCCCCCTCGAAGGGAGGGACGCTCAGGCACTGGGGGGCCACGGACGCTCGAGTTCGGCGTCGAGCCGCGCGCGCACGGCGGGCCACTCTGGCTCGAGGACGCTGTAGAAGACCGACGACCGGTAGAACCCGGGCGGGGTGCGCATGTGTCCCCGGAGGACGCCCTCCCGCACCGCCCCGAGCCGCTCGATGGCCCGCTGGGAACGCAGGTTCCGCTCGTCGGTCTTGATTTGGACGCGGTGGGCACGGGCGACCTCGAACGCATGTCCGAGCATCCGACGTTTCGCGTCCGTGTTGAACGGGGTCCTCCAGAGTGAGGGAGTCAGCCAGCTTCCCCCGACCTCCACAGAGTCGTGCGGCCCGTCGATGTTGAGGTACCTCGTCATCCCCACCGGGACGCGATCGGTCTTTCGAAGCACGGTGAACGGGAGGTCGGTTCCGGCCGACTCCCGCCTTAGGAGCTCGTCGACCAGCGCGACCATGGACTCGGGCGCGTCCCCGGGTCCGCTGAACATGAATGTCCATATCTCCGGGTCTCGGCCCGCGTCGATCAGGCCAGGGAGCTGGTCCCGGTCGAGCGGAACCAGGTCTACGTATCGACCCGGAAGCACCACCGGATGTCGCAGCGCTTTCAGATCCAAGGGTGCTCCGGCACGCACAAGGAGGCGGCGTCTTTACCGTTCCGACGGATGGCTACCGAGGTAGGGCGTAGCACAGTGGAGACCCCGCCCGCCTGCGCCGGGAGCGGTTAAATAAAGAGGAACGGTTCGAATTCTCGTCTGTACGGGGCACGCTGGGGAGGGTTCGAACATGGGTGCGGGAATCGACACATTCCTCATCTTCGGAGCGATCGCCACGGCGTTCGGCGTCGGGTCGATCATCGCCAACCGGATGCTCGGCGCCCCCGCGCGCCGCTCCTACCTCCAGGCCACCACGTACGAGTGCGGCGAGGAGGCCGAGGGCGAGGCCCAGATCGACTTCCCCACGCAGCACTACACGTTCGCGATCGTCTTCGTCGCCGTTGACGTCCTCGGGTTCATCCTGGCCCTGTGGGCGTTGACCTTCCGCTCCCTGTTCGCCCTCGGGAGCGTCTTCTGGCCGACGTTCGTCGCGATGGCGTTCACCGGGTTGGCCCTGACCGGAATCTACTACGCCTTGCACGGCGAGAAACGGTGGGTCGTATGACGGGCGCTCCGGCGACCATCGCCAAGCCGGTCGTCGCACCGGTCGTTGCACCTGTCGTGTCGTCTCCCAGTACTGAGCTGCCGATGGTCTCGGGGCCGGCGGTCCCGTTCCTGGAGATCGAGACGCTCCGCGCACGGGAGTTCATCCCCGCGGCGAAGGAGTCGCTGATGGCGCTCATGACCGAGCAGGCGCAGGGAAAGGTCATTCGTCCCACCTTCAACTGGGCGGGACGGAACTCGTTGTTCCCTCTCCACTGGGGCCTTGCCTGCTGCGCCATCGAGTTCGCCGCGGCGTTCGGGGCCCGGTGGGATGCCGAGCGGTTCGGCGTCGTCCCCCGCTCCTCGCCGCGCCAGTGCGATCTGCTGATCGTCAACGGGACCGTGACCTGGAAGGTCGCCCACAAGCTCATCACCCTCTACGAGCAGATGCCCGAACCGAAATGGGTGATCGCCATGGGGAACTGCGCCACCGGCGGTGGACCGTTCCGTACGGCCTACTCGGTCGTTCCGGGGGTGGACAAGCTGGTGCCGGTCGACCTCTACATCGCCGGGTGTCCCCCCCGCCCCGAAGCGCTCCTCGACGGGATCCTGAAGCTCGAGGAGCTGATTCGGGAGCGCGGCGAATAGGCCCGAATGGGCCGTGGTCGCACTCTGAGGAAGGGGCATGGAACCGAACGAGGTCGAAGCACGCCTACGCCCCGTCCTGGGAGACCGGCTCCTGTCGGTGGACCCGTTCGTCGGGACCGCCGGAAAGGTCCGGTTCCGGCCGGAGGGCGCACTCGACCTGTTCCGGGCGGTCCGTGACCAGCTCGGATTCCTCCACCTCTCGATGGTGGCCGGAGTCGACTGGGTCGACCGCCGTGAGGTCGTCTACGTGGCATGGTCGGACACTGTCCGACAGTACCTGATGCTCAGCGCCGACCTCCCCGCCGACGCGGCGCACATCGAGAGCGCCGTGCCGGTCTGGCCGGCCGCGAATTGGCACGAACGCGAGGCGTTCGAGCTCCTCGCCATCCAGTTCGACCACCACCCGGACCTTCGGCACCTGCTGACCCCCGAAGGCTACGAGTTCCACCCGCTATTGCGTTCGTTCAAGCTGCACGAGCCCGAGGAACTGGAGGTCAAGACCCGAAATGTCTGACCCGACGCCCCTGCGGGAATCCGCGACGACGCCCCCCGGGCCGGAGGCCACCGACTGAGCCATGTCCGAGATGTGGATCAACATGGGGCCCCAGCACCCCATGACCCATGGGCTCTGGAACCTCCGCGTGAAGATCGACGGCGAGCTGATCGTCGACGTCGACCCGGAGATGGGCTACCTGCACCGGGGGATCGAGAAGATCAGCGAGGACCGCCACTACAACGAAGTGATCACCCTCATGGACCGGACCTGTTACGTGGCCGGGATGGCGTGGGAGCACCTCTACGTCATCGCATCCGAGCAGGCCCTCGGGGTCGAGGCCCCCGAGCGCGCCCAGTACATCCGGGTGATGGCGGACGAGTTCCAGCGGATCGCCTCGCACATCATGTGGTACGCCGCCTTCGTCCAGGACGTCGGACTGATGAGCCCGTTCCTGTACGGGATGCGGGATCGCGACCTCGTACTCGACCTTTTCCAGAGCTTCACCGGCGGTCGGCTGACCTACGAGTACAACCGGGTCGGCGGGGTCCGCAACGACATGCCCCCCGGGTTCACCGACCGGGCCCGCAAGGTGCTCGATTGGCTGATGGATCGATTCGTGGAGTACGACCACCTGTGCCTCGGCTCGGACATCTTCCGCCGGCGCTGCGACCAGTTGGGGGTCCTCACGGCCCACGACGCGATCGCGTACGGCGTCACCGGCCCCATGCTCCGCGGGGCGGGGGTGAAGCGCGACCTCCGGAAGGACCGTCCCTACGCCGCCTACGACCGGGTCGAGTTCGACATCGCGACCGCATCGGCCGCCGACGTCACCTCCCGATACTTGGTCCGGATGGAGGAGATGCGCCAGTCGGTCCGGATCATCCGGCAGACGCTCGACTGGCTGGACCACCACCCCGGCCCGGTCATCGCCGACCGGCTGCCGAAGTGGCTCGGTGCCCCCTACGCCCCCGTGGGACGCGAGGGGTACCTGCTGCGCCGCAACTACCCGAAAGGGGTCGGCTTCTCCTCGGTGGAGGAACCGCATGGTGAGGCCCAGGCGTACGTCGTCAACGAGGGTTCCGAGCATCCGTATCGGGTCAAGTTCCGCTCCCCGGTGTTCGCCAACCTCGCCGCGTGCAAGAAATACATGATCGGGTACCGGGTCGCCGACATCCCCCCCATCATGGGCAGCGTCGACATCTGCGTCGGGGAAGTCGACCGGTAGGAGGCACACGATGGTCACCACCCTCTACGACGTCGCGTACTTCCTCTCCTCCTCGCTCTTGGACGCCCTCGGCACCCACCTGCCGAACCCGCTCGGTGCGGCGCTCATGAACGGCGGGCTCGTCTGGCTGCTCTCCGCCGCCCTGTTCGGGGCGATCCTGCTCGGGGCGAGCATGATCAACACGATCATGCTGATCTGGTTCGAGCGCAAGATGC
>JAKIWG010000028.1 GCA_022750155.1 Thermoplasmata archaeon | reverse complement strand
GATTCCCTCACCATTCGACACGGCGTTAATGTAGGCCGAAGTTCCCCCTCCCGTCATCGCGGCACCGCTAGAGTACATTGAAACGAAGGCGAAACCCTGGAACGTCAGGATCAAGGCGAATTGGTGGGAAGTATTCACGGAAGTGGCGTTGATCCAGAACGCGACAGACCCACCCACCTGATTCGACCCCGGCGTGCGGTACGAGCCCGGGTTTCCCGGGGAGGGTGGTGCCCAAATCAACAGTAGGCGCGAAACCCCGATCCAAGGGTGGGCCGGATACCAAAACGACGAGCCGGTGGTGGTATCCTCGAGTAGGGCCGAAGCGTGGAGTCCCGTTTGCGCATCCTCGGCGCACCCGCCGGTCCCATTGCAAGTTGTCCAGAGGGTCGCCTTTTCCGATAGCCACGCACGGAATTGAACTGTTGTGACCACAGTGTCCGAGTTATTCACCAGCGGGACCGGTATCGAGGTTACAACCCTCGCCCGAAGTTCTCCTTGGGATGTGTTGGCGCTCGTGCAAGTCGGGGCGACCGCACGAATCGCGAAGCCGCCCTTGCCGCTCGTCGGGTGAAAAAATGGGGGTTGGGGGGATGAGGTCCCTGCACAGCCTGAAACCCCCGAATGCGTCCACGTGTTCGTCGAAACTCCGGAATAAGGCGGGGCCAACACAAACGCGGACGACCCGAGTGCCGAGGGGGCGACAAGAAGTGCGACGATAAAGAACGCCAGAGCTGTACCGGGGCCTAGAGCCACCCGATGGGCACTGCTGATCATCGCACACAGGGCGCCCTCAACCCAGTCCCTTCCCTTGGACTTTCGAGGCAACGCCGTCACACCTAAAGGCATCTGCGCGGGTAGCCTGGCCGCGTCCGGGTAGCGGCTCGCGCCCGAGCACCACAGCGTACGCGCCTTGGGTGCGTCCTCCCCTTGTGGATGCGGGGCCACGGTGGCCCGGGGTCTACCGAGTTGCCTTGATCGGACCCCCGCCGCAGCCTGCGCGGTGGAAACCCTTGGGAAGTTCTCGACCCGGTTTTGCTCTCCCCCGGAATCCAATACAGGGTTCGTCTGGCCCTCCCATCGGGCGCCTCTCCTTCCAAGGACGGCATCGGTCGCATGGGCGATGAAGAAATGCGTCCGAGCACGGTGAATGCGTGCGAACCAGAATGATTTCAACGTCGTCCGCTTCGGAGCCGATCGTACCCACGGCCCCCATCCCTCATCAATTCCTTAAGTCGCCCTCGGGCCTTTGTGGAAGTCATGCTGAGTCGTTTCCTCGCCGACCGACTTCGAACCGTCTTGATCGGCCTCGCTGCAATCTCATTGGTCGCAGTCTACGCCATAGGAGGATTCGGCCCATCGACCGGTCCGAACCGAGTCTCGATCATTCGCTCGAGCTGGACAGTCGGTTGGCTGTCCGGGGTTGGCCCTGCGCCGCCCCTCCTCCCCTTGACGGGTTGGTGCGTCGATCTCAACGGGACGTTCCCGACACGAAGTCAGGTCCAATGCGACTTCACGGATCCGGGTTTTCAGCCGGGGTTGAACAGTTCAACTATCGAGCGGACCCGAATCGCTCTGGTGGCCGTAGAGGCACCCTTCGTGCTTGAGGGCTGGGGAAACGTTAGCAATTTTGGCTGCGGTTGCCAAGATGCGTTCTTGACCATTCTCCTGCCAAGCGCGTCCGGCACTTTCGTCCTACAGGGGAGTATCTGGTTCACCTGGAGCTACGCGACAATTCGGTAGGCCTGGGGGCTGCCCAAACCTTCGGTTCCATGGCCGCCTCCCTGAACGGGGGAATCCCTCCCCATGACCGCACCGCGTGACGGGCAAGGGTCCTCGGTCAGGTTGGGGCCGACACGAGGTGGGGACCGGGACGGACGGATTCGCCCCATGCAAGAGGCAAATCCGCTCAGGGCTACCCTCGTAGGCGCCGAAGCACGGGGTCTTTGGCCCAGGATTCCATCCCGCTTTCGGGTGAAGCTCGCCTACCTCGAGACGGACGCCTCGGTCGACACCCGTCGTGAGCTCGTAGGTCTCGACGGGCGGTTGTTCGCGGCGGGCGCGGGCGTACTCATCCGGGACATCCAACACCGACCGCTCGCGGCGAAGTCCGTCGCGCTTGGGCACCTGCCGAGCCCGCTTCATGCGGAGACACTCGCGCTCGCCTTGGGCTTCGAGGCCGCGGCCGACCTCGGGATTGAGGGGGTCTGGGCGATCACCGACAACGAACGACTGGCTGAGTCGTGCAATGGGGGGTCGGAGAACCACGCCTTCGGGCTCGACCTGATTGAGCAACGGCTTCGGGAGGCAAGGGCCCGGTTCGTCTTCGCCCGCGTCCGATGGTCTCGCGGGTCGCACCGGAAGCGGAGGTTTGGTGGGCCCAGCGCGGACGCGCTCGCGAGGGCGGCGATCGGGCTGGGAGGGCGTAGGTAGCTCCGGTGGACCACCTGAGGCCGCTCGCAAACGGCCTAAGTTAAGCCCCATGCCCGGGCCGGTCGAGACGCGAACCAGTCCGCGACGGTTGGGCCACGGGGGCGAACCCCGCCCTTGCCTCACGCCATCTTCGAATCCTGTTCCCGCGGTCCGCCGCGACGCCCTGAGCCTTCGCTCCGAAGCGTCGCGGTTCCCCGCGCAGCGGAGCGACCGTAGGCACGGGCGATCAGGTGCGCGAGACGGAGAGGCTCCGGCCAGTACCCGCGGACGAGGGTCCGCCGCACGAGGGCAATCGCATCGACCCGACGGCAACCCGAAGCGGAGGCCCAGATTGGCTCGCCCCCGGTCGGGACCTGGAACAGCGGTCGCGACCGCACCAGAGACCAGCGACGTTCGAAGTCCGCCCGGAAGTACTTCTCGAGCGCCGACCGGATGCTCGCGAACTCCGGCCTTCGCCGGGTCACCGACACGACCGGCCGGTCCGTGACGCGGGAGAGCTCCGCGAGGTCGAGAAGGTTGAACCCACCCACGGCGACGCCGTCGACCAGGATCCCGCGCACCCCGTCGAGGTGAGGCGAAGCGACGAGCATCGACGCGATCTTCGCCGTCGCGTCGTCCCCGTCGACCGCGACGGAGGTCCGAAGGACGGCTTCCACATACGACGGACCGGAGAGAATCACTGCCACGACCGGGGCCCGACGCTCGGTCCGCAGGAACGAGCCGTCGTCCACCCCGACGACGCGGAGCTGGGGTTTGCCCAGTCCTCGCCTCAAGGCTAATCCGCCCCGGCTTTCTGCGGAGATCCGATGGCGCTGCGGCCGGTCACCTTGCGTTGTCCGAGGTGCGGCAATTACCTCGCGGCCGTCCCGATCCCCGGCGGACCGTCGACGTGGTACGCGTGTCCCCATTGTGCGGCTCCCGTCCCCGTGGTCGGCGAACGGGACCCTCCGCCGCTCTTCTCCTGGGAGGTCTTTCCCCAGGTATATCCCCCGCTCCCCACCCCGCGGGGGGCGAGCCCCAAGATCGCGGTCGTGACGCTCCTCGCGTTGCTCGCCGGCGCCCTCGTCCTCTCCGGGCTCGCCGGGTACCTTGGGTACGAAGGGGCGAGCGCCCTGTCTCCGGGTTCGTTCTCGGTGCATGGGATCGTGTTTGGCGTCTCGGCGGACGGGAAGTCGACGGTACCGCTCCAAGGAGCAAGTCTCTACCTCGACGGGGAGAACGGGTTCGTGGCCCGCACGACGACCGACGCCTCGGGGCGGTTCGCGTTCCCCGCGGTCCCCCCGGGTGGGGTCAACCTGACCGTCAGCTATCCGGGCTACTCGGCCGTCGTCGAGGAGCTGCTGCTCGCGCATCCCTTCGATACTGCCGCCGGGGGGATCACGGTCACGATGACCCCGGGGGGCGGAGCCGACACGGCCACCATCGTCACGACGCCGTTCTCTACGCTCGAGTCCCTGGTCGCCGACCTGTGGAGCGGGGCGAGTCTGTTCGCGATCACCGCCATCCTCGTCGCGTTCGGCGCCGAGGCCGCCGCGCGGCGCCGCCGTCCCGCCCTGGTCGCGGCCTCGGGCTCCGCCGCGGCGATCTCGCCGGCCGTCGTCTACTTTCTCGGGCTACAGGTGGTCTACCCGGATCTGGTATACCTGTCCTCGATGCTGATCGGGCTCGGGGCGATGGCCGCGGTCCTGACCGCGGTTCCCATGGCCCGGACCGGTCCGGCCCCGGACCGCTGAACGATTACGGGGGGCCCGGCGAGTGCGCCGTCGTGGCGCGGGAGCGGTCGGGGAGCGGGCGCCGGTTGCGGAACCCTCCCTCGAGCGAATGGTAGAAACCGACCTCGTCCTCCCCGCGCTGCCAACAGAGGAAGACGACCTCGCCTTCCTGGAGCCCGTAGAAATCGACCAGGCCCGACTCCAGGTCCTTCACCTCGATCCCCTCGGCTTGCAACTGGGAGACCTCGTCCTCGACCTGCTTGGTGAGGGCCGCCCATTCCGAGTCGAGGCGCCCCTTCAGGGCCCGGTCCGGGTTGTCGACAGCATCGACCTCCTTGCCCCAGAACCCCGACAGGCGATGGAGCTCGTCGAAGACCTTTCGGAGCCGCACCACGCGCGCGCGCAGCTGCGGCATCGACTCCTTCAGCTCGACGAGCCGCGCATTCGCCTCCTCGACGGTCCAGAAGCGGGCCGGCTGCGGCAGCGGAGGTTCCCCGGGTTCCTCGCGATCCGACACGTGCGGTGTAGAACGGTGATGATGCCGGGCGGAGTATTTACGGGTTGGCCGTTTCTAACGTCACTAGCTCACCTACCCTTCCGAAACAAGACGTCGGGGAAGGAGATACACCCCCCCGTGGTTCGGGCGCCGTCCCGAGCGGGCTCGATCGCCGGTTCCGGCCCGACGTCGACGGTGCGTGCGGCGGGACCCGTACGGGGCCTCTTTCTACGCGCGCGTTCGAGAGACCGCGAGCGCCGTGCGCGTTTCTCGGCGAGAAAATCGAAGTTCTCGGCGGTACCGGCGGGAAATCCTCCGAGGCGTTATATACGACACGTTTCTCCCCCGGCCCCTTAACGGAGGGATGCTACCCGTACACCCATGGCACGTCATCGTCCCCGCCGGGGCTCCCTCGGGTTTTCCCCGAGGTCTCGTTCCGCGCGTCCCCTGCCCCGCATCCGTTCCTGGCCCCCGGGCCCCAAGGCGCCGGCGCTCGAAGGGTTCGCCGGCTACAAGGTCGGGATGAGCCACGCGTTCATCGTGGATTATCGAAAGCGCTCGACGACCGCCGGCCAGGAGGTCTCCGTCCCCGTCACCATCGTCGAGGTCCCCCCTATCCGGGTGATCTCCGCGCGCATCTATCGGAAGGACCCGTACGGCCGCCGGGTCATCAGCGAGGTCTGGGCCGGCGAGCACGCCGAGGAGCTCGACCGACGGATGTCGGCCCACCCCGCGAGCTCGGCCGAGGCCCGCCAGTCGTTCTCCTCGACCGAGGGCGACGACATCCGGCTCGTCGTCCATACCCAGCCGCAGTTCATCACCGGCATCGGGTCGAAGACGCCCGAAGTGTTCGAGGTCCGCATCAGCGGGGAGAAGTTCGCCGAGCGGCGCGCCTACGCTCTGCAAGTCCTGGGCCAGGAGCTCTCCGTCGACCAGCTCGCCCGGGAAGGCGAGTTCCTGGACGTCATCGGCGTCACCAAGGGCAAGGGATTCCAGGGGCACATCAAGCGCTGGGGCGTCAAGCTCCAGCCGAGCAAGAACTCGAAGCACCGCCGCATGATCGGCACGCTCGGACCCCACAACCCGAGCTTCGTGACGTACCGCATCCCCCAGGCCGGTCAGACCGGTTACCACCGGAGGACCGCGCTCAACATCCGCGTCCTGAAGGTCGTCAAGGACCCCCGCACCGAACCGGTGACCCCCTCGGGCGGATTCCCCCACTACGGGGAGGTCCGCTCTGGGGTCGTCGTGATGCACGGTTCGCTCCCCGGACCGGCGAAGAGGCTGCTGCGCTTCCGCCTCCCGATCCGCAGCCACATCGCGTCGGTCGAGAAGGTCGACGTCCGCTACCTCAGCACGCGCTCGAAGCAGGGCGGATGAGCGACTCCCCGGCTTCCGGGACCCCCCCGGCCACCCCGGAGCATCACGCTCCCCACCATCGGGTCCACTTGCTCACCGTGCAGGGTAAGCCGGGGGAACAGCTGACGCTCCCGATCGCGTTCTCCTCCATTCAGAGGCCCGACCTGGTGCGCCGCGCGGTCGTCTCCGCCCAGTCGCACCGGATCCAGCCGCACGGGACCAAGCCCACCGCCGGCCGCCGCCACTCCGTCGAGTGGTCGGGCAAGGGCAAGGGCGTCGCGCGGACTCCCCGACTCATGGGCTCCAATCGCGGCGCCCAGGCGCCGAACACCGTCGGCGGCGGCCAGGCGCATCCGCCGCGCGTCGACACCCTCTGGGGCAAGAAGATCAACGTCACCGAACGCCGGCTCGCGTTCGCCTCCGCCCTCGCCGCGACGCGCGAGGTGAAGTTGGTCCAGGAGCGCGGGCACCGGATCCCCGAGGGGATCCATCTCCCCCTCGTCCTCGAGACGAAGGTCGAGGAGATCACCACCGCCTCCGCCGCCCAGGAGCTGCTCTCCAAGCTCAAGATCTGGGCCGATGTCGACCGCGCCCACGACGGCACCCACGTGCGAGCGGGCCGCGGCAAACGTCGCGGCCGCTTCCGGCGCGAGCCGAAGAGCATCCTGGTCGTCGTCAGCGTCGCGGGGAAGGCCCGCGGCTTCCGCAACCTGCCGGGCGTCGACGTCGTCGCCGTCGGGCGGTTGGGGACCGAGGACCTCGCGCCGGGAGGGGATTGCGGACGCCTCACCGTCTACTCCCAGGCGGCGATCACCTCGCTCGAGGCCCGGCTCGCGGGGGTCCCGGCATGACGAACCTGAGGCACCGCATCCTGCTGCACGCCTACGTGACCGAGAAGTCGATGGACGAGATGGAGCGCCAGAACAAGCTCGAGTTCGTCGTCGACCATCGGGCGACGCGCGCCGAGATCAAGAGCGCGGTCGAGGCGACGTACAGCTGCAAGGTCGCCAAGGTCAACATCAAGATCGTCCGTACCGGCAAGATCGCGACCGTCCGCTTCAAGCCCGATTACTCCGCCGAGGACATCGGCAGCCGGGCCGGGGTGTTCTGATGGGCAAACGGATCATCCCACGCCGACGCGGTGCGGGCACCGGCCCCTACACCTCCCCGAGCCACCGCCACCACGGCCCCATCTACCACCCCTCCCCTTCCATCTCCGGCGAAGCCACCGTCACCGGTCTCGCGCAGGCCCCGGGGCGATCGGCCCCCGTCGCCGAGGTCTCGACCGCGGACGGACAGCGCGTGCGGATCCTCGCCATCGCCGGCCTCGCGACGGGAGACAAGGTCTCTCTCAACCGCGGCCGCGTCGACCGAGGCAGCATTCTCCCCCTCGCGGAGATCCCGGACGGCACCCTCGTCGCGAACATCGAGGTCAACCCGTTCGACGGGGGGAGGCTCGTCCGAGCGGCGGGCGGAAGCGCGCTCGTCACGGCCCATTCGGGCCGCGAGGTCACGATCCAGCTCCCCTCCGGGGTGTTCAAGACCCTCCTCGCCACCTGTCGGGCGCAGGTGGGGGCGGTCGCCGGCGGAGGGCGGCTCGAACGACCGATCATCAAGGCCGGCAAGAAGGTGTGGATGTATCGGACGCTCGCCAAGCCGGCCTTCAAGGTCCGCGGCGTGGCGATGAACCCCGTCAACCACCCCCACGGCGGAGGCGCCCACCAGCACGTCGGTCGCCCGAGCACCGTCTCCTCGGGGACGTGGCCGGGTGCGAAGGTCGGCCGGTTCTCCAAGTCCCAGCGCCGCAAGCGGGCCCAGAGGGGCTCGGGGAAGTAGGCCATGGCGAAAGCGCGCAAGGCCCGCAAGATCGAGGTCCGCAAGCGCCGAGAGTTCACCCTCCACGGGCTCACGCTCCCCCAACTTCAGGACCTCCCCCTCCCGGAGCTCGCCAAGCTGCTCCCCGCCCGCGCCCGTCGATCGATCAAGCGGGGATTCACCACCGAAACCCAGCGTTTCCTGGAGAAGCTGCGCGAGCACCCGAAGGACAAGCCGATCCGCACCCACTGCCGCGACGCGATGATCTTCCCGAGCCACGTCGGTCACCGGGTCGCGATCTTCAACGGCAAGGAGTTCAAGGAGATCGAGGTCCGCGCCGAGATGATCGGCCACTACTACGGAGAGTTCTCCCTCACCCGCCGATTCGAGAAGCACTCCGGACCCGGCGTCGGGGCGACGCGCTCGTCCAAGTTCATGCCGCTCAAGTAGGAAGTCGATGCGCGGGTACACGTTCACCGGAGGCCCCAACGAGACCGTCGCCCGCGCCCGGGGGATCGAGCTGCGCGTCTCCCCGAAGAAGACCTACGAGGTCCTGAACGCGATCCGCGGGATGCCCCTCGGCGAGGCCCGCGAGTTCCTCGAGGGCGTCACCGAGCTCAAGACCGCGGTCAAGTTCCGGCGATACAACCAGGAGACCGCGCACAAGACCGGCATCGGTCCCGGGCGCTACCCGGTGAAGGTGGCGAAGAACCTGCTGCAGATCCTCCAGAACGCCGAGTCGAACGCGGAGTACGAGGGGCTCGACACCGACCAGCTGTACATCCGGGTCGCCGCGTGCGCCCGCGGGCGGATCCAGAAGGCGAACATGCCGAGGGCCCACGGCCGCGCCACGGCGTGGAACGAACAGACCACCAACGTGGAGATCGTGCTCGCCGAGCGGGAGGCCGCCTAGATGTCGAGCGACCGCAAGGTCATCCAGGAGGCGACGCGCCGGGTCCTGCTGAAGGACTACCTGGTGCGCGAGAGCGCCCGCGCGGGCTTCGGCGGACTCGACATCCAGCGCACCCCGATGGGGACGCGCGTCACGCTCATCTGCGAGCGGCCCGGCATCCTGATCGGCCGCCGCGGCGAGCTCATCAAGCAGATGACCCAGGACATCGCCGCGCGCTTCGCCTTGGACAACCCGCAGATCGAGGTCCAGGAGGAACGCGCCCCGTCGCTCAATGCGCAGCTGATGGCCGAGAAGCTCGCGAGCACGCTCGAACGGGGCTGGCACTTCCGGCGCGCCGGCCACTCCACCGTGCGGCGGATCATGGAGTCCGGCGCCCGCGGCTGCCAGGTGATCCTCTCCGGCAAGCTGACCGGGGAGCGGCACCGCACCGAGCGGTTCAAGTCCGGGATGATCAAGTACTGCGGGGAGGCCGTCCACCTGCACATGTCGAAGGGGTTCTACCAGGCGAGGCTGAAACCCGGCGTCATCGGGGTCAACGTCTGGATCATGCGGCCCACCGCCAAGATGCCCGACGAGATCAAGGTCGCCGGCGCCGTGGTGCGGCCGAAGCCGATCGTCGAGGTCCTTCCCCCGGTCGAGGGACCGGACGTGGCCGTGCCGGAGCCCCCGGTCGGTACCGCAGGCCCGGAGGTCGGGCTGTGACGCTACTGAGGATGAAGGAATTGCGGGCGCTCCCGGAAGAGGAGCTCCGCCGCAAGATCGCCGAGATCGAGAACGACCTGCTTCGGGAGCGCGGGATCGCCGCCATGGGCGGCGCGCCTCCCAGCCCGGGACGGATGAGGGCGCTGCGCACGAACGTGGCCCGCTCCCTCACGGTGCTCTCGGAACGCGAGAACGCCGCCCGCCGGTCGGCGACGCCGCGGACCGGGGTCGCGGCCCGATAGGGCCGCCGGTGGCGAAGACGATGTCACCGGACGCGGAGGGCGGGTCGGAACGCCCCCTCACCCATGAAGAGGTCGCCGCGCTCCGCGGAGAGATCCTGGGCGCCGGCGTGGTCATCGAGGTCGCGCCCGGGGTCGTGGGACTCCCCCTTCGCGGCGAGCTCGTCGATGAGACGCTTCACACCCTCGTGCTGCGGATCGCCGGTCACGAGCGGTTGCGCCGGATCCCCAAGCACGGCCTTCGCGGGACGATTCTCCTCGGCGGACGCCAGTTACCGTTAAGAGGCGATACCCTTCGCGTGCGTCCCGAAGACCGGACGAAGCGTCTGACGTTCGCCGGTCCGAGGAGATCCCCATGACTCCAGCTGCTCGCACCCCGAAGGCCCGTCGCGCCCGGGACATCGGTCTCGACGTGCGCGCTCCGAAGGAGGCGTGCGAGGACCGACACTGCCCGTTCCACGGACGACTTCCCGTGCGGGGCCAGAGCCTCGAGGGGACGGTCGTCTCCCTCGCGATGCAGCGGACGGCGGTCGTCGAGCGGACCCTGCTCCATTTCGTCCCGAAGTACGAGCGCTACGAGAAGCGCCGGCGACGGTACCTCGCGCACAACCCCCCCTGCCTCAAGATCCCCCTCGGGCACCGTGTCCGCATCGCGGAGACCCGCCCGCTCTCCAAGACCGTCTGCTTCTGCATCGTGGCCGACCTCGGGGAAGCGAACCTGAAGATCAAGGGCGAGGACATCGTCCCGAGTTCCCCCGTCGCTCCGGCCGAGGCGAGCGAATGAAGGGATTGGCGGGCCGACGCGGCCGCGGCCTCCCGAAGGGGGCAAGGTTGGACTGCGTCGACAACACCGGGGCGAAGATCGTGGAGATCATCGCCGTCCGAAACTGGCACGGGACCCACCGTCGGTACCCGCGCGCGGGGATCGCCGACCTGATCATCGTCTCGGTCAAGAAGGGGACCCCGGAGATGCGCCGCCAGGTCCTGCACGCCGTCATCGTCCGATCCCGTTCGCCGATCCGGCGCGCCGACGGGACGCGGCTGCAGTTCGAGGACAACGCCGCCGTCATCACGACGGAGACGGGCGAGATCAAAGGTTCGCAGATCAAGGGTCCGGTCGCCAAGGAGGCGGCCGAGCGCTGGCCGAGGATCGCCGCCGCCTCCTCGATCATCGTCTAACGGAGGGGGAGCACGATGGGTACCACCTCGGCCCTGCCCCGCTACCAGCGGAAGGCGGTCTTCACCGCCGACCTGTTCGAGCGCCACCGTCGGATGGCCGTTCCCCTCTCCCGCGAGCTTCGGGCCCGGTACGGCCGGCGGGCGTTCCCGCTCCGCAAGGGCGACACGGTCCGCATCCTCTCGGGGAGCTACGTCGGCCGCGAGGAGCGCGTCGCGAAGATCGACCTGCGCGGCTACAGCGTCACCCTCGACAACGTGACGGGGAAGACCGCCGACGCCAAGCTCAAGCCGCTCGCGATCCGACCCTCGCATCTCGTGCTCACGCGCCTCAACCTCTCCGACCCGTGGCGTCGCCGGCTCCTGCGCGTCCCCGAAGGGGAGGAGCCTACCGAGACGGAGGGGGCCCGCGGCGACGCCCCGAAGCCGGCGAGGGCCGAGGCCACCCCCGCCAAGGCGGCATCGAGCCCCCGGCCGAAGAAGAAGGCGAAGGCGCCGTCCGAGGCCACGCCATGACGTTCCGGCTGAAGCGGATGGCCGCCCCGCGGGTGTGGACGGTCCCCCGCAAGGGCTCCAAGTGGATCAAGCGCCCGGCCCCGGGCCCCCACGCCCAGGACGAATCGATCCCGCTCCTCCTCGTGGTCCGCGACCTGCGCCGCATCGCCCAGAGCGCACGCGAGGCCCGCATCCTGTTGCGAAGCGGCGCCGTGCTCGTCGACGGGAAGGTCGCGAAGGACCTCTCGCGCGGTGTGGGCCTCATGGACACCGTGAGCTTCGGAGCCCCGCTCAACGAGCACTTCCGCGTCCTCAAGGACCGCCGGGGCAAGCTCATCCTCGTCCCGATCCCCGCCGCCGAGGCGACGAACAAGATCGGCCGGGTCCGCTTCAAGCACGCCGTCAAGGGCGGCCAGGTCGAGGTGACCCTCCACGACGGCCGAAACCTCCTGGTCGCGCCCACCTCCCCGTGGAAGGTCGGCGATTCCCTCAAGATCGAGCTGCCGGGCCAGAAGGTCGTCACCCACCTCCCCCTCGCCCCCGGGCACCTCGCCTTCGTCGCGGGGGGCAGCCACGTCGGCGAGGTCGCGCGCGTCGACCGGGTCGAGGTCACGAACTCCCCCCAGCCGAACCGCGTCCACTTCAAGGAAGGGTTCTCGACGATCAAGGAGTACGTCTTCGTGATCGGCGACACGACGCCCCTGATCGCGCTGCCGGAGGGCCTCAGCCGATGAGCGCACCGGCCTCGGCCGCCCCCGCTCCCACTGCCAGCCCGGTGAACCCGCTCAAGGCGGTCCGCGTCGTCAAGGTCGTCGTGAACGCCGGCGTCGGCGAATCCGGCGAGCCTCGCACGAAGGCGCAGGCGGTCCTGCAGATGGTCACCAAGCAGAAACCGGTCTCGACCCGCTCCCACAGCACCAACCGCGACTTCGGGATCCGCCAGGGCCAGGAGATCGGCGCGAAGGTCACCCTGCGCGGGGAGGCCGCGCGGGATTTCCTCGACCGCGCCTTCGAGGCGCGGGACCGGCAGGTCTACGCCGAGTCGATCGACCGCAACGGGAACTTCTCGATGGGGATCGCCGACTACACCGATTTCACCGGCATGAAGTACGACCCGGAGATCGGCATCCACGGGATGGACATCTGCGTGGAGCTGGGACGCGCCGGATACCGGGTGCGCGCGCGGCGCGTGGCGGCCCGACCCCTTCCCCGCTCGGCCCGCGTCACCCGCGAAGAGGCGCGCCAGTTCCTCGTCGAGCAGTTCAAGGTGACCCTTCTGGAGTGAGCCGACATGAAACCGAAGAAGGAGTTTGGACGCAAGGTCGGGTGCCTGCGCTGCGACCGCAAGCGCGGGATCGTCCGACGCTACGGACTCCACGTCTGCCGACAGTGCTTCCGCGAGGTCGCGATGGACCTCGGGTTCCGCAAGTACCAGTAGGGAGGTCATCCACCATGCAACACGATCTGCTCAACGACGCCCTCGTGGCGCTCCGCCACGCCGACCAGCAGGGGCGCTCGCACGTGGAGCTCGCCCCGAC
This sequence comes from Thermoplasmata archaeon, assembly GCA_022750155.1. Classification (GTDB taxonomy): domain Archaea; phylum Thermoplasmatota; class Thermoplasmata; order Lutacidiplasmatales; family UBA184; genus Lutacidiplasma. The sequence goes on along the minus strand of JAKIWG010000028.1, from coordinate 15,608 downwards.
CTCGCACCTCGTCGGGGAGGTCCTCCGGATCTTCCGGGAGCACCAGTACATCCAGGAGTTCACCTTCGTCCCCTCCGGGCGCGGGGGCACCTACGACGTCAAGCTCTCCCGCCGGATCAACTCGTGCGGCGTCATCAAGCCCCGCATCTCGGTCAAGAGCCCGAACCTGGAGCGGTACGAGGCCCGGTTCCTCCCCGCCCAGGACTTCGGGATCATCCTGCTCTCCACCAACCAGGGCGTCATGGCCCATCCGAAGGCCCGCGAGCTCAAGATCGGGGGGAAGCTACTCGCCTATGTCTACTGACGTCTCCACCTCCGCGGTCACCGTCCCGGTCCCGAAGGGGGCCACGCTCCGGGCCAAGGACGGGAGGATCACCGCCGAGGGACCGCTCGGCTCCGTGCACCGCCCGTTCCCCACCGACGTCCTTGACCTGAAGGTCGTCGGGTCCGAGGCGACCCTCACGCTCAAGATCCCCCCGAACCGCAAGACCGCGAAATCCCTCCTCCACACCTGGGAGCGGCACCTGGCCAACCTGGGCGGAGGGGTCACGAAGGGATTCCAGGCGAAGATGAAGGTCGTCGCGGCGCACTTTCCGATGAAGGTGGCGGTGAAGGACTCTTCCCTGGTCATCGAGAACTTCCTGGGCGAGAAGTACCCCCGGACCGCCCACCTCCTTCCCGGGGTGACCGCGTCGGTGGAGGGTGAGTTCGTCGTCCTCAGCGGCCACGACATCGAGATCGTGGGGCAGAGCGCGGCGAACATCGAGCGGACCACCAAGATCCGCGACTACGACCCGCGGGTCTTCCAGGATGGGATCTACATCATCGAGCGCGCGCACCTGAAGGAGGCGAACTGATGGCGGACGACGAGACGAAGAAGCCGGCCGCCGAGCCCGAGGTGGAGAAGAACGCGGACGCGACCGACTCCGAACCCTCCGGCGCTCCGGCCGCCACGCCGAAGAAGCAGGCCCAGCGCACGCGGGCCCCGCCCCCGAAGGTCCGCGCCAAGGAGGCCGCCGGCAAGAAGTCCATCGAGGAGACCGATGTCCCGAAGGCCCCGCATCGCCCCACCCTCGACCCGGAGACGAAGCGGCTCCTATCGGTCCGCGACGCGATCGACGACCGACGCCCGGTGTTCGGTCGCCAGGCCGCGAACCGGTACTGGCGGATCGGCCGATGGGGGGCATGGCGACGCCCGCGCGGCCTGCAGTCCAAGCAGCGCCGACACTACGGCTACCGCGCCGAGCTCGTCTCCATCGGCTACAGCTCCCCCGCCCTCGTCCGGTTCCGGACCCCGAGCGGATTCGTCCCGATCATGGTCCAGACCCCCCGCGACCTCGAGGGCCTCAACGCCCAGCGCGATGCGGCCATCATCGGCCGCACCGTCGGCACCCGTCGGCGCCTCGTCCTGGAGGAGAGCGCCCGCAAGAAGGGGATCCACGTGCTCAACCCGCTTCTGAAAGAGCGGGAGGAGGAGTGAACATGCCCGATCTCACGAACCAGAGGCGCCTCGCCGCCGAGCTGCTCAAGTGCGGCTGGGGCCGGGTCTGGATCGACCCCGCGAGCCAGGAAGAGCTCGCCGACGCCGTCACCCGTTCGGACATCCGCAGCGCGATCCGCGCCCGCGTCATCCAGGCGAAGCGGATCCGCGGCACGAGCCGCGGCCGCGCCCGCCAGCACGCGCGCGAGGTGGCGAAGGGCCGCCACCGCGGTCCCGGCTCGCGGCGAGGCACCCCCTCCTCCCGCGTCCCGCGGAAGGAGCGCTGGATCAACCGGATCCGCGCCCAGCGCGACCTCCTGGTCGAGCTGAGGAAGAAGAAGTCGATCCCCCCGTCGGTCTATCGGGAGTTCTATCGACGTGCGAAGGGCGGCATGTTCCGAAGCCGGGCCCACCTGATGATCAACCTGCGTCTCGCCGGCCACCTGCCCGCGGAGGCGCCGAAATGAGCCACGGTCCAAGATACCGGGTCGCCTTCCGACGGCGCCGGGAAGGGAAGACCGATTACCGGTACCGCCTCAAGCTGCTGAAGTCGGGCACCCCGCGTGCGGTGGTGCGGATCTCCGGGGGCCGGGTCATCGTCAGCCTCACCGGGTACGACCCGAAGGGCGACCGGGTCCTGGCGGCGGCCGAAAGCCCCGAACTCGCCCGCGTCGGGTTCCCCGAGACGAGCTTCACATCGACCACGGCCTCCTACCTGACGGGATATCTCGCCGGGCTCCGCGCCAAGGGCGTCGGGACCACCGAAGCGGTGCTCGATGTCGGGCTCCGCCACCCCTCCCAGGGAGGGCGGCTCCTCGGGGCGCTCAAGGGCCTGCTCGATGCGGGGGTCGAGATCCCGCACGGGGAGGGGGCGTTCCCCACGAACGACCGGCTGAACGGCAAGCACCTGCCCCATCCCCTTCCGAAGCCACTCGACCAGTACCGGTCGGCGCTCTCCACCATCGTCGCCCGCGTGGAGGCGACCGCATGAGCGGCGCCCTCTCTTCGCCCCCGCCGTCCGGCCCGGGCGGCGGCGGGCGGTTCGGCGGCCCCCCGCCCCCGCCCCCGTGGGTTCCGAAGACCGAGCTCGGCCGCCGCGTCCACGGCGGGGAGATCACCTCGATGAGCGACGCGCTCCGCTCCGGCCTGCCGCTTCGCGAGGCCCAGATCGTCGATGCCCTCCTGCCCGGGCTCCACGACGAGGTCCTCGACGTGAACATGGTCCAGCGGATGACCGACTCCGGTCGTCGGTTCAAGTTCGCCGTCACCGTCGTCGTCGGGAACGGCGACGGGTTCGTCGGCCTCGGGCGGGCGAAGGGGAAGGAAGTCGGCCCGACCATCCGTCGGGCGATCGACCGCGCCAAGCTCCAGGTCGTCGAGGTGCTGCGCGGGTGCGGCTCCTGGGAGTGCGGGTGCGGCCGAAGCCACACGGTCCCGTTCCAGGTCAAGGGGCGCGTGGGTTCGGTCGTCGTGACGTTCAAGCCGGCGCCGCGCGGCGTCGGACTCGCCGTCGGGGACGTGGCGAAGCCGATTCTTCGGTTCGCCGGGATCACCGACGCCTGGGGCTACACCGACGGCCACACCAAGACCACCGTGAACTACGCCCAGGCGGCGTTCCGCACGCTCGTGGCGCTCTCCGAGCTCAAGGTCCTTCCCGCCGACTCGGCGAGGCTCAAGATCGTCCGGGGACCGGTCGGCACCTCGATCCTTCCTCCGAAGGAGGATATGCCCGGTGGGCCGCGCGGACGCGGGCCCGGCGGGCGCCGCGGGGGTCCGGGCGGCCGTCGTCCGGGCGGTCCGGGTCGTGGCGGCGGCGGTGCGGGCGGACCGGGACGGCCGCCGCCCCCGAGGAGGAACTAACGAATCATGGCATGGATGGTCATTCGCGTACGGGGAACGATCCACGCGCGGCACGACATCATCGACACGCTGCACGTGCTCCACCTGAACCGCCCGAACCACGCGACCGTGCTCCCGGAGGCGGAATCGTTCCGGGGGATGCTCACGAAGGTCCAGGGGTACGTCACGTGGGGCGAGGCCGAGCCCGAGACGATCGGGCTCCTGCTCAAGGAGCGGGGCGAGACGACGCAAGGCGACCGCCTCGAGGAGTCGAACCTGACGGACGTCGGGCCCTCGAAGGATTTCCGCGAACTGACGCGTAACGTACTGGCCCAGGGGCTCCTGCGCTCGCCGGGCGTCCGGCCCCTGTTCCGGCTGAAGGCGCCGAAGGGCGGGTGGCGCTCGACGAAGAAGTCGTTCGCCCTCGGCGGTGCGCTCGGGTACCGCGGCCGCGCGATCAACGACCTCGCCAAGCGGATGATGTGAGGAACCCATGCCGAGTCGAACCAGGAAGTTCCGCGGGCTGCGCACCCACGGCCGGGGGATCAAGGCGGGCCGCGGCGCGGGCAAGCAGGGCGGACGCGGGAACGCCGGCCTTCACAAGTACAAGTTCAAGTCGATGCTGATCTACGCGCCGGACCACTTCGGCCGGCACGGCTTCAAGCGTCCCCCGGAGATCGTCCACGAGCCCACGTGGGTCAACGTCGGCGGGCTCGCGGAGCTCCTCCCGCTCCTGAAGGCGGCCCAGGCCGTCTCGAGGGACGGCGAGACCGTCACCGCGGACCTCTCCAAGGTCGGCGTCGAGCGGCTGCTCGGCGGCGGAGAGGCGGAGGGGACCTGGAAGGTCTTCGTCGCCCACGCGACGAAGCACGCGCGCGAGAAGGTCACCGTGCTGAAGGAAGCGCCGGCGATCGCGTGACGGATCCGCGTCGGCGCGAAGAGTATATAGGGGCCCGATAGGGTCGAACGGCGGCCATGGCGGAGGAGGAGACCCCACGCAACCTGAACTGGGCGTTCCCGCTCGGTCTCATCGGGTTCGCGGTCCTCGCCTTCGACTGGTTCTGGGTCCACCCGACGACCCTCTCCTTCGGCCTGCTCGCGCTAGGGATGTTCACCGTCCTCTCGCTGTTCTTCCTCGGGCTCTCCTATGACGGGCCCAAGTCGAAGCTGTACGGCCTGAAGCCCGTCACGAGCCGGATGCCCGCCGTGGCGCAGCCGAAGGGACACGTGCACTTCCGCACGAAGATCTTCTGGACCGTCGGCGTCCTGTTGATGTACTTCTTCCTGACGAACATCTTCCTGTACGGCGTCGACCAGCAGAGCGTCATCGACCTGTTCCAGAGCTACCGGGCGATCCTCGCCGGGCAGCAGGGGACGCTCATGCACCTGGGGATCGGCCCCATCGTCACGGGGTCGATCATCATGCAACTGTTCACCGGCGCGAAGATCATCAACCTCGACCTCACCGACGACGAGGACAAGGGGATGTACCAGGGGACCCAGAAGGTCATGGTCATCGCGATGATCTTCGTTGAGGCGATCCCCCAGGTCTTCGGCTACCTGACCCCCTCGAACTCGCTCATCAGCGCGCTCAACGGCTCCTCCCCGGGGAACGGCCCGCTCCTTGCCGGGGCGATCATCGTCGCCCAGCTCGTCTTCGGGAGCTACCTGGTCTTCCTGATGGACGAGGTCGTGAGCAAGTGGGGGATCGGGAGCGGGATCTCCCTGTTCATCGCCGCGGGCGTCTCGCAGCAGATCGTGCAGGGGACGCTCAACTGGCTTCCGGCGAGCGGCGGCACGCCGACCGCGGCCAACCCCCCGTCCGGCACGATCCCCAAGGCGATCTTCTTCTTCACGCATTACAACGCCGGCCAGATGGCGAGCGGAGGGTGGGAGCAGGTGCTGCTCCACGCCCCGAACCCCGTGGTCGCGCTCGCCGGCACGGCGGCGATCTTCTTCCTCGTCGCGTGGACCGAGTCGACGCGCATCGAGCTCCCGCTCTCGCACGCCGAGGCGCGCGGGGCGAGGGGTCGATACCCGCTTCGGCTGATCTACGCGAGCAACATTCCGGTCATCTTGATGGCGGCGTTGCTCGCCAACGTCTCGATGTTCTCGATCCTGCTCTGGACCAACCCCGCCCTCCAGCACTTCCCGCTCCTCGGTCACAACCAGTACATCGGCTACTACGCGCCGAGCGCCCAGGTCGCCCAGCAGATGGGCGTGAGCCAAACCACCCCCCTCGGGGGAGGCGCGTACTACCTCTCCACCGTGAACGGCCTCGAGTCGTGGCTGCTGCCGCTGTTGAACTACCAGACCTACGGCAGCTTCCTGGTCGGCCACAGCTGGTGGCAAGACCTGGCCCACGTCGGGATCTACTTCTCCGTGATGGTGCTCGGCTCCATCCTGTTCGCCAAGTTCTGGATCCAGACGACGAACATGGGCCCGGAGGCGGTCGCGCGGCAGATCGAGGCGTCCGGGATGCAGATCCCCGGATTCCGTCGGGAGCCGCGCGTGCTGCGGCGCGTCCTCGCGCGCTACATCCCGGTCATCACCGTCATCTCCGGCGCCGCCGTGGGGGCCCTCGCGGCGGGGGCCGACCTGATCGGGACCGTCGGCAATGCGAGCGGCACCGGGGTGCTGCTCACCGTCGGGATCATCATCAACCTGTACGAGGCGATGGGCCGCGAGCAGCTGATGGAGATGAACCCGCTCCTCCGCCGATTCCTCGGGGGAGAGTAGGCGATGAGCGGAGGGGAGCGACCGCTCCCGTCGTCCGCCGAGAGCGAGCCCGACGACGACGAACCGTCGCCGGCCGAATCCGCGGCGCCTTCCTCCACCGCCCCCGACGACGTGGTCCGGGCGCCTCCGGTCCAGTTCAAGCTCTCCACGTTCGTCCTGACGTTCCTGTTCCTGCTCGGGATCCTGATGATCTTCAACCCGCCGACCCGCCTGCAGGTCGCCCAGCTCATCGGGGCCCCGCTCGCCTGGGCCATCGGTTTCGGCGGTTCCTACCTGCTGCTGACGATGCTCCTCGCCGGCGTCATCGAGATGCTCCTCACCGCCCTCGCCTACAACTGGACGACCGACTGGGTGAAGGCCGCGCGCGTCCAGAGCTGGTCCGGCGCGTTCCGAAAGGTCCAGATGGCGGCGATCAAGTCCGGGAAGAAGGACCGGATCGCCTCGCTCCAGCCCCACCAGCAGGAGCTGACGAAGTTGACCGGCGAGGTCTCGATGGCCCAGCTGAAGGGGATGGCCGTCACCTGGTTCCTGGTCATCGCCATCTACACCTGGGTCGGGATCTTCATCGGGCTCAACGCCGCGCACTCGGTGGTCAACATCGGCGGGGACATGGTCTCGCTGACGCAGAAGGAGTGGATCGTTCCGCTCTGGTTCCTGCTCTTCTCGCTCTACACCGTCCCGTTCTCCCTCGCCTTCCGACGGATCCTCAAGCACTACAGCCTGCGGCGCTACGCCGACCGCCGAACCACCCCCCCGCCGGAATCCTCGGCGTCGGGGGGCGGGGCTTGAGCGCGCCCCTGGTGGCCCTGGCGGGGCCCCCGGGTTCCGGGAAATCTACGGCGGGCCGACGCGCCGCCGAGCTCCTGGAACTGGAGTATCGCTCGGCCGGAGAGTTGTTCCGCGCCGAGGCGCGACGTCGCGGGATGGACCTCGCCCTCTTCTCCCGGTACGCCGAGCAGCACGAGGAGGTCGACCGTTCGCTCGACGAGGCGATGATGGAGCTCGCCCGCCCCGGTCGGCTCCTGGACGGGCGGCTCGTGGGCGCGATGTGCCGGAGGCGGGCGATCCCTTCGATCTACGTGGTCGTGACCGCGCGCCCCGAGGTCCGCTACGCCCGCCTCGCCGAGCGCGACGGGGGCACGGTCGAGGAGGCCCGGCGGACCACCGAGGCGCGCGAGGCGAGCGAGCGGGACCGGTACCTCCGATACTACGGGATCGACGTCGCGGCAGAACGGCCGGACCTGACCGTCGACTCCTCCACCATCACTCCGGAGGCGGTCGCCGAACGGATCGCCGGATTCGCCCGCTCCCAGAGGCCGTCGGAGGCCCGTTGACCGACGCTCCGTGGCCGCCGGAGGTCGCCCGGAGGCTCGCCGAGGGGGCGTTCCTGCTCGTCGACAAGCCGAGGGGTCCGAGCTCGCACCAAGTGACCGCCTGGGTGCGGGACCTCCTCGGGCTGGAGAAGACCGGGCATGCCGGCACGCTCGACCCGAACGTCTCCGGCGTCCTCTGGGTCGGGGTGGGCCCGGCGCTCAAGCTGATCCCCCTCGTGCTCGAGTTCCCGAAACGGTACATCGCGATCGTCCACCTCCACGGGAGCGCCCCGGACGCGACGATCGCCCGGGTCGTCGCGGAGTTCGAGGGACCCGTCTACCAGCTCCCACCGGTGCGCTCGGCCGTGAAGCGGGAGCGCAGGGTGCGGACGATCCACCGCCTCACCCTCCTCGAGCGGGAGGAGACGGAGCTCCTCCTCGATGTGAGCGCCGAGTCCGGCACCTACGTGCGCACCCTCGCCGTCGACCTCGGCGAGGCGATCGGAGTCGGGGGGCACATGGAGGAGCTGCGCCGGGTCGGGACCGGTCCGTTCCAGGAGTCGAGCGTCGTCCCGCTCACCCGACTCGCCGATGCGATCGCCCGGGCACGCGAGGGGGCGCCCACCGAGCTCCTCGCCCTGCTGCACCCGATGGTCGAGGTCTGGCGAGAGTTCCCCCTCGTGGTCGTGCGGGACGGGGCCGCCGCGGCCGTCGCCCACGGGGCGGACCTCGCCGGCGGGGGGGTCGTTTCGGTATCCCGCTCCTTCTCCGTCGGCGCGACGGTCGCGGTCGTCACGGGGCGGGGGGAGCTCCTCGCGACGGGCGAGGCCCTGCGCGACAGCACGGAGGTCGCCGGCCACCATGCGGGGTGGGTCGTCGACTGCCACCGGGTGCTCGTCGACCCGCTCCGGTTCCCGCCGACGTGGCGGTCGACCCCCACCCCCACCCCCTCCGCCGAGAGCCTCGGATAAATTCGGTTCGGACCCGGGCCGAGGTCCGCGCCCGGCGACGCTTAAGATGGCCAGACGTAGCCCCCCCACGTGAGCTCCCAGGGCCGGCCCCACGGTAGCCGCGGAGCCGGGATCTTCTCCGCGCTCGGGCGCTGGATCGTCCGCCACCCCTGGTATCCCATCGTGTTCTGGGTCGCCCTGCTGATCCTCACCCTTCCGTTCCTCGGGCGGCTCAGCACGGTCACCACCAATTCGGCCGGCAGCCTCCCTCCCGGCTCCCAAAGTGCGCTCGCCCAGGCGGAGCTGGACCGGCTGTTCCCGAACGAATCGGCCGGCTCCTCGAGCGTGATCCTGCTGACCGGTCCGAACATTACCGGTCCGGTCGGGCAGGGTTCGGCGATCGCGGTCGCGACCGCGCTTTCCCACGACGCCCAGATCACGAACTTCGGGGGGGTCCGAACTCTCTACACCTCCTACCAATCGTACCTGCAGGGGAATGCCGAGCTCGCCCTCCGGCTCATCGGGGGGGCGTTGGCTCCGGCCAACGGGTCGCTGACCGCCCGGTTGAACCAGACGGCCGAACTCCTCTGGGCGCCCCCCTCGGCGTTCGTCGCCGAATGGGAGGCGCTCGTGGCCGCCCATCCGAACACCTCCGCGGCCTCTTGGAACGGGCCGGCCTACCAAGCGACCCGCTCGGCGCTCGGTCCTTCCGCCGGGCCCCTCGCGGTCCTCTCGGCGTTCTACGGAAACTCGAGTTCGAGCGGGTTCAACCGCACCGGAGGATGCGCCACCGTCCCGGCCGCGGTCCTGGGGTGTGCCGACCAGACCGCTCGGGCGACCCTCGGCCCGCTCCTGCCGACGCTGGTGCCCGGGGCGGCCTCCCAACCCCTCGCCCAGGCGGTCCTCGGCGCGCTCGCCGTCGAGAACTACTCGGCGCCGTCGGCGCAGCGGGCCGTCGCCTCGGACATCTTGGGCGCCCAATCCCTCCTCCCCCCGAGTTTCATCGACCTCCTCTGGGGTCAGTTCGCGAGCCCCGGCGCGCCACCCCCCACCCCCTCGAACCCGAGCCCCTCGACGTTGGCGAACTGGACCTCCTCGCTGGTCTCGAACGGGACCCCCTCGACCTGGCCCATGCCGATGCCCTCGACGATCCGTTCGCAGTTCGTGGACCCCACGAACACCGGGATGCTGGTCCTGGTCTCGTTCACCGAACCGAGCGGCTTCACCGATTCGGCCGGCCATAACCCCGTCTTCCTCGACGTGCTGCGGGTCAACGTGGACGTGGGCCGGGTGCTCGCCTCCACCGACCCGGGTCACACGCTGAGCTACTGGCAGACCGGGGGCGCGGCCCTCGACCAGGACGAGAGCGCCATCATCAGCGCCGACCTCGCGATCGTCCTTCCGCTCACGATCGTGGTCCTGATCCTGATCACGATGCTCTACTTCCGGGCCCCGCTCACCCCGATGCTCACCTTCGGCGGGCTCGCCATCGCCCTCGTCCTCGGCCTCGGCGGCGTCCTTCTGGTCGGTACGTTCATCACCAAGGTCGACCCGACGGCGCTGACCCTGGAGAACACGTTCGTCCTCGGGGTCGGGACGGACTACTCGATCTTCCTCGTCGCACGCTATCGGGAGGAACTGGTCGCCGGGCGGGCGCCGAACGAGGCGGTCGTCGAGTCGGTGACCTGGGCCGGGCAGAGCGTGGCGACCAGCGGCGCCACCGCGATCCTGGCGACGCTCGCGCTCGCGTTCTCCGGCGTCGCCCTACTCAGCCAGTGGGGAATGGTCCTCTCGCTTGCGGTATTGATGACGGTCCTCATCTCGCTCACCGTCGTCCCGGCGATCCTCGTCCTGCTCGGTCCCAGGGTCTTCTGGCCGTACACCGGGGCCCGCTTCGAACGTCAGACCGCCGAGGCACGTTCCCGGATCCGGGACGAACGGACCTACTTCTTCCGGGCCGCACGGGCCACGCAGCGCCGCCCGAAGTCGGTGCTCGCCCTGATCCTGGTCGCTTCGATCCCGCTCCTCTGGATCGCGCTTCAGGTCCCGCTCTCCTTCGACTTCTACCAGCAGCTGCCCTCCGGGACGGTCGCCACCGATGGGCTCACCCAGCTTTCGGACCATTTCGGCGCGGGGGCCGCGTTCCCTCTCGAGCTCCTGGTCACGTTCGGTGCCCCCCTCCTGGTAGGCAATGTCACGAACGCCCAGGAGTTCTCGGACCTGGGGACCCTGACGACCACCCTGGCCACGACCGCCGGTGTCGCCTCGGTCGGATCGCCCGTCGGTTCCACAGGGGCCCCCCTCGGCGCGTGGCTCAACTACTCGACGATACCGGCGGCGCCCCGCCTGCAGCTCACCGGACTCCTCGCCTCGTTCGTCGGCACCGACGGACGTACGGTCTTCCTCGGCATCGTGCCGTCGTCCCCGGGGCTCTCCCTACCGGCCGTCCACCTCCTGGGACAGCTGGAGTCCGAGGTAGGGGCCTTCGCCTCGACGCACCCGGAGCTCTCCGGCTACCTATTCGGTGGGGGGGCCCCCACCACCCACGACCTGCAGCAATCCACGGCCCTCGCGACGGAACGGATGATCCTCGCCGTCTCCATCGGGCTCATCCTCGTCCTGCTGGCCGTCCTGCGCTCGTGGATCATCCCGTTGATGGCCGTCGCCACGATCGGCCTGTCGATCGGCTGGGCGTGGGCCATCACCTATCTCGTGCTCAACGTGACGTTCGGCTATCCGCTGTTCTTCTACGTCCCCACGGTCCTGTTCATCCTCATCCTGGGCTTGGGGATCGACTACAACATCTTCCTGCTGACCCGGGTGAGGGAGGAGCGCCTCAAGGGCCGATCCGCGGCCGATTCCGCGGTGCACGCCGTCGGCCGCACGGGCGGGATCATCAGCGCCGCCGCGGTGATCCTGGCGAGCGCGTTCGCGATCCTCGCCACGGGCGACTTCGTCCTGTTGAGGGCGATCGGGTTCGCCGTGGCGACCGCCGTCATCCTCGATGCGGTGGTCGTGCGGACCTACCTCGTGCCCGCCTTCCTCCACACGCTCGGCGATCGCGTCTGGGGCGGGTTCGGGGGAGCGCCGGGGTCGCCGGCCACGGCTTCCGCCGAGGGAACGGCCCCTCCCCCGACGTCGTAGTCCCGCGGCGGGGCCACCGACCCTCTGATTACGAGAGGAACCGCTGGCGTGCCTTCTCGACGTGCGGCGGGGCCGCGGGGTTGTCCACGATCTCGACGACCTTCCCCGCGGGGTCGATGAGGAACGTGACCCGCCGGGCCCGGCCGCTCGGCCGCAGGACCCCGTAGGCCGTCGCCACGTCCTTGGAGGTGTCGGCGACGAGGGGGAACGGGAGCTTGTACTTCAGTGCGAACGCATCCTGGCAGGCGACGTCGTCCACGCTCACGCCGACGATGTGGACCTTGCGGGCCTGGAACTCCGCGTAGAAGTCCCGGAACCCTTTCGACTCCACGGTGCAACCGGGGGTGTCCGCCTCCGGGTAGAAGTACAGGACGACGGGCGCCCCTCGGAGCGAGGAGAGCTTCAATCGGGTTCCTCCGGAGATCTTTGCGTCGAAATCAGGGGCCAGTTCGCCTACGCCGACCATGGCTCCCCGTAGGCCGCGGGGCTCATGAGCTTCGCTTCACCCTGGGACCATGGCGGGCGGGCCGCGGGCTCGCCCCGCCACACCGGTGCCCTAGGGGCGAAGGGGTCCCTACGACCCGGAGACGGTCACCAGGGTTTCGGTGCCCTTGATCCCCGGGACCTTGCGGATCTTGTGGACGACGATGTCGAGCGCCTCGTTGATGTGGGCGGCACGGATCTTGACGATCAGGTCGAACGGGCCGGTCACCGCCTCGACCTCGACCACGTTCGGGATCTGCTGGACCCGCCGCATGACCTCCTCGAGCCGGTTCACTTCCGTCTCGACCAGAAGATAGAGGGTTTCCATCGGGGGCTCGCAGGGGATGGTGAGACCACGTCGGCCGACCCTCTTGAACCTAACGAATCCCGCGGATCCGCGCTCCGCCTCCAAAGCCTTAAGCGCGGTCCACGGCCGATACGCCCCGTTCCATGGACCTCACGTTCCGGGACTCGTTGACCGGGGAGCGCCGCCCCGTTCCGCGACCTGCGCGCGGCCCCCTCGCGCTCTACGTCTGCGGTCCGACGGTGAACGACATGGCCCACGTCGGGCACGGCCGCACCTACCTCTACTTCGACCTCGTCCGCCGATTCTTCCGGGACGATGGGGTGGCCGTCCGCCACGTGATGAACATCACCGACTTCGAGGACAAGATCACCGCGCGGGCGCGCTCCCTGGGCCTCTCCTGGCGGGCCCTCGCGCGCCGGGAGGAGGGTCGATTCAAGGCGGACCTGGCCGCCCTCCGTCTCCTCCCGCCCGACCTCACTCCCCGGGCGAGCACGTTCGTCCCGGAGATGATCGAGCTCATCCGGCGTCTGGAGAAGAAGGGACGGATCGTCCGGGACGGGGACTCGTGGTACTACCGCACTCCGGCCCCGCACAACGCGAGGAACTTCCCGGTGGGCGCGGAGCTCGCCAAGCACGCCGTCCCCGAGCCCGGTCAGCCCGCGGAGGCGCTCGACCTCGTCAACCGCGACTTCCTCGTCTGGAGGACCCAGGAAAAGCCCGCCGCTTCGTGGGCGAGCCCCTGGGGCCCCGGAGCCCCGGGCTGGCACCTGGAGTGCTTCGCGATGGCGGAACGGCACCTCTCGATCCCCGTCGACCTGCACGGGGGAGGGATCGACCTCGTCTTCCCCCACCATTACGCCGAGAACGAGATCGCCCTCGCGCTCTACGATGTCCCGTTCTCACGTCATTTCCTGCACACCGCCTTCGTGACCGAGAACGGCCGGAAGATGTCGAAGTCCACCGGGAACCTCGTGCCGCTGCGTTCCGCGCTCGAGGAGGCCGGTCCCGACGCGCTGCGATGGTATCTGGTCAGCCGGCCCTACCACGTCCGGCTCGAATGGAGCGGGCGGGAGCTCGAGGCGGCCCGCCGGGAGTGGGCGTTCATCGAGGCGCTCCTGAGGTCGTCGATCCCCGACGGCGCCGGTGGGGGGCTCGACCCCGCGGACCTGGATGCGCTGACCGAGCGGGTGAAGGCCGGGATCGCCGATGGGTTCGAGGTGGACCGAGCGTTCGCCGAGATCCGCAGCTTCGCCGAGCGACTCGGCCACGATGCCTCCGGCCGATTCGAGCGGGGGTCGTCCTCCCGCGTGCGCCGTTCGCTGACGCGGTTGGAGCGACTGACCGGCCTGTCGTTCCAGAGGGTCGCCCACCCGGCTACAGGCCGCGTCGGTCCACGATCAGGCTGAGCCCGTTGCCGCCGCCCATGCACAGGGTGGCGAGGCCGAGCCGTCCGCCGCTCTGGACCAGGTCGTGCACGAGCGAGACCACGATCCGGGCCCCGCTCGACCCGATCGGGTGGCCGAGCGCGACCGCGCCGCCGTGCACATTGAATCGGTCCTCCGAGAACCCGAACGCCCGTTGCACCGCGATCGACGCGGAGGAGAACGCCTCGTTGTGCTCGACCCGGTCGAAGTCGGATGGTTCGAGGCCGACCCGCTGAAGGTGGCGCCGGACGGTGGGGATCGGCGCCTCCATCACCTCCGACGGCGCGACCCCGTCGACCGCGCCGCTGTGCAGCCAGGCCATGGGCCGAAGTCCGCGGGATTCGACGTAGGCCCCCCCGGCCAGGACGATCGCCGCCGCCCCGTCGGAGAGTTGCGAGGAGTTGCCCGCCGTGAGGAGCCCGTCCGGCCGGAACGATGGCCGAAGACGGGCGAGACCCTCCAGGGTCGTATCGGGCCGAGGTCCCTCGTCGTGCTCGAGCCCTTTGCTGGGCGGGGTGGGGGACGGGGGAACGGGGACCGTCTCGGCGGCGAACGTCCCGTCGGCGTTCGCCTTCGCGGCCCGCACGTGGCTTCGAACCCCGAAGGCGTCCGCCTCCGACCGGGTCAGGCCGAGTCGCGCGGCCACCCGCTCCCCGCTCATCCCCATATGCTCGTGCTCGCCGTAGGCGTCGAGGAGCGCATCCCGTTGGAGCGAGTCCTCCAGCGTCGCGGGGCCGTACTTGAGCCCCCAACGGGCTTTGGACGGGACCAGGTAGGGTGCCATCGACATGCTCTCCATCCCTCCGGCGAGGACGACCTGGGCGTCGCCCGCCCGGATCAGGGCCGCGCCGAGGAGGAGCGCCCGCATCCCGGAGCCGCAGACCATGTTGACGGTGAGGGCGCCGGCGTGGTCGGAGATCCCGATCGCCTCGAGCACCTGTCGCGCGGGATTCTGGCCCGCGCCGGACTGAAGGCACTGGCCGAAGATCACTTCCGGGATATCCGGGGGCGGGATCCCGGAGCGCTCCACCGCCGCGCGCGCCGCGACGGTCCCGAGGACCGTCGCCGGGACGTCCCGAAGGGCCCCCCCGTGCCGTCCGATGGGCGTACGGGTGGCGCTCAGGATCGCCACGCGGGGAAGGGGAGGAGAGCTCACGCTCCATGGACCCGGCCGCCGATTAAGAGGCTAGCGGGGGCGCCGGACGGGGTCTCAGACCCTAATCTTCCTCGACACGCGGGGCGAGCAGGAACCGTCCCTCGCCCTTGCCGCCGGCGATCGAGAACTCGATCTTGAGCGGATACTCATTCCCCACGTGGAGGGTGACCTCCTCGGAGGTCGTGATCGACTTGACCATGCTGGAGAAGAAATCGAGCGGATACATGCTCTTGACCGGCTCCTTCACCTCGAGCTTGGAGAGCCCCTCCTTGGGGACCTTCATGTCGACGCGGTCGGTCTCGCCCTCCGAGTGCATCGTGAATCCGTCGGCCTCCAGGTTGATCGTCACGTGGTCGCTGATGCTCTCGCTCCCGCGGATCCCCTGTCGGAGCTCCTCCATCTTGACCACCACGAGTCCCGGAGGGCTCACGTTGGGGACTTTGGGGTCGGTGATCCCGGCCGGGTCGACGACCGACATGTGGCGGGTGACCTTGCCGACGTGGATCACCAGTCGGTTCTTTCCCCCGTCGTACTGGAGGTCGAGGAGATCTCCGGGCTTGGAAAGCCGAAGGACCTCCTTGAGCTTCTCGACATCGACGCCGATCTCGGTGGGCTCTCCGGTGAACTCCTCGAAGGCGGACTTGTTCAGCTTGAGGACGAGCATGGCGACGTGGGAGGGGTCGACCGCCTTGACGTCGATCCCGTCCTTGGAAATGGTGAGCTTGACCTCGGAGACGAGCGTCGAGATGACCTCGACGAGCTCCCGGAGGACC
>JAKIWG010000043.1:5917-6145 GCA_022750155.1 Thermoplasmata archaeon | reverse complement strand
CGTGGGCGGTGCCGGCGGCCTCCGGAGGCTCGTGGTTCGCGATTAGCGTCGTGGTCATCGTGTACTATGCGCGTGTCAACCTCTACGACCCGTGGCTCGTGCGGCGGGGGAGCGGCGGGTCGCCATAGTAAGGGAGAGCGATGGTGGACACGGGAGTGGCCGTCTCGGGATGGGACCCGGACGCCGCAGCGCGACTCCTCGATGATTTCGAGGAAGAGCTGGCCCGCC
>JAKIWG010000043.1:1499-5907 GCA_022750155.1 Thermoplasmata archaeon | reverse complement strand
AGGGGCGAGGGAACCGAGCCGCTGCTCAGTGTCGCGATTCGACTCTTCCGACAAAGCATCCGGGCGTACATTGGAAAGGCGGTGGACCTCGCGGCCATGGGCTGCCGGGCCACGATAGAGAACGGCGGGTACGCCGTGTTGACCCACCGACGGACCGGGCCCAGCGGCTGGACCAAGATTCCACCGGGGGACCCCGACCGACCGTCGTTGTACACCTTGGACGAATGGGAGGGACTCGTGGCCTTCGGCTGGATCATTCGACAGCTCAGGGACCGAAATGTGCTGGACAGCGCACTGGTGGAGGCTTCATTCGTCGTCAAGGATCACGGCGACGGCGTAGCCCACTTCGAGGCACGGAGCGATCGCTCCACGTTTCGTGAGCTCGCGAAGCAGCACACGACCCCCTGGGTTGCCCCGCCCGTCGCTGGAGACGAGGCTGGGATCTTCATCGACCTCAGGACGACCGCTCGGATCTTGTTGGACCTGGTCTCGTGGGATGTAGCTGAGGGTCGGAAGCTGGCCCCGCCACCCTGACCCTCGGTGGGAACTTGGTTCCCAGAAGGAGCTGCACCGGTAACCGCCGGCGCGGCCTGGCTAATTCGGCGAGTGTCGCCGGCGGGGCTTATTGATAGTTCACCCTACCCGCTTTCGATGGCCGGGGAATATCGAAGTCTCATTCCAGCTTTGAGCGGAGTCTCCGTACTCGTCCTGACGGTGGTCGACCTGTCCCTCAACGCCACTCCGGCCGCGGGGCAGCCCGTGCTCCCTTCGTTCTTCCTCCTCGTGGGCCTCGGAGTCCTGCTTATCGCGCTGGTCTTGAGTCTCTTCTTCGTACCGGAGGGGGGGTCGAACGGTCTAGTCGGATCCGACGAGGAGGGTGGGGCAAAATTACGCTCCGTTAGAGTGTATCGCCGACTCAAGGGGAACCTAGGCACTCTCCTCGTCGTAGTAGTTCTGGTCGCCCTCCTCGCGAGCCTTCCCTCTGTGCAGGTATCGCGCGACCACTCTTCAGGACAACAGACATTTCTCGTGACCTTCCCGAACGCGAAACCGTGGACCACGCCGCAGCCGATCTCGATGGGCGGATTTGGCGAACTCGTCTTCAATTGGTCAGAACTTACTACGTACAATCAACTCCACGTAACGTTGAACGGGAAAGACGGGTTCCCGTACTACGACCAGTACTCCCCCGTCGGCGTCACCGAGGGCTACGGGGGCCTCGTTCTCGGGCCCGGCACGTACGCACTCACCTTCACCGAATCCGCCTCGGTGGGGTCGGAGGCCAGCGTCACTTTCGAGACTTCATACTCGACGACGGGGGCACTCCTTAGTTGGTAGCGGACGGCCCGGAGGCCAACCACCGTCGGGAAATTACATTATGGGAGCTCGGTAGTGGGCCTCGGGAGGCCGGGACCGCGGTCGGTCCGTCGGGGCCATCTCCAGAGGGCTTTTCTTGCGCGGCATCTACCTGGGGCTCGAGTTGACGCGACTACTATCGGGTCGTGGGGGGACTGCAGTGGTTCCCGCAGTCGCGGTCTGCTTTATCGTGCTCATGGCGATCTGTCCGACTCCGGGAGCTTCGTCACCTTCGATGAATGCCGACGGACGACTCAAGCTCCTGAGCAGTAGCCAGCAAGAATTGCCTCAGACCCTCGGCGTTGCCACTGGCTCGGGATGGGTTAACTCGCCAGGGATGGACCCGTACTCGATTAGCCTCGATTGGCTCGAGTCGACCGACTCGTGCTTTGGTGGATACAGCATTCAGTACCTCAACCCTGCATATGGCCATTGGCAAGGAGTCACCTACGGGCTTACTCCGAAGAATCAAACCTCCTACTGGGCGACCAATATCCGGTCAGGAACCAACGAATGGGAACTGATCGACATCCCCTGTTCCGGGCCGGATACCTACTACTTCGCGAACTTCACCCAGCCTGCGATTTCAAGCTTGAGTTGCGTCGTCGCGACGAGCACGAGTGTAGCCTGTTCGTGGAGCAACCCCGCGAGATACGGCGGCCTGCTCCAATTTGATTCCTACGTCCTCTCCGAGGAACACACCCCGGTGAGTGGCACAACGGCGGTATTCCCTGTGACAACCGTCACCGACCAGGCCGACATGAGTTATCTTGTCCAGGGCCTAACCCCTGGGGACACCTACGGATTTCTCCTCAACACCACCGATAGCTGCACGGGCAGCTGGGTTTGCACGGTGGCTGGGTCCGGCGAAACATCCACGTCGACTGCCGTTGTAAATCCGTTCGTCCTGCCAACCGGGGCTACCTCCAGCTCCCCCAGCGGAGGATCGGCAGAGTCGAGCTGGATTCTCGGCGCCATCGCCGTCGTAGTAGTTATTGCGGCGTCCATCTTTACCCTCGTCATCCGCTCCCGTGGACGTCGTCCGCCAGGGCGCGGCGACGCGCCTCACCCGTCCGTCACAAATGCGCCCCCTTCAGGAGCGCCACCTGGCAGGGTCTAACGCGCCAACCAAGCTTCTCCGTCGGCCCACGAGCCCCTAAACCCAGCCCATCAGCCACGTCCGCCACGACGGCGAGTCCAGGACCTTTCGATCCACCAGAACACGCCTGCCGCGAGGCAGACGCCTCCGAAGAGGAATGCGAGGAGGCCGAGGATCGGATCGTCCAGGAGACTGCACGAAACGTCGGCAGGCCCGCACCGTCCGCTAACGTTGGCGACCAGGAAGAGCCATCCCCCGAGCATCAGGAGGGCGCCGAGCACGGCGAGGATGGTCCAACTAGGCATGGTCCATCGATTCGTGCCCTGACCGGCCACGTCCGCCTAAAGGGCATAGGTGGTCATGTAGGCTCTCGAAGCTCAATTCTCCGGCCTAGGACTGCCCGCACAGCCCGAGCGTCGTTCTCAAGACCGAGCCGGAAATCCAGACGCCAGGACCGAAGGCAGCCTTTGGGGCACGCCCCCACGGCGCGTGTCGATGGATGGGGGTCGGTTTCGAGGGTGGGAGTTCGTTCACGGCCGGGATACCCGTTCATCGCTTCGACGTTCTGGCTCTGCGACCGGACCGGGGATTTCGGGCCAAGTGTGCTTGCACCGGCTCCCCCTCCTGTTTCCGGTACGCCCGAACCCGATGGACCCGGTCCCTACGACGGACAGAGTCGTCGTCTTCCGGCACCCCCGCCTCGTGCTCGAGTTCCCAGTGCGCCTCAATCTCGACGACCTCTTGCCGGTCCCGGTCGATCTGCCG
The DNA here is from genome assembly GCA_022750155.1 of Thermoplasmata archaeon. GTDB lineage: Archaea > Thermoplasmatota > Thermoplasmata > Lutacidiplasmatales > UBA184 > Lutacidiplasma. The sequence continues at coordinate 2,687 of JAKIWG010000043.1, read as the reverse complement.
TGTCCCAGCTCGAACGAGAAGTAGGTGCTCGTAGGCCTCCCGAGAGTTCATCTTGTAGCGCCCGTAGTCCCGGGCCTCCAGCGAGGCGATCGCGCGCTGGATCGCATCCCGGCCATCGCGGATGTTGTTCGTTTCCCAGAGCGGGGCGCCGAACTGCCGCAGGGATCTTTCCTGTGCGCCGATCCGGCTCTCGAGCTCCCGAAGCCGGTGGACGGCCTCACCGTCCACGGTTCGACGTTCGCCCACCGCTCTACCTCCGGGGGTTGCGAGCGAGATGGGGTCGGACCCGCTCGCCGGCCTCCCTTCGGTACCCACGGACCCGGTGGTACTCCCCCTGACTGCCCCGGGTGTCGTCCTCACCCTCCCGGGTGTCCTTCTCCTGCCGCTCGGTCCACTCGACGTCCTCCCGGGCGACCCGGTGCAGGCTTCCGTTGTCTCGTCGGTTGGCGACGTTCGCGAGGAAGTTCAGGCGGCGGACAGCCGTCGCGTAACTATCGGCACGGACGGTCCGCTCGATCGCTTGGTGCCGCACGTCGGGAGGGCAACCCGCACACCAGCCGTGGAGCCCGTCTTCCTCAAGGTGCCCCACGTGCCTCGACCACTTCTTCTCCATCGAGTTACCTCCGGACCATCATGCCGCCCCCGCCGCTCGCAGCGCCCCCGTCCACAGGTCCATCCGCCAACGGTCGTCGAGCGTGTCCTGGACCAATCGGCTGCGCCGCAGGCTGACGAGGATTGCCGCCACCGAAACCGTCGCGACGGCGATCAATGCGAGACCGACCGCCGGGTCGATCAGCATCTCAATCAACGCTACAGTGTTCCATACCATGTGAAGGGCAATACCCGCAGGAAGTCCCCAGGCCCGGCCGTGCCAACTGACGGTGGTCAGGGTCGAGGCCGTGGCGTGAAGGAGGGGGTCGGTGACCGCCCGGAGTGCGATGAACCCTACGAGGAGAGCGGTCGGCTCCCCCCACGCCGCGACGAAGTAGAGGGCGTTCTCGGTGGCAGCGAACCCGATCCCGGCGCCCGAAGCCGAGGCGAAGTTCGCCCCCGTCGCCCCGGAGACGAAGAACTTCAGGAGTTCCTCGACCGGTGGGGCCACGAGGACTAGGATTACGGCCGAGGCATAGAGCGGGCTTAGGGCGTCCTGGGCGAGGAACTCGACCACGAGCGCGCCGAGGGCTACGA
>JAKIWG010000043.1:0-1399 GCA_022750155.1 Thermoplasmata archaeon | reverse complement strand
GGCCTCGGAACTCCCGCTGAGGTGTCGCTCGAGATCCTGCACGTCAAGGTCGACGTCGAACCCGCGGAGGCCGTAGGCGAGGTAGGGGAGGACCGTCGGCGGAATCTGGAGAAACCCCTCCTCCTCCCGGCGGACAATCCACCGGTGTCCGTCCTTGATGATGACCTGGAGCATCGACTTGAGCATCGTGCCCTCGCGGAGGACCACCGGGACGTGCCGGTAGGCGTGGTAGACGAGGAGCGGGCCCCGGAGTCGGAGGTGTCGCTCGATGTTCAGGAGGCGTTGCCAACTCCGGCCGTCCCCGCTCATCCAGTCGTGGGAGGTGACCGCCTGGTCCATCTCGTCGATGACCAGGGCCGGTTTCCGTCCGATTCGAACGGATTGGACCGCCCCGCGGAGCGCCTCGCTCAAGGAACGGACCGGATGGATCCGGCCCCAAGGCTCCGACTCCGGCGGGCCGCCTCCGTCGGGGTCCCAGGGAAACGGGAGGTTCGTGTAGACGTCCCATTCCGGTCGCGTTTCGAGGACCTTTTCGATGACCCAGGCGGCGAAGTTGGACTTGCCCCGGCCCTGGCCCGCGAAGACGACGGACGGGCGCCCTTCCCAGAGCCAAACGCCCTCAATGTACCGGCGGGCCTTTCGGTCCTCCCAGGATTGGACTTTCCGATCGGGCAGGGTGGCCCGCCACAGGAAATACTTCTCGGCGAGCGCACGCGCGGCCTCGGGACCGGTCTGCCGGTCGGCCGAGATTGCCTGCGCCAGAGCTTCAGCCACTCCGGGGCCGGCCGGAGACTCCGTCACCGGAACTCCCGCGCGTCGTCCGACCAGTAGTCCCGGGACGATTCCCCCTCCCGCCGGCGGAGCGAGAGGGGCCCGGCGCGCAGCATGAACCGCTTGATCGTGCGGGCCCGCACGCGGCTCTCCGCGGGGGTGAGCTCCCAGCTACGCGAGGAGGGGTCACGGTGGGTATCGTCCAGCGCTTTCCAACGGGCGCGGTAATCCGTGGCGACCGGATCTTCGGGGTCCTCGTCCAGCATCGAGTCCGCGAGCTCGTCGACGTCGGTCCAAAGCTCGGCCAGTACCGGATATTCCTCGGTGTCGCCCGGTTCGAGGGCCAGCTGCGCTCGCAGGATCTGCTCGGCTGTCATCTCGAGGAGCAAGTGATACAGGCGCTGGCCCGCCGGTAGGTGGGAGTAGGCGGCGGAGTCTTCCGGTAGTCCGACTTTCGCGTCGGGTGTTCCGTCGCCCATCAATCGGCCTCCAGCTCGCTCTCGAGGCGGGCGGCATGGCCGGTCAGAGGCCGGGGGACCTTCCGGAACTCCTCGCCCGCCACGCTCGCCACGGAGAGCGCTTGGAGGTCGAGGAAGGCGTTGATGCGGGCCCAGAGGCCCGGGTAGAC